>DATLCB010000131.1:0-6436 GCA_035526625.1 Chitinophagaceae bacterium
TCGTCTTTAAGTCTTTTACCAGCTTACCCTAAGGATGAAAAAATCAATGCAAAAGAATTTTTTGAAAGCGATGCCTATTTCGACAAAATGTCAAAATTTCTAGATGCAGGCCATACGATGAATATTGTGATCCTCAAACAGGATTCCCTCTTAAACAAAGGGATGATTATAACAACTTCTCAAAACAACTATTCGTTCAAAAAGGGCATTAAGTTCAAAGAGGTAAGAACAGACACTACCTATCCAGGCGATTCTATAGATAATACCTTTATCAAATTTGGAGGAGGCGCTAAATATACAGATAAGATTCTGCCAGGAAATCTTTACTGGAAATTCATAGGCCTTGTCTTTCTGTTGATATTATACGTTACCATGGTCTATGGCCCAATCGCTGCGTTCCTCGTAGAAATGTTTCCCACTAAAATAAGATACACATCTATGTCGCTACCTTACCATATCGGTAATGGTGTGTTTGGGGGATTGGTTCCTTTTATCGGGGTGTTGCTGACCACTACTTATCCTGCAGATCCTTTGGTGGGTTTATGGTACCCGATCGGTGTGGCTATTTTATGTTTGCTTATCGGTACGATGTATTTGACAAATAGAATTGACAAGAATGTGAGGGATTAGATGATAACTGATAGTTGATAACTGACAATTAAAAGAAATAGTTCATGAATGCATTTAAAAGATACTTCGGGTTACTTTTTTTACTCATAGCTCCTTTTGTTATTTATGAATTGGTTAGTGGCGCTATCAACAATATTGATGCGGCAGGTAAAAAGGATATCAATAATCCTGTTATCTGGATCATCATCATCGCGATCTTCACTCCCATCGCTATCGGCCTGGTGATCTTTGGCTGGTATGCCTTTCGCGGTGAGTACGATCAGTTGCCCTCCCGGTCGAAAGAGTTATAGAAAGAAAGCCTCCCCTGTCCCTGCAAAGAACAAAGGAGGATTTAATGATCATTGTGATTGTACCAATGTATACCCTTCCAACTGGTATGCTTCTTTAAAACCTACCAACTGAAGCTGGATGTATTTGAGTGGTGCTTTGATATCCCTGAACTCCTTGATCGTTTCCAATACATCAAAATCGATATACCTGGTATTGGATGCATCGATCACTACAGAAGATTGGGCCGGCATATGATCCAGTGTTTGCCGGATGGCCGCCTTATTCAAAAAAGAAACTTCTTCAGACAAACGGATCGTGATCGTATTCCCTTCCTTGTGACGGGAAGAATGGAAGTAGTAAGAATTCTTCAGGTTCCCATGCAGGATAGCCCCCATCGCCGCAAAGATACCTGCGATCACCCCGATCAGTAAACCCTTTCCACCCAATACCGGCACCACACCCACGAGATCTATAGCTATAATGACGATCACTGTTACGATAAAAGGTACGAACTGGTACTTACCTGCTTTCCAGTAATTGATAAAAACGGATGGTTTGGCAAGTTTATAACCCGTGATCAGCAGGATGGCTGCCAGGGCTGATAAGGGGATCGTGTTCAGCAATACAGGGATAGCAATGACCGAAAGCAATAACAGCAACCCATGAATGATAGTCGATGCCTTCGACCTGGCGCCCGCATTCACATTAGCGCTGCTTCGAACGATCACACTGGTGACGGGCAGTCCTCCGATCAAACCGGCTACCGTATTGCCTACCCCTTGTGCGAAGAGTTCTTTGTTGGTATTCGTCACTCTTCTTTCCGGGTCAAGATTATCAATTGCTTCTATGCTCAACAAGGTTTCGAGTGAGGCAATGATGGCTATCACGACCCCATAGATAATCACGGTGGTGTTGAAAAAACCGTTCATATCAGGCAAAGTAAAGAACCCGAAGAACTCGCTGCTGCTTTCCGCAACCTGTATCTGCACCAGGTGTTCATTCTGTGCAGCAAGTATACTGCCGCTACGGATCCATATTTCGTTGATCAGCACCGTTGCAATAACAGCGATCAGGGCGCCGGGAATGAATTTCACTCTTTTCTTGATAAAAGGTTTTTCCCAGGCCCACATGATAATGATCGAGACAACACATAGCAGGAATACACCTACTTCGATATGATGCAGGGGCTGCAGTAACTCATGCATATCCTCGTAACCATACGGGATCAGTTCTGTCGCATTCCCCTTTTCATCTTTATCATATCCGAATGCATGGGGTATTTGCTTTGCAATGATCAAGATCCCGATACTCGTAAGCATCCCTTTGATCACACTGCCCGGAATATAATCCGCAATGCCGCCAAGTTTTAATGATCCCAGCAATACCTGCAGCACTCCTGCTATCACCACCGCACACAGGAACATGCTGTAATCGCCAATGGCCGTAATAGCGCCGAGTACCAATGCTGCGAGCCCTGCAGCTGGCCCGCTCACACTCAACGGTGAGTTGCTCAGTGAGCCGATGACAATACCCCCGACGATACCGGAAATGATCCCACTGAAAAATGGCGCCCCCGATGCCAGCGAAATACCTAAACATAAGGGCAGCGCCACAAGGAACACCACTAGTCCTGAAGGAATATCTGTCTTTAAATTCTTCAATAGTAATTTCATAATATTATACTTTTTAATGCCTTCTGATTTTAATGATCGTTAGTGCTGACAAGGCTCTTTCCTTTTTTCTCCTCGTTTGACCGGGTAAGATCTTTGAAAAAATCAACCGCCCCGTTCTCTACGTTATAGATGCCACCCACGATACCGATCTGTCCGTTGCGAAACATATTTTTTACAATATCACTCGTGGTAAGTATCTGCTCGAGGCTATTCTCCACGTTGGCATAGGCCACGCTGTCACCGAATGTATGCTCCCCGTCGTGCTGCAACATCGCTTTGCTGATCGCCGGTTGTATGCGTTTAAGTAAGTTGGTGATATGTCCATCAGTTACGCCCTGCTTTGCGCTTTTTATGGCGCCGCAACCAGTATGTCCCAGCACCACCAGTAATTTGGAACCGATATATTTTACCGCATATTCGATGCTGGCCACGATATCTTCGTTGACCACATTCCCGGCTACACGGATACTGAACAGGTCGCCGAGGCCCTGGTCGAATATGAGTTCTACCGATGTCCGGGAATCCATACAACTCAGGATAACGGCAAAAGGGTATTGCCCTTCACGTGTCTGGTTGATCAATTCAAGATGATCATGAGCGGTCTGCAGGTTATTGATAAAACGTTTATTCCCTTCAACCAATAGTTCAAATGCTTGTGCAGGAGTAAGTCCCGCCAAAAACTCTTTTGAGTGCTTTCTCATAATGATGTTTTAATGCCGTCGTTCACGGAACGATAGCCCGTAAATAATAATAGAGTATCACCCCGTGTTAACGGGATAATCAATACTTAATAGGAAAAAAAGAGATTATGCCCGGTTGGGCGGAGGTACGAGTAGTTCGCCGTGATAGGCTATATAAGTACCCGCATCGCCATGTATGTACAGAGAGGCGTCTAATAGCGATATCATATGATACTGCGAGTGATCGTGGTGATGAAGGTATTCTTCCGAGAGTGTGTTTGGATTGCTGGGGGCTTTTTCTTCTGTTGTATTACTGAAGGGCTCCGTATCATCCTCTGCCGCATCATTGGTAGCCAGTGCCGAAGTAGTTTCCTGCGTTTTTTCTGCCGCGAGACGCTGGTTACTTTCAAAAACAAAAGGAGCGCTTATGGTCAGCCAAAGCAGGGCAAGGATCATCAGGATCGAAGAGGCCCTTTGAAAACCAGAGAAATTATTGTTTTTGTTTCGCATAAAGCTGGCGCAAATTACTTCATAATCATTGCTCGTCCAAACTGATTGTGCAATTTTTACGCTGGACAGATAATAATTCCTACCGGAATAATAAAACCGATAAAAAACCCGATTCTTCGCTATATTGAAGAAAAGGAAAAAAATTTGACCTTTAGTTTGTTGACTTTTTTTGCTAACATACTATTATCATGAAATCATACGAAAAATTATTGTCGGAGAATAAAGCATGGGCCGAAGGAAAGAAAAAAGATGACCCTGATTTCTTTGACAGGCTGGTTCATTTACAAACGCCGGAGTTCCTGTGGATCGGTTGCAGTGATAGCCGGGTGCCCGCCAACGAGATCACCGGTACACAACCCGGAGAGATATTTGTGCACCGCAATGTGGCGAACCTGGTGATCAATACCGATGTGAATGTGCTGAGTGTACTCGACTATGCGGTCAATCACCTTAAAGTGAAACATGTGATCATCTGCGGCCATTATGGATGCGGGGGCATCAAAGCAGCTACGAGTAAAACAGATTTTAAACCGGTACTGAACATGTGGCTGCGCAATATCAAAGATGTGTACCGGCTTCACCGTGAAGAACTGGATAAAATAAAAGAAGAGGAAAAGAGATGCGACAGGCTAACAGAGTTGAATGTAAAAGAGCAAATATTGAATCTTGCGAAGACCTCTATTATCCAGCGTGCCTGGCGCCTGGAACAGCGCCCTCATTTACATGGATGGGTCTATGGATTGAACGATGGCCTCATCAAACCTGTCTTTGAGATGGAAGCAGGTACTCATATCGACCCGCTTTATGAGTACGACGATCTCTGATCATTTCGTTAAAACTATCACAGGCATTTCAGCCTGGAAACATTCCCTGTAACTTCGTTCTATGTCCATTGAAATAAAAAACCTTCTCAAAGAATACGGCGAACAGAAAGCCGTTAACAATATCTCGTTCAAGATAGATAAAGGAGAGATCGTGGGATTTCTCGGCCCCAATGGCGCGGGTAAATCCACCACGATGAAGATCATCACAGGTTACCTGCAACAAAACGGGGGTGAAGCATTTGTTTGTGGCATCAATGTAAGTGAGCACCCGATAGAGACAAAAAAGAAGATAGGTTACCTGCCGGAGTTGAATGCGTTGTATTATGATATGTATGTGAGGGAATATTTGGGATTTGTAGCAGCAGTACACAAAATCGAAAATTTAAAATCGAAGATTGAAAGTGTTATCGTAACGGTCGGTCTTAGTTCAGAAGCCAATAAAAAGATCGGACAGTTATCCAAAGGCTATAAACAAAGAGTGGGTTTGGCGGCGGCGCTTATCCATGATCCTGAAGTACTGATCCTCGACGAGCCAACTTCAGGTCTTGATCCCAACCAGATCGTGGAGATCAGGGAAGTGATAAAAAAACAGGGACAGAATAAGACCGTTCTTTTTTCCTCTCATATCCTGCAGGAAGTAGAAGCCATGTGCGACAGGGTCATCATTATCCATAAAGGGAATATTGTCGCAGATGACCGGCTGGCCAATCTCCGAGGTAAGCAAAAGCATCTTAACCAGGTAAAGCTCACATTGAAAGAAACCGTCCATGAGAAAGTATTCGAAGGGATCCAAAATATCCGGCAGGTCGATGCTTTTACATGGTCATTCAATACAGATGACGCTGATGCGCTCAAACGCCGGCTCATGGAGATCGCTCTCAATAAAAACCTGAATATTGTAAACTGGGAAACTGGTAGCAATAATACATTAGAAAAGATATTCAGGGAACTTACTACCGCAGGGAACTAAATATCTTATCGTATCAGCGTAACGGTACCCTTCTGCATCATGGGCCTGCCCTCCGGCGCTTCATACTCTAATATCCAAACAAGTACAGATGTTGGTACCGCCCTGCCTTTTACTCTTCCATCCCAACCCTCACCTGGCTTATTGGTAGAGAAGACAATGTAACCACCGCGGTCATAAACAGTGAATCGTTTGAATTTTAATAACCCTGTAAAACGCGGCATGAAACCATCATTCCTGCCATTATCACCCGGGGTAAAAGCGGTAGGAACATACACATCACATCTTTCAACGATCTCTATAGATTTGCTGATACTATCCCTGCAACCTTCCGCTGAAATTACTTTCAGGGAAATGCCTATACGACCGGGTTGGCTGAAAGCAAGAAGAAGATCTTTGCTGCTAAAAGAACGGCCATCACTGAGCTGCCATGTATAATTATTAATAGATGGTTCCGTGCTTTTATTAAGAATATGGAAGGGTGCATTGATACATTGTTCATTTGATCCGAAAGAGAAGTCGGCAGCAGGAACAGGGAGTCGTTGTATAATAACGGACCTTGTATTGTTTATGCAGGACCCATTTTTCACAGATGCCCAATACGTGCTTGTCATCAATGGCTGCGGGTTGAATAAATTACCATTAGCGCCACCAATAGCAGCATTATTTTCATACCATTGAATGATACCATCCATTGATAATGCCTGTAAACTTGTAGTGACCGGTTTATTAGCACAAAAGACCGAATCCCCCGATACACTCAAGGCAGTATCCACTTTGATCACATCTACTTCCACCCTTGCATTGCTGGTGCAACCGGTTACACTATCGATGACAGACAAATAAAAAGAAGCGGGTGAATGCAGCGGCAAGGTTACCGGG
>DATLCB010000132.1:0-26204 GCA_035526625.1 Chitinophagaceae bacterium
ATAAAGATCAATACCACCAATACATACCGGGTGGCTAATACTTCTCCAACCGCAGCCAGTGCGGCGGCTGACCTGAATGGCAAAGCCACCGAGATCGCTTGTAAAGAAATATTGAAACGATTACAGCAGGTAGCTATTGAAGAAAAAATTCTCACAGCAGATATCGGCAGTACAGAAATACCTCCTTTCGAGATAAGGGAAGAGTGGATACATGTTAATGGAAAGAAAACCGAATGGAGCTGGAGCAAGCTGGTGATGGCGGCTTATATCAAACGGGTTAGTTTGTCAGAGCTGGCGCATTATACTCCCCCGGGAATTCATTATGATGCAACCAAAGAAAAGGGACATCCTTTTGCTTATCATGTGTATGGTACCGCTATTACTACTGTAACAGTGGATTGCCTTCGTGGCATCTATGAAACAGATTCCGTAAAGGTGGTACATGACTTTGGGCAAAGTATGAATATGATGGTGGATATGGGACAATGTGAAGGCGGTATCGTGCAGGGCATCGGGTGGATGACGATGGAAGAAGTAGTATACGATAAAGAAGGCAGGCTTCGCAGTAATGCTTTAAGTACTTATAAGGTACCGGATATTTATTCCGTGCCGAAAGAGATCATTGTCCATCCGCTCGAAACACAAAAAGATAACCTGGCGGTTTTTAAAAGCAAGGCGGTCGGCGAGCCGCCACTGATGTATGGCATCGGGGCATATTTTGCATTGCGTAATGCGGTAAAAGCTTTTAATCCGTCTGCCGATATTCCCTATGATGCACCGATGACACCGGAGAAGGTGTTGATGAATTTATATACCCCAAATCCCTAAAGGGCCTGGCTAAAAATATCTTTACCCCTGAAAAAAAATATCGCCCCTACGGGGCTTTGTCGAAAACACTATCATTTAATTCTACCATAACATTGGCCCTATGGGCCTTTGACTCTCTTAATCAGAATCTATGCTACTATTCATCCCTTTCTTATTGATCGTTTCCAGATTAAACCCGAAAAAAAACCATTTTATTGGGAATAAGGCCCCAGAGGGGCGTTACTTTGGTAGAAACAATGTCGGAATTTTATTAAAGGCCCAGAGGGCCGACATTTTATGCCTAATAACTAACTCATTCCTCTCTTACTCTTTGTTTCAGATTAACCCGAAAAAAAACAATTTCATCGGGAATAAAGCCCCAGAGGGGCGTTGCTTTGGTAGAAACAATGTCGGTAATTTTATTAAAGGCCCAGAGGGCCGACATTTTATGCCTAATACCTATTCACAAATTTCAATTCATTCTGTCTTTGCGGTTAAGGGTCGGGAAAATATAATTGTAAATGATTGGCGGAACGATCTTCATAAATACATTTCCGGCATTATAAAAGGGGAAGGAGCCACCTCTCTTGCTGTAGGTGGCTGGAAAGATCATGTACATGTTTTCTTTGGAATGCCGGTGACTCTGCGCATATCAGATCTTGTAGGAAAGGTCAAATCAAGTAGCAGTAAGTGGATCAATGAAAGCAAGTTTATAAAAGATAAATTTCAATGGCAGGCGGGCTATGGCGCTTTTAGTTACTCAAAAAGCCAAAGGGGCCCTGTCATAAAATATATTATGAATCAGGAGGAACACCACAAGGTTTTAACCTTTAAGGAAGAATATTTTAAAATGCTAAATGATTTTGAAGTACAGTATAATGAGAAATTTCTTTTCGAATTTTACGACTAATCGATTACAGCAAAATGCCGCCTTACACGCTTTAGATTCCTATTCTATACTATCTTTCTATCATCTTAGCGGCTCTACGAGCCTAAAAAGGTTCGCCAAATCATTTATTATGCAAAAACTTTTACAAACCTGGCAACTCATTTTAAAAAGCCTGCAAGAAAATACTCCTGTCATGCTGCTCTATGTAGTAGAAAGTAAAGGCAGCAGTCCGGGACGGCAGGGATTTGCAATGGCGGTAAATGCAAACAACAGGATGGAAGGTTCTATAGGCGGGGGAATAATGGAGCATAAGTTTGTGGAAATGGCTAAGGAAAGGCTCAAGGTGCAAGCCTACAGGGTCCAGGAACTCAGGAAACAAATACACGATAAATCGGCTGCAACAGAACAAAGCGGTATGATCTGTTCGGGGGAACAAACAATTCTTTTATATCCTGTGCTAAAAAAAGATGTTGAGGTGGTGCAGCAGATCATTTCTTCTCTCGGGGTGAACAAGAACGGGGAGCTGCGATTGTCTTCCAGTGGCATTTCATTTTCCGGGAATGTACCTGCCTCTGATTTTTCTTTCGCCATGCGTACAGACGAAGACTGGGAATACATAGAAAAAACGGGCTATAAAAATCAACTCTTTATTATCGGGGGAGGCCACTGCGCCCTCGCTTTTTCCAGATTGATGCGGGGTATGGATTTTTACATTACACTATACGAAGAAAGAGAAGGCCTCTATACGGTACTTCAAAATGAGTTTGCTCATGAAGTAATGATCGTCGATGATTATACGGCTCTATCACATCTTATTCCTGCAGGCCCCAACCAATACGTGGTGATCATGACCTTTGGTTACCGAACTGATGACATAGCCCTCCGTTCTTTACTTACCAAAACATTTAATTACCTGGGAGTATTGGGAAGTAAGAAGAAAATGGAAAAACTCTTTGAAGAATACAGGAAAGATGGTTTTCCCGAAGAAGCCTTGCAACGCATCCATACCCCTATCGGTCTTGATATCAAAAGCCAGACGCCGGAAGAGATCGCAGTGAGTATCGCGGCTGAGATCATCAAAACTAAAAACCAGCAGTTATGATCCGCTCATGGGTTATCCTTCTTTTCCCACTTTCCGTTTTCTCACAACGGCAATACAGTACCGCTGAATTAAAGAACGGCAAATTCAAAGATGACAGCAGCTATATCTATTCGTTACCTTTTGAGCATAAGAAAAAAGTTTTCCTCGTGCAGGGATATGAAGGTTTGTTCAGTCACAAGGGTGAACGGGCGTTGGATTTTAAAGTAAAAATGGGAACAAAAGTATGCGCTGCAAGAGCAGGTGTGGTTACCAGCACCCGCGAAGATTCTGACGTTGGTGGTCTCAAACCGGAAAACCTTTCGGACGGTAATTATATTTTTATCCGGCATAGCGATGGCTCCATTGCTAACTATTGGCACTTTAAAAAAGATGGCGTGCTGGTAAATGTGGGTGATACAGTTGTTGGAGGCCAGTTGATAGGATACAGTGGGAATACCGGCTACTCTGCTTTTCCTCATCTTCATTTTGAAGTGCAGGGCTATGATGCATCGGGAAACTATGTACAGTTGCCAACCCGTTTCTATACCCAGCTTGGCATTATTTATTTAAGACCAGGGAAGATCTATAAGACCTTTCATCCCTGATCACTTTTGACCAACGTAATGCATTTTGTAAGAATTTTACTCTGTGAACTCTATGCTGTATTAATCTCTGCCCTCTGTGGTTAAAAAAAGAAGCATATGGCCTTTTGATTGATGTAATAAAAGTTCTATTGAACTGAGAACTCCCGCATACATTGATAAGCGGTTTGCCAACCCCATCCCAATTCTGTACCTTACCCGGTCTAAAGCCAACTGTATGATCATCATATATATATTATTGGGGCTTATTATCACGTTACTGATAGCTTCCGCTTTTATGCCAAAGACCTTCAGTATTGAGAAATCGATCGTGATTAAAAAGCCGGTGGATGATACGATGAACTTTGTGAGCGACCTGAATCATTACAGTAAATGGAACCCCTGGCAACAGACCGATCCCACAGCCACTAATACAATTACGGGTTCGCCGCATGCTCCCGGACATAAATATGCATGGGAAGGAAAAAAAGTAGGTGTTGGCAGCCTCACCTTGCTGAGCCGCGACAATAAGCATATCCATTTCCTCCTGGAATTTTTCAAGCCATGGAAAAGTAAAGCAAAAGACAACTGGCTCTTTGAGCAATGGGGTAATGGCGATACAAAAGTTACCTGGCAGAACTGTGGTGAACTTCCCTGGCCAATGGCCAGACTAATGGGTCCCATGATCAACAGGAATCTGAATCACCAATTCCAGGTAGGTTTAGAGAATTTGAAGAAAATGGTAGAGAATAGTTGAGGGTAGAGAAGTTTAACGGCTACCAAACTATATTTTGGAAAGGTCCGTTCTTGTCAATTCGCTATCAATAATATTTCCTGTGTTAATAGTAGTGGCAGGTTCGAAAAGCATAATTTCTACTTCTTCCTGTGCCACAGGTTTGTGTTCTATCCCTTTTGGCATGATAAGAAATTCGCCTTCGTTCACTGTTATTATTTTTTCCCTTAAATGCATATCAAAACTTCCCTTTACCACATAGAATAATTCATCTTCCTTATCGTGATGATGCCAGACAAACTCACCTTTGAATTTCACCAGTTTAACCTGCTGACCATTTAATTCTCCGGCGATCCTCGGGTTAAAGTGATCGGAGAAATGAGAAAGCTTTTCGGCAATGTTTACTTTTTCCATGATGCTTAATTTATGGTGACCTTACCGGCCGCGAGTTTTGCTTTTGTCCGCAATTCGTTCATATCAGTGTCAATATCATCATAGGAAAGGGCCACGGCCATCCTGCGGTAAGGTCTTGCCGTTGGTTTTCCGAAAATCCTTACATCGGTATTAGTTTCTGCCAATGCATTTTCCATACCATTTATTGTAACGCTACCGGCTGCGGAGGTAGCTAATACAACCGAACTGGCGCCGGCTCTCTGCAGTTGTATTTGTGGTATAGGTAATCCCAGGATAGCTCTTGCATGCAATTCGAATTCAGAAAGGTTTTGTGTACCTGCCAATGTAACCATCCCCGTATCATGTGGTCTCGGACTCAACTCAGAAAAATAAACTCCTTTGTCTGTCAGGAAAAATTCTACACCCCATAGACCGGCACCCGTTAATGCTGCTGTAACCTTTGCCGCCATTTCACAGGCATCTTTATAATCCTGCTCGCTGATCGCAACAGGCTGCCAGCTTTCCTGGTAGTCACCTCTTTCCTGGAGGTGACCGATGGGTGGGCAGAATAATGTTGGACCGTTCTTTTGCGTGACCGTCAACAGGGTTATCTCAGTATGAAAGGAAATAAATTCCTCGATGATCACTTCTTTTATGTCACCTCTTGAATTATTGATCGCATAATCCCACACTGTTTGCATATCTTCTTCCCTCCGTAAAACACTTTGTCCTTTACCCGAGGAGGACATAAGTGGTTTTACTACACAGGGTAAACCAATTCCTTTAACTGCCTTACTGAAGTCACCGAATGTGATCGCATAAAAGTATTTGGCGGTGCGTAAACCCAGTTCATTACTTGCAAGATCCCGGATAAGTTTACGATTCATGGTAAAGTTGGCTGCCCTGGCACTTGGAACCACTTGTATATTTCGTTTTTCATAATCATAGAATCTTTCTGTACGGATAGCCTCGATCTCCGGAACGATGAGGTCGGGTTGATGTTTGGCAACAATTGCATCAAGATCATTCCCGTTAAGCATATCGATCACTTCAAAGCTATCTGCTACCTGCATAGCGGGTGCGCCCGCATAGCTGTCAACGGCGATGACGGTTTGACCCAGGCGTTTTAAGGCAATGGTCAATTCCTTGCCCAGTTCCCCGCTTCCAAGTAACAGCAATTTTTTGTGCATGACACAAATTAATTGATTTATGAGTAAAACAGTTACGGGAGATGAGGGCGGTGGTTGGAAAAATTTAAAGATTTATAAACGCTTCAATTTCCGGTATGAACTTAGCTTTAGAGTTTATATCAAATGAGAATTCTAAAACAGCTTCTCCTGTCGTCCCTGGTTTTGTCCGCTTGTTCCGTAAGTACGAATCCCCTGCGGGAGAAAGTAAAGCTTTTGCAAAAAGGGGTCATACATGATGATACCAGTTATGTATATGCTCTTCCCTTTGAAGAAGGCAAGAATTTCCGTGTGATCCAGGGTTATTTCAGCCGCTTCACGCATAAAGAAAGAGCGGCCCTTGATTTTAATATGAACCGGGGAACAAAGATCACTGCGGCGAGGGAAGGCGTGGTGGTCAGGGCAAAAGAGGATGGAACGAAAGGTGGACTGAACAGTAAATATCGCCAGCATGGAAATAATATTGTGATCCAGCACCCTGATGGTTCAAGAGCAGGTTACTGGCATTTGCAGCACAATGGCGCTTTAGTGAATGTAGGAGATTCAGTAAAAAAAGGACAGGTGATCGCAGTGAGCGGCAAAACCGGCTATGCTTTTGTTCCGCATTTACATTTCCTTGTATGGACAAATAAAAATGGCAACTGGGAACAGATACCGACAAGATTTCAAACCTCAACAGGTATCAAGTACCTCAAAAGCTGGAAAAAATATACAAGGCCGGCGGAATGATATATTTTTGAAAAAACTCTCTTTTGACCCTTCCCGAGATCTGGCAGCAGTTTGTTGATGGCATGATACATTCCTCCTGGTGGGAAAGGATCGCTGTATTTGCCGGTATTGCAAGTGTGTGGTTCAGCCGGAAGGAAAATATCCTCGTTTATCCTGTTGGGCTCATCAACACCATTATCTATATCTGGCTAAGTTTTAAAGGCGATCTGCTAGGTGAAGCTGCAGTAAATCTTTATTATACAGCAATGAGTATCTATGGTTGGATATTATGGGCAAAGCGGGATAAGCAGCAACAGCCTATTGTACATATCAGTTTTTCTGACAAGAGATGGATACAATACCAGTTACTCTTTTTTGCCTCCTTCTACATTGTCATTTTCTTTTTGCTGCGCTACCTGAAAAAAGATTTTGCGCCAGGCGCTATTCCATGGGCCGATGCTTTTGCTTCTGCCACGGCCTTTACCGGTATGTGGCTGATGACAAAGAAGAAAGTGGAAAGCTGGTACTGGTGGATCGCTACCAATATTGCTTCTGTCCCCTTGTATTTCGTGAAGAACTATGTGTTTACAAGTGTTTATTATGTTATTCTCCTGGTCATGGCGGTCTACGGATTAATTGAATGGCGAAAACGAGCTAAAGCATCTCATGCCAACAGTTAGCTTTCATAAACCACTCTATTATCTTATCGGCCTGGCTGTGCTGGTCAACTTCAGTGGGTTGTTCGTTCCACTAATGGACCCGGATGCCGGTGTCTATGCCTCGATCAGCAAGTCAATGGTGCAGCAAAATGATTACGTGAATCTTTTTTTCCAGGATACAGATTGGTTGGACAAGCCTCATTTTCCTTTCTGGATAACAGCGGTATTTTTCAAGATATTTGGATTTCACGATTGGGCTTATAAAATACCCGGCATCCTGTTCGTGATGATGGGAGCACGTTACACTTATTTATTCGCCAGGAAATATTACAATGAAACGATAGCCCTGTGGTCAGCATTCATCCTGCTCACCTCTCTGCATATTATTATTTCGAATAATGACGTACGGGCTGAACCTTACCTGACCGGGTTGATCATCGCCGCAGTTTATCATTTTTCCAATTCACTTAATAAAGGGTTCGGCTGGCAACTAATTGCTGCTTGTTTATTTTCCGCCTGTGCTGTTATGACCAAGGGCATCTTTACGTTGATCCCGATCGGTGGAGCTATTGCAGGTGAATTGATGATCAAAAAAAACTGGAAGCAGCTATTTCACTGGAGATGGCTGGTTGCCCTGGTCCTTATAATTGTTTTTATTTCGCCGGAATTGTATTGCCTCTGGAAACAATTTGACCAGCATCCGGAGAAAACAGTGCTGGGCACTCAAAATGTATCCGGGATAAAATTCTTCCTCTGGGATAGCCAGTTTGGGCGTTTCTTCAATACAGGACCAATCAAAGGAAAAGGAGATAAGTTGTTTTTCGTTCATACCCTATTATGGGCTTTTCTTCCCTGGTCGCTTCTCCTGTATGCAGCGCTGTTCGCAAAGATCAGGGGCGGGATAAAGAAGACAAGAACTAATTATAATGAATGGTTCACTATTTCTGGCAGCTTGCTTACGCTGCTTGTCTTTTCTTTTTCAAGTTTCCAGTTGCCGCATTATGCTAATATCCTGTTTCCAATGCTGGCCATCCTGTGCGCCCATTTTATCTGGCAACAGGTAGAAGCAAATAAAAAAGTTTTTGGTGCCATCCAGGATATATTGGCAGTTCTCTTATTAATTCTTGTCGTTGGGCTTGCTTTATTTTACAGACCTTACTTTACATGGTTCACTATCACAGCGCTGGCAGTAATGATATTGCTTGTCTTCCTGGTAGGGGCAATTATAAAACATAAGACCCCGTACACTCCTTATATGCGTTCGGGATTTGCCATATTGGTTGCGGGGTTGTTCCTGAATCTTTCTTTTTATCGAGATCTATTAAGGTATCAATCAGGAAATGCAGCCGCTGCTTATCTCAACAAGTATCATCCGGGTACAGAACTGGGTCGCATAGGCATCTATTTCCCTGCAGGGGAATTTTATCTTAAGCAACATACTTATAGAACGGACACTTCATCGATCAGCAATGGCTCGTTTCCCCGAACAAGAATGCTTTTTGTCACATCAGAAGAGTTAAAACAATTACAGGAAAAAGCAGTGGCCCTGGATATTGTGAAAGAGTTTAAAGAATTCCATGTCACCATGCTTTCGCTTAAGTTCCTTAATCCTAAAACGAGAGAAAAGGAATTAAAGGATCAATACCTCATCCGTTTGCTTTAGTGAGTCGCCAGGTAGCTATTGATTTTTTTAATGACTTCATCCGGCTCAATACCCGTAATACAAGGGCGGGTAAGGCAAGTTGTTTTCCGGTGATTAGCTGCGCTGACACAGGGAGAACATGGCAGGCCTAAATAAAAAGCTTCTGCATTACCTCCCAACGGAAGATATAGCTGTGGTGTCTCCGGCCCAAACAGCACAAAGACTTTCAGATCGGCGACCGCCGCAAAATGTGCGGGGCCAGAATCATTGGTAAGCATCAACTTGCTGACTGTATACAAGGAAACCAGTTCATTAAACTCAAAAAAGCCTGCTGAGTTAATGCAACGCCTATCGCCGATCATATCCGTTACCTCCTGCACATAGTTTTTTTCTCCTGGCGAACCGGTCATTATGATAATGATGCCAGGGAATTCTTTCAGTAATGCTTTTCCTGTTGCTGCAAAATTCTCCTGCGGCCATCTTCTTTGTGGCAACATATCGGAAGCATTCACATTTAGTAATACAATAGCTTCATGGTTCCATTCCGGGTGAAGCTGTTTGATCTTTGTCTTTACTTTATCTATACTATCGTCCTGTACGTTTGCTTTTGCAAGCTGGAGTTCCTGAGTAGCAACCGGAACAGTGGAGTAAGCATTATCAAAAAGTCCGAGTGCCTTATTGACCAACGAAATAAAATTAATAGCGATATGAACATGTGAATTGTAGCGTACCTTCTTATTAACAAGGTTACCCCTGTAAAGCCCCTCATCATGAAGAGTGGTAAATCCAACTCTGGAGCGTGCGCCGCTAAAAAAAGCAAGCAGGGCAGTAAAACGTGAGAACAGTTCAAGATCGATGATCGCGGATATTTTTTTTCTCCTGCACCAGGCCAGGAAACGAAATACTTCTCCTGCCAGTGAAAAGAAATTATTCGCATTCATTTTAAATATGTTTTCAGCCGATACAGTATTTAATATTTCAAGACTTTTATAATTCTTATTGAAGATCACGAAGAATAATTCAGCTTTTCCTTCACGTTGTAGCTTACGCATTGCGGGATCGGCAATGATAGCGCTGCCCATCTCTGATAATTCTATAAATAAAGTGCGGCGCAGGTCAGGTTTTTTTCTTTTGGCAGACCGGAGCAGATCGGAAAGCCAGCAGAAAGGACTCGCAATAAAACAGAGCGGAATGCCTATCCATTTGTCAATGATCCGCATCGTATTTACCGTCATGCCTAATCCTTTTATTTTAGTGGCCTAAATTTAGTTCAAATCATTTTTACAGACGGTTGATTTATCAGCGTATGAGTCTATTTTTGATATCACAATAATGAGCCCTTTGACTGAACTGAAAAAAATAGTAGTGCTGGGTCCTGAAAGCACCGGCAAAAGCACTCTATGCGAAGACCTGGCACAACATTATAACACGTTATGGTGCCCGGAATTTGCCCGTGAATATTTGCTCACACATGGAAAGGAGTATGATTACAATAACCTGCTTACGATCGCAAAGGGACAGGTAACACTTGAAGATGAATATGCTGCAAAAGTGAATAGTCAATGGGCAATGGGCAATCAACAAGCTTCGGACAATTCACCACTCACTATTCACCATTCACCGCTCTTCGTGGATACGAACATGTATGTAATGAAGGTCTGGTGCGAATTTGTTTTTGATAATTGCCACCGTTTTATCCTCGACCAGATAGTTGAAAGAAAATATGATCTCTACCTGCTTTGTAATATAGACCTGCCTTGGGCCCCCGATGAATTAAGAGAATATCCTGATCTTGCAACAAGACAGAAGCTATACCATATGTACGAGGACCTGATGATCAACCAGGACATCCCATGGGTTGACATAAGTGGTGATCGTGAAGAGCGGCTTGCAAAAGCGGTTAAAGCTACCAATGCAATACTTAAGGCGGTTTGATCCCTGTTATTTTAATTATATCCTCGTCCGTATGTAAAAAATCCATCTGCCGCTGAATGAAAGACGCTCTTTTCGTCAGCCATAGAGAAGCAGGCTTTACCCTGTATCGTTTCGGGTTTGGTAAGCTGGCTGCGATCATAGCTGCTTCCTGTTTGGTAAGATCCTTGGCAGATTTATTAAAATAGTATTGTGAAGCCGCTTCCACTCCAAATATACCGTCGCCCATCTCGATCACGTTCAGGTAAACTTCCAGTATCCTCTTTTTCCCCCAGATCGTTTCGATCATAAAAGTGAAATAAGTTTCCAGTCCTTTTCGCACCCAACTCCGCCCCTGCCATAGAAAAACATTTTTCGCTACCTGCTGGCTGATCGTACTGCCGCCACGGATACGACCAGGCTTTCTTTTATTATAAGCCAGCGCTTTTTTAATACTCTTCCAGTCAAAGCCATGATGATCCGGGTACAGTTGATCTTCGGATGCAATTACAGCCAGGCGGGCTTGCGGTGATATGTTGTTTCGTTTTACATAATCTCTTTTTAATCCGTGCCCGCTTACCCAACTCACCAACTGTGTGAAGGTAATAGGTGGATTCACCCATTTGAGCAGAATGATGTAGAAAAGCTGGAAAATAAATAGCCAGATGAAAATGCGTTTGCTCCATTTCCACAACTTCCGGAGAAACTGTTTTGCGGGACTATTTTTTGTTTTAGAGCCTTTTGCCATACATAAGCAGTCCCCAGATCAGGGCGATACCGAATACAATTAATATAATACCATTGATACGATTGAGGATATGAATATTATGCGGTGTAAGCCGGTTCCTGATCTTGCCCGCGAGTAAGACCTTCAATATATCCGTTCCCAGCATCCAGGCAAGGCAGGTGATAAAGATAATGATGCGGTCGTTCACTGTATGATAAAGCACGGCTGTTGAAGTAGTGATCCAGAAGATCAGTACTGCGGGGTTCAGCGTATTCATGAAATAACCGGAGAAAAAGATCCTGGCATAATCTCTTTTGCGAAATGAGAAGACCTGTTTTCCCTGCTCATTCACTTTTACTTTTTTAAAGAACAGGAAATAAATTCCCATCGACACCAGGAAAATACAACCAGCCACTCCCACTTCTGTTTTGTATTGTTTGATACTGTTGAAAAGCTCGGTGAAAATATTACTGATCAGCACAAGCGAGATATCGCTCGCGGATACTCCCAGGACAAAGGCGAATCCTCCGCGATGGCCATTGTTCAGGCTTTGCTTGATAATGGAAAAAAGAACCGGTCCCACAGCAATGCTCAGTAGCAGCCCAAAGCCCAATCCTTTTAAGATCGCTTCCACCATCTGAGAAAAATACGATTGTTTTTGTGAATTGTTTTTAGAGTCGGCCTGTTTTAAGAAACCGCTCCCACTCTTCCAGCATTTTACCTTTCATCACTCTTGGAAATTTATGCTGGCTGCCCAATTTGCCTTTCAGCTCCATGAATCTCAAGAATTTTTCTTCCGGCAATACCTCGAGAAAAACTTCTTTTAAGGCGCTGTCTCTCTCTGTTGCATAATCGTCATTCAGCACCCGAAGATGCTCATCGATGCGTTTGCGGAGTTTTTCTGGATCTACTTTATCATTGGTAGCTACATACCACCGGTGAGCAAAGAAGTTGTCATGGGGGAATCCAACAACGGTATATTCAGGAATACTGATATTTAATTCCTCGCTTACCAACTCGATAGCCTTATTCATGTTTTCTACACTGAGGTGTTCGCCTGTAAGACTAAGAAAATGTTTGGTGCGCCCGGTTATCACCACTTCGCATTTTTCGAGATCAACAAACTTGATGGTATCCCCGATAAGATAACGCCATGCGCCGGCGTTGGTGCTCATTAATAAAGCATATTCTTTTCCCTCCTCTACTTCATGCACCATCTTAGCTTCGGGGTTGGCTACAATATGTCCCTCGTTATCAAAATTGTTATCATCAAAAGGAACAAATTCAAAGAAGATATTATTGTTGGTGATCAACTGCATACCTTTAGCATGCTCCCTTGTTTTATAGCCGACAAAACCTTCGCTGGATAAATAGTTCTCGATATATACGATGGGCTTCCCCAGCAATTTCTCAAACCCTTTCTTATAAGGCTCGAATGCTACGCCACCATGAACAAAGAAGCTGAAGTTGGGCCAGATATCATGAATGTTATTCACTTTGTAATGATCGATCACCATTTCCATGCACATCTGGCACCAGGCAGGGACGCCAACGATATAACCGATATCCCATTCTTTTGCGTGTTCAACAATCTCGTTCAATTTTTGGTTCCAGTCGGCCAATGCGGCGATCCTTCCGCCTGGTTTATAAAAACTCTGGAACCAGAATGGTCTTTTCTTTGCGAGTATCCCGCTCAGATCGCCTGCATACCAACCCGCTTTTCCTTTTTTAAGATCGGTGGCGCCACCGATCATCAGGAAACCTTTTGTCATCGCTCTTTTATTGGCCTCCTGGTAACTGAGCAGGCTCAATAACTGGCGCAGGTAGTTGACCGTATTACTTCTTAATAATTCTTTTGTAACAGGGATGTATTTACTGGCTGCTTCTGATGTACCTGAGCTTAAAGCATAGTATTTGATTTTACCCGGCCAGGAGACATCTGAAACTCCATCGAGTGTTTTTTTCCACCACTCTTCATATATCTTATTGTAATCATGCACGGGCACCAGTTCCTGGAAACTTTTGGCAGGGTTACGGCTCAGCAGGGCTTCATCAAAACGATAATGCTGCCCAAATTCTGTGAACCTTGCTTTCTTTAACAGCTTTTTGAGTACTCTCAGTTGCTGTCTTTCAGGATCATTCGGGGGAATTCGTAAGGCTGATGCTATTGCTCTGGGTAATTTTATATCTATTATCGTCGCCATGAATGCCTTATGTTACTTAAAGATATGCAATGATAGTGCGAATATACAATAGGCAATGGGCAATAGACAACAGGCAATGAGCAATTGGCAATAAGCGAATCTTTTCTTGCCATAGACTTCAAGCAGGCAAATACAAACGCTTCTTGATGATCTCCTGATCTGGTCGGTTGAAGAATATCTTTCTTCCCTCGGGAACCTGTTTGTGATCTTAAAAATATCCATTGCCAGTTCAAAGACCATTTTATAAACTTTTATCTCTTTCTCACTTCTCGCTGCCATACAGTTTAGTTGTCCATAAAATTATGAGATTGCCTATCGTCCTATGGCTCATTGTCAATTTGTTTTTTAGCCCCCCAGTCTGTGATAAACACGCCAGATGAGTTTGATATCATTCACCGGATCATAATCCCGCGCATACCAATAATCCATCATCTGCAAACTTTCAGCGGGGAGTTGCTGTGGCTGTGAGAGAGGTATTCCATTACAGGCAATAACCGGTACACGGAGAGGGGGAATATTTTTTTCCGGCATAGAATAACCGATCCATGTTTTTGAAGCCGTCAAAACATCCACGCAATTCACAAAAAAAGAAAAGGTCCTTTTAACCAATATAAATTGGAGTGGGAAGGTCAGCAAGCCTAGTACCGATATACCGACGTCTATGAGTCGTTTCAATCTCCTGTTATAGGGATCGGATAAATTAAAGCCATTCTCCCTGGAAACAGATTCTCCTGAAACATCTTTTGAGTGACTGCCCACAATACTATTACTTCCGGCAGCATGTATCTTTACACTTACATCGGTGCCCAATTGCTGCATGCTTTCGATGATAGCATGATAAGAAAGACGACCCTGGCAGAAAATGACCTCCCGGAAAGGAAGAACCGATGAAAGCTTTTTTAGTTCATTCCACTGTCCTATCGAATGTGGGTCCCCTGCTTCGATGGCGACACGTCCCAATACTTTTTGCTGAAGACCTGCTGCTTTCAACAGGGATAAGGCTTCTTCATACTCCTGTGAAGATCCTACAATAACTCTATTAAAATTCTCTTCCCTCTCTTTACTACTGTTAAGCACTCCTGTCCTGATAAGTAACCATCGGAACAAACTGATAAAAATAAAAGCCAGCAGGGCTCCGAACAGAAGAATAGCCCTTGAAAAACGATATTGCTCAGGTAGCAAAGCATAACCAGCAAGCAAAACTATAGTAGCGATAAGCGTAGAGCGAACTAATTCAGAGCGACGGTACCACTTATCATACAGTCCGGCATAAAAAGCCGCTACCAGGTACAGGACAGTAAAAGAAGGAAAGGCGATCCATAAAAGCCTGTTCTCATATTGCGTTTCAGTCTTCACATATTCATTCCATGCATTCTTCGCTAACCAGAATGAAAGAAGAATGAGTCCCGCATCGATCAGCGGCAAACCGATGCGCCGGATAAAATTACCGATCGCGGTAAGAGCAGCCCTGAACCATATCCCGCTATGAATAAGTACACTGAAAAAGCCAGCCCTGCTGCCGCCATAATGTTTACGAACGAATTTGCTCATAGCCGTGTAGAACATCCGTACATAATTCATGCTTCCTTTGCGGGTACTTTCTCCTTTGAAGTGGAGGATACTACTGCCGGCAAAGTAATAATTTTTAAACCCGGCCTTCTGAATGCGAAAACTAAGGTCAACATCTTCTCCATACATAAAAAAGTTCTCATCAAAACCGCCCACCTTATCCAATACCTCTTTTTTGATCATCATAAAAGCCCCGGCGAGTACATCTGCTTCATTATTTTCTTTTTCGTCGAGATGGCCGAGGTGGTAACGGGAAAAGGTTTTTGAGCGTGGAAATAATTTTGACAAACCAAAGAGCTTATACAGCGATGTCATAGGAGAAGGAAAAGACCGTTTCGATTCTTTCAGGAAATGGCCGCTGCCATCGAGCATTCGTATGCCGAGCGCTCCAGCCTCATTTTTTGATCCAAGGAAATCGATACATTTTTGGAAGCAGTCTTCAGGGACAATTGTATCAGGGTTAAGGAAAAGTATGTATTGGCCGGACGCCATTGCCAAACCCTGGTTACACGCACGGGCAAAACCTACGTTCTCTTTGTTGCCAATGAAGCGGGCAGCAGGGAATTTCGGCGGCAGGTATTGCATGCTGCCGTCTGTGGAATTATTATCCACGACGATCATTTCTGCCTGTAACCCTTCAATTGCTCTCTGAACAGAATAAAGACACTGCTCGAGGAAATGCTTAACATTGAAGTTTACTATAATAACTGATAATTGCATTGAAATGGCTTCAAATCTAAATCTTATCCCGATAAATAACGGGACTGCAATCTAAAATCTGGTTTTATCTTTGGCCCATGCTCAAATCTGCATTAATGGAAGCAGCAAAGGCTGGTGCTGCCGAGATACTCCGCTTTTTCAATAATGATTTTAAAATAAGTAATAAGGAAGGCGTCAACAACCTGGTAACAGAAGCTGACCATGCTTCAGAAAAATCGATCATCGAAGTAATACATAAGCATTTTCCCGACCATCATATACTGAGTGAAGAAACAGGGGAGATAATTTTAGACTCTAATTACAAATGGATAATAGACCCTATCGACGGAACAATCAATTTTGCACATGGCATTCCGCTCAACTGTGTATCGATAGCTGTTGAACATTCCGGGGAGATCATGATGGCTGCCGTTTATAATCCCCATTTGAATGAGTTTTTCTTCGCGGAAAAAGAAAAGGGGGCAACACTGAATGATAAACCGATCCGTGTAAGTCAGCAAACAGAAGCTATCCGGGCTTGTTTGGTTACCGGCTTCCCTTACACATATATCAATATGCCCAATGGTCCATTAGAGATCTTTGAACGTTTCGTGAGGAAGGGAGTCCCTGTTCGCCGCCTGGGTTCAGCTGCTATTGATCTTTGCTGGGTCGCGGCAGGAAGATTCGATGGTTTCTATGAACACAAATTAGAGGCCTGGGATAGTGCTGCCGGTTATCTTATCGTTGAAGAGGCAGGTGGCAAGGTGACCGATCTTACAGGAAATAAATTTTCTGTCTACCAGCATAAAGTGCTTGCAACAAATGGAAAAATACACGACGAAATGGTGGAGATAATCAATAATAGAAAAGAATTATGAGCAACGAAAGAACAGAAATATCCGATCTCGGTGAATTTGGTTTAATAGAGCATTTGACAAAGAACATTGAACTGCAAAACGCTTCTTCCGTTTTAGGTGTTGGAGATGATGCGGCCGTTATTGATCATTTTGGTAAACAAACTGTCGTGACTACCGACCTCCTCGTTGAAGGTGTCCATTTTGACCTGGCCTATACCCCATTGAAACACCTGGGTTATAAAAGCATCATTGTTAACCTGAGCGATATATATGCAATGAATGCCATACCTACACAGGTAGTCCTGAGTCTTGGTATCAGCAACCGGTTTAGCCTGGAAGCTTTAGATGAATTTTATGAAGGTGTTTACGCTGCTTGTGCGAAATATGGCGTTGATTTGATCGGCGGCGATACCACTTCGTCTCAAAAAGGTTTTATTATTTCTGTTACCGCTATCGGGGATGTGGCGCCGGATAAATTTGTAAAAAGAAGTACGGCTCAAAAAGGCGACCTTCTTTGTGTGAGTGGCGACCTGGGTGCGGCTTATGTGGGACTGCTATTCCTGGAAAGAGAAAAAAAGATCTTCCTGGAAAGTCCGGGTGTGCAACCTGACCTTGAAGGAGAATCATATGTAATTGGAAGATTACTGAAGCCGGAGGCAAGAAAAGATATTGTAGAATTTTTTTCAAAGCAGGAGCTAATGCCTACATCTATGATGGATATCAGCGATGGACTAAGCTCTGAGATTTTACATATCTGTAAGGAAAGCAGTCTTGGTTGTGTTTTATATGAAGAAAAAGTACCAGTGGCAGACGAAATGAAAAAAGCGGCTTTTAAATTTGAGATAGATCCAACAGCATGTGCTTTGAGTGGTGGTGAGGATTATGAGTTACTGTTCACCGTTGCGCAGGCCGATCATGATAAGCTAGTGCTCAATGAGCAGATAAGTGTGGTTGGCTATATGACGGAGCCGGAGGATGGAGCCTATATTATTACCAAAGGAGGCAGTAAACATATGATCACAGCGCAGGGATGGAATCACTTGAAACAATAGGCAATGAGGAATTGGCAATTGAACATTTATAAGAAAAGATCTGGCTGTGTAGAAATGATTGCTTATTGTCTATTGCCAATTGCCTGTTTTCTTACCGGCTGTGCTGTAAGCAAGTCGTCCTATTCTCCTTCAAAAAAATATTCTCCGGGGCAATTACAACGTGATTACTCCGACTATCAAAAAGTTTTGGAAGACCATCACCCCGGACTTTACTGGTATACCAGTAAAGACAGCATGGATCATTATTTTGAACAGGGCCGTCAGCAACTAACAGATTCAATGACGGAGCCGCAATTCAGGAAATTGCTGAGCTATGTTACCGCAAAGATCAATTGTGGGCACACAACGGTCCGTCCTTCGAAAGCCTGGAATAAATACAGCGATACCGCACGTGTAGCGAAATTATTTCCTTTAAGTATGAAAATTTGGGATGCTGCAATGGTTGTAACAGCCAACCTGAACCGGCGGGATACCATTTTAAAGCGGGGTACGGTCATCACAGCTATTGATGGAAGATCATGGCAACGTATCGTGGATACCATGTTCGATTATATTTCCACTGATGGTTATAACCGTACGCACAAGTACCAGTCGCTGAGTAACCGCGGTGTATTCGGTTCGCTGTACAGTAATCTCTATGGCTTGTCGCCGTCTTACTCTATACAATATAAAGACAGTAACGGTGTGTCCTTCAACACAACTGTTCCTGTTTATAATCCTGCTGCCGATACAGTAGGCAGGGGTACCCGGACTTTCAGGCAAATACAACCCCAGCCCTCCAAAAAAGAGCAACGTATGCTTCGGTTGAATGGGATCCGGCTGCTTCGTATTGACAGCGCTGAGCATGTAGCCATGATGGACCTTGCCTCTTTTAGTAAGGGCTATGGGCTAAAGAGATTTTTTCGCAATTCTTTTAAGGTCTTAAAGAAAAATAAGATCGCTCACCTCATTATTGATGTACGCAGTAATGGCGGCGGCAGCGTTACGAACTCTACGCTTATTTCCCGCTATATAGCAGATCACCGTTTTAAGATCGCGGATTCTTTATATGCAATTCGAAAAGGCGGTCCGAAAGCTCATTTGATCAAAGATCATTTCTGGAATAACCTATTCATTACTTTCTTTACTAAGAAAAAGAATGATGGTAATTATCATTTCGGTTATTTTGAAAGACATTACTTCAAACCAAAAAAATCCAACCATTATGAGGGGAAGGTTTATATCCTGACAGGTGGTAATTCTTTTTCCGCGACTACCTTATTTGCTTCTGCACTTGTTAAACAGGATAATGTGACCGTAGTGGGTGAAGAAACAGGTGGTGGGGCTTATGGCAATTCTGCCTGGCTGATCCCCGATGTCACACTTCCCGAAACAGGTGTGCGTTTCCGGCTACCACTGTTCCGCCTCGTTATAGATAATACAGTGCCCAAGAATGGTCGTGGATTACAACCTGAAGTAAGATCGTTTCCAACTGTTGAACGTATCCGGCGTAATACAGATTATAAGGTTGAGACGGCAATGGAGCTGATCAGGAGAGATAAGGAGAAATAACAAGCCCTCTTATTCGTTCTCATTGATTATCCGGAAAGAATCTGCATCTCTCAGGAACGGCAACTTCTCTCTTGCAGTCTGTAATAGTGTTTTGTCCAGGCTGATAGTAAAAATATCTTCTTCCTCTTTCCTGGTGTACAACACTTCTCCCATCGGATCAACGATCATGCTTTCCCCGCTATAATGGATCCCGGCTCCATCATCTCCTGTCCGGTTAACACCGATCACATAACATTGATTCTCGATCGCTCTTGCCTGCAGCAATGTTTTCCAGGCGTGAACCCTTCTCTCAGGCCAGTTGGCTACATAGATCAATACATCATATTCGGCTTGATCTCCCGTTGGTTTTTGCCGGGCCCACACAGGGAAGCGCAGGTCATAACAGATCAGCGGATGGATCTTCCATCCTTTCACTGATGCAATAAATCTTTTTGTACCTGCTGTGTAATGCTTGTCTTCATCTGCATAGGCAAAGAGGTGTCGCTTGTCATATATGCCATATTGCCCATTAGGCAGCATCCATACTAACCTGTTATAATAACGGGCCGGAGCGCTTTCAGCATCGCGACAGATAAAGCTTCCCGTAAGAATGATATTATTCTGTGAGGCGACCCGTTTCATCCATTGTATGGTTTCGCCTTCCATGGTCTCTGCCAACAACTCCGGTTTCATGCTGAAACCAGTGCTGAACATTTCAGGCAACACTACGATCTCCGTCCGTTCTTTAATGCTAATGACCTTTTGCTCCAGCATAACCAGATTTGCGGCTTTATCTTCCCAGTGGAGATTAGTTTGTATGACAGTAATAATTAATGGTGGCATAAGGCTGTAAAAATAGACTATTCAAATGGGTGTTGTTTTATCTTAGCGTTTCCATGATCCTGTTTATCATTCCTGGTTCATAGCCTTTATTCATCAAATAGTTCATTGTTTTCTTTTTTCGGATAAGATATTGGTCGCTTTTTAATGAATTGTATTTTTCTTTAGCCAGCTTGTCCAGCACTTTCAAATATGCATCTTCATCGATCTGCTTCATTGCTTTTTTGATACAATATTCACTTACCTGTCTTTGTTTCAATTCATATTTTATTTTTACCCGTCCCCATTGCTTTATGCGCCATTTGCCCCCGGCAAAGGCGATGGCAAACCTTTCTTCATTCAGGTAATTCTCTTCGATAAGTGTGGAGAGGATACCGTCGTGATCTTTTTTCCAAACCCCGAGCGCATACAGCTTCTCACTTACCTCACTGTGGCAACGTTCCTGGTAAGCGCAGAAGTGTTTTAATTTTTGCAGGGCTTGTTCTTTGGTCAGCGATCGCTTGTACATCGCTGTAAAGTTAAAGCGGCGCTTTATTTGAAGATGCAAAAAGCTCTTGATCCGGTGAAAAGTGTCAGGTTCCTGTTTGTCTGGCAGTAACTAAAATGAATTGAATAAATACAGGGCTCACAGATTACACGGATTTACACAGAACTTATACAAGGCCACGGATTACACTGATTTCCACAGAACTTATTCCAGAGTGTACAATTTTTATTAATCTGTGTTGATCCGTGGCTCACTTGAACAAATCCAGGACAAGTGTCAGGAGACGTCAGACACTATTCTTCCAGCCGGTCCGTACAACTATATTCTTTCTTGAGGAAATCATCGTAATGGTCTGCCTTCTGAAAAAGATTGCGGAAAGAGTCCACGCCATTCTCTTTTGTCATGTCGAGATCGTATATGATACAACTGAGTACGATATTTTGTTTAACACAGCTTAGCACCAATCCGGTCGTGCGATAATTTTCTTCCAGCAAAAACTGGTAGAGTGGCTTTATCCTGCTTGCATCCGAAGGCATCTGGCAGAGATAAGCGTCCCCGGCGATAAAAAAATTGTCTGCATTATAAGTGATCTTTATTTTAGCCGAACCCTCTTTCACCGTCCAGGTATTCGTTCCTTCTCTTGCCAGTCGCACATCCTTACCCAATTCTCTTAAGATCTCTTCGATCGTTTTAGCAGCGCCGACCGCTTCAGTTGCTTTCTCGGGTATCTCTGGCAGTTTTACTTCTGTGCCACAGCTGGGACAATACTTTTGTGAATCGATATTGGAAGGGGTAACAAGGTAATCACAGCTAAAACAACGTGTAGAAGCCTGCCCCTTGTTGGGCAAATACATTTGCAAAGCTTCCCGTAAGTAATGAACCGGCAGCGCAAAGCCGAGGTTGTCGCCACCTTTAATAATAAATGAGTTGACGCCAATGATCTCTCCTTTATTATTTACCAGCGGACCACCGCTGTTCCCGGGGTTAATAGCTGCGTCTATCTGGATGAACTTTAATCCATCCCTTATCCTGTCCACCTTTGAAATCACACCCTGCGTAACTGTATAGTTCAACCCAAAAGGGTGGCCGATAGCTACAACCTGGTCGCCATCTTTCATTTCTTCATAGCGTCCCAGCCTTATTTCAGGAAGTTCGATATTCTTAGGGGCTTCAAGAAAAGCAAGATCATGCTTGCGGTCCGTGTACCATACTCTTGATAAGGATTTATCAAACGACTTTCCGGCGATGGTCACTTCTGCATTTTCTGCTACAACATGGTCATTGGTTATGATCAGGTCGAATTCCTTGACATAAAAACCCGTACCGGTACCGCCGGGAGTTGCTATCTGGATGATGGCCTTCTGGTATTGCTCTATGATATGCTGTGAATCCATCTTTGTGGGTCTATAGTTTGGAGTAGGTAGCTTGTAGTTAAATCCTGCTCTCGCAAAAAAATTTTACTTGTTAAAGAATATTTTGTCGCCAGGATCAATTACAACAACAAACTATAAACCATAAACTACTTTGTTTCCATATTTAATGTTTCCATTTCCGAGGTAAAACTGTAATTAAAGTTCACCAGGTTGTCAAACTTCAGGTTCTGTGTCCTGAAATTCACCATAGAATATTTGTCTTTCCACCTGTTTTGTATTTCGTTGATCTCCCGGAGGATCGTTTCTGTTTCGAACCGGCCATTTATACCATCGTAGAATTGCTTTTTAAACCCCAATGCTTTAAAATAATCCGGGTAGTTCACCATCATGAACAAATGATAGAACTCGGTTGTCATTCGCGGGAGGCTGTAGGAGTACTGGCAATAAGAGAATCCATACTCCGCGATCTGGTTAGCCACGAAAGGATGATTGTTGTCCCTGTACCATGCCATGTTTTGATTGGCCCCATGAATAGAATCCGCAATGGTCTTGTATTGCTGTGGAGCGACAATGGAAAAAGTGTATTTCGATCGTATCAGGCATTTGAACACTTCTTCTTTTGACCAGCCCTGTATCTTTTTAAATTCCTCCGCCATGTCCCGGTTCTTCTCGATCACCTGCCTTTCATCTTTTTTAAAATAAATGCCCCCGGTTTTTTCCAGTTCATACAGCAACTTACTTTCCGGGGCAATCATATAATCGATCCGGTAAATAAGTGCGAGCAGCAGGTAGGCGATCCCCCCGGAAAATTTATCAGCATCCAATCCATTGATCGTATCCAGTGTTTGGCTTATCCATTTTTGCAGGTATTCATATTTCACTTCTTTCTCCTGGTCGCTCACGGGGATAAGATGATCGGTGTCTGCCGCCTGGAGCGAGGCAAAATCCTGGACCAGCAGGTCGTCCTGCTTATCTGCTTTGGTGGATAGTTCTTTAAGCCCGTAGTACAGTTTACTTGGGCTGGCGGTTTCAATATCAGTATCGAAGCTCATACAAAGCCTGTCGTTTTCCAATGCAAAACGGCTATAGTATAAGTTGAAATTCATTTCAAGAAGGCGCCGCATCACGGGTACGGAAGGTTGTGGCATCCGGACCAATGTTACTTCTGCTTTCACCAAATCAATATTAAAGGTTCCCCTTACCATTTTGGACCCCTGGTAAAACTGGAACCTGCCTTCTGCCCCATTCCTCTCATATACCACGTTTTGTTCAGCATCGTCCCGCAGGTAGTCAAAGAAAGCATCCATGCTTTCGTTATATTTTTTTTCTTTGAATAGTTTATCGGCATCTGTCCAGCGATTGACTTTAGCCAAGGGCTTATTATTATCGGAATACCGGCCGAAATTTATGGCGGGATCTGCCCCGTGCTCCTCCTCTTTCTTCTTACCCTTGCCAAAAAATTTGTCAAACATGAATAAATAATTGAGAACAGGCAAGATACTAAAGATGGTAAAAGGAACAACGCGTTACTATTCTATCCCTGTAAAATGACCCCACGCTAAGGCCACCGTCTTTATTGAGTAAAAAAACTGTATAATTCTCCGCGATAGCTGCGTTCCCGTCGTGATTTATCCCCGCTTTTTGCCCGCTTTTGAAGTGTTGGCAGTTAGGCAAAAATCAGTAGTTTCGCCCCATTCAACTATTTGTATGAAGTTCATCGCATCCTCCTCCTCTTTACTGAAACAACTGCAGCATATTGCCGGAGTTATCAATGCCAACACGGTATTGCCGATACTTGAAGATTTTTTATTCGAAGTAGGCAAGAACAGGCTTACGGTAGTAGCGACCGACCTGGAAACGGTGATGCGGGTTCAGCTGGATGTAGAAGCAAAAGATAGTGGCAAAGTTTGTATCCCTGCCAAAATATTAATGGATTCGCTGAAGAATATCCCGGATCAACCGCTTACGTTCACGATCGATAAGAATTTTGGTATCGAGATCACCAGTGACAATGGTAAATACAAGATCATGGGTGAGAACCCTGATAATTTTCCCAAAGAGCCAACAGCTGATGACACCACTTCTTTTACCATGACGGCCTCAGGTCTTGTAACTGCTATCAACAAAACCATTTTTGCTACCAGTAATGATGACCTTCGTCCGGCCATGACTGGTGTATTCTTTGAACTGGATAAAAAAGGGATACAATGTGTGGCAACAGATGCACACCGTTTGGTCCGCTATAAAAGGACAGATGTAAAATGTCCTAAGTCCGACTCTTTTATCGTTCCCAGGAAACCCCTTAATCTGCTAAAGACAGCTATTCCTTCTACAGAAGATGAGATCACGGTGAATTACAACAGCAATCACCTGTTTGTACAACATGGCACTACGCAAATGAGTTGCAGGCTGATCGATGCACGTTTTCCTGATTATAAAGTGGTGATCCCAACGGAAAACCCTTACCGTCTTACCGTGAATAAAAGTGATTTTCAGAATGCGCTTCGCCGGGTAAGCGTATTCAGCAATAAAAGCACCAACCAGGTGGCATTGAGTATCAATGGAAGCGAATTACAACTGGCCGCCCAGGATATTGATTTTAGTTTTGAAGGAAATGAGCGGATGAAATGCCAGTATAACGGTGAAGACATGATGATCGCTTTCAATGCCAAGTTCCTGATCGAAATGCTCAGTGCCGCGGAAAGCGATGAGGTAAATATGGAACTATCCACTCCAACAAAAGCAGGTCTTATCAAACCAACGGAGCATGATGAGAATGAAGAACTGCTCATGCTGGTTATGCCGCTTATGCTCAATCAGTAAATAGATAAAAGATAAAAACTACTAGATGCTAGTTGAAGCTCACATTTGTTGTGCGCTTCTTTTTTTGTATGAATTATTTGCTTTCTTTCGTCTGCGGATCAACCATTCTGCAAAGATCAGATTGGGCACCCAGCCCAGCCAGGCAACAGAGCGATACACATCCATCGGCGGCAGTTCAAAATTATTAGTGATCGCATACTTCCATGCTCTTAATGTAAGCGCAGATAAAGTAAGTGCATAGCTCCTGATCATATAGTTCCGATGAGCTTTGAAATCTTTTTGCCGCGCTTTTATCAATGCCATGGCAGTAAAAAAGATCCAGAGTGTAGCCAGTGATACAAAAGCTATTCTTGAAGGGAGGCCCCCATTTGCATAGAGGCCCATCAAAAATCCTGCTGGCCCTGTTATCAATAGTACGTCCACTACATAGATATAGCCCATGCCACGGTGAAGAATCGGGTTGTTCCGCTGGATCTGTTTTGAGAACTGTGTAAACCCTGCCAGCAAGACCCACATGCTTGCATAAACATGAATGAAAAAAGCTATTCTCCAATGGTCCACATGAATATATTGCTGTTTGATGCGGAGGAAACCTACGTCCGTATTATAAGGAATATAAGCCATCGTGATCCGGGCCATCAGCCAGGTAAAAAAAGCAAGGACAAGCAAAAGCCCCGCATTGAAGATGTTGGTGCGGCTGATAATTTGTTCTATTTTTAGTTACTTAACTCCTAAAACCACAAATTTAAACCTTTCACCATGAGAAAATATTTGTTGGCACTTATCGCCGGCTTTTTTCTTCTTTCCTGTAATAATGAGAAAAAGTCAAAGACTGAAACCACAGTTGAAAAAGACACTACTGCTGGAATGACCACAACACAGACAACTCCTGCGCCCGATCCACTGGAAAAACTCCTGGGTTCTTTTGTCGGCGCTTTTGGCGATAATAAAATAACGCTCCTGATAACAAAAGCCAAAGGCGATTCGATAGTGGGCCGCACGATCGTAGGTGGTAATGACCGTCCTTTTGCAGGCACGTTTACGTTGGCAAACGACCTGTATACAATTTCTGCTAAGGAGCCGGGGGATCATAAAGATGATGGCGTTTTCAATTTTGCCATTGCTAATACAAAACCCGATGAAGTAAGCGGCACCTGGAAAGCCAATGATCCCAAGCGTCCTGTAAAATCATATACGCTGGAGCGAAAGAAATTCGAATACAGGACCGATGTCGGCTCATGGCCCGAATCATCACAGCGCCTGTTGAAACCCGAAGACATAGAGAACCTGATGAAAGAGGATCTCGAGATGATGCGCAACGAGATCTTCGCCCGTCATGGTTATTGCTTTAATAGAAAACATTTACGCCAGCAATTTGAGATGGCAGATTGGTATGTCCCCAATACTGTAGATATTAAAGGCTTTCTGACTGAGATCGAGAAGAAGAATATC
>DATLCB010000133.1:0-5167 GCA_035526625.1 Chitinophagaceae bacterium
GGTTTTGTTCCCAATATTCCATAAATCTTTTCTCCTCTTCTGTAAGCATAGTGCGCAAAGGTAAAGCACAAACTTCTCTGTCACTTGCAGCAGCGGTTTAAAATATATATCTTGGAGATCCTTAAAGCTCTAAATTTTGAAACTGGCAACGCTGCTGGCAGAATTCCTTTACACTACTAAACGTCTCGACCTTCCGGGTATAGGCAGTTTTTTGGTGGGAGGATCCGGCGATCATGATGGGGAAGCTAACCGCTCCGCTAAAACGGAGATGGGTGATGGAGTATATTTTGAAAATAATACCCGGGTAAAAGAAGTACCTACCCTGGTGGATTTTATTGCCAGGACCAGCGGTAAGATAAGAGCACTCGCTGCTGCCGATCTCGACTCGCACCTGGAAAATGCCAAACAATTCCTGAATATCGGCAAACCTTTTTTATTCGAGGGTATCGGTACGCTTACCAAACAGCAAGGCGGGGGTTTCAATTTTGTTGCCGGCGCCATGCTTCCGGAAAAAGTAAAGGAACAGACCCCGAAAGAAACGGTGGAGGGAAGTGAAACGGAGGAACCTGTTAGCGGCTTTAAAAATATTTTTTATAGTAAAAAATCCAAAGGCACCCCTAAAAAAACATTGGCGATCTTCCTCATGCTTGGCGGTCTCGCCTTTGCGATCTGGGGCGGTTACACTATCTATAAAAAAACGATCTCCCGAAAAAATAATAACCCTGTTGAAGAAATTCAATCACCTGCTGCACCCGTTACAACTCAACCCGTCACAGTCAATGATTCAACAGGACCTTCTACACAGGCTACTTTACCACCCGGTAATTATAAATTCATTGTTGAAACGACCGACAAATTCAGGGCACTCAAACGTTACTCATTACTTAAAGGATACGGGATAGGTATTAATATAGAGACAAATGATTCAACTGACTTCCGACTCTTTTTTATTCTGCCAGCAACTCCGGCTGATACAACCCGTTTACTCGACTCGCTCAAGAGGCTATATACTCCGCCCGGTGGTGGGGCTTATATCGAAAAATAAATACTCGCTGTTAGCTCTCAGCCATTTGCCTTTAGCTATTAGCCGCTAGCCGTTAGCTATGTACAATTCCTGGTTCCTCATTCCTGATTCAATATTCCTTTTGGCATGCTTTTGCTATTGAACTAACCATGTACAGGAAGTTATTCATGACCAACCTTCGCTTTTTGAGGCGATCAGCCTTCGTTTGTTTTATCTTAATTCCTTTTTTTGGTCATTCTCAATACCGTGTCGTAGCAGGTTCGCAATATGCAAGGTCTTCCTTTCACCAATTTATATGGGGAAAACATTACCGCCGGGAATGGAATACCCCGGTTAATCTGCCAGGTCTTTTATTAGATACCATGGCGGGTGGTCTGAAACCTTACCAGGCCGGTGGTGGAAGACAGACCCGATCATTAAGACTTCGTGATCCCAATGGTAAAGAATATGTGATGCGGAGCATTGATAAAACTTTTGGAGCCGCACTGCCACCTATCTACCAGCATACCTTTGTAGAATCTATTATCAATGACCAGGTGACACTGGGTCACCCCTATTCTGCTGTTACCATCCCTTTGATGGCTGAAGCAGCGGGGATCTATCATACCAATCCCCGTATCGTTTATATACCAGAACAAATCGCACTCGATAGTTTCAATAAAAAATACGCTAACCATTCCTATTTAATTGAACAACGTCCGGATGAGAACTGGGAAGAAGCCGCCAACTTTGGCAATTCCAAAAACATTGTAGGCACAGAGAAAATGCTGGAGAAGATCTTTGAGGACAATGATCACCGGGCCGAACAGGTCTTCTATGTCCGATCAAGGCTTTTTGATTTCCTGATCGGTGATGCGAGTCGCCATGAAGACCAGTGGCGATGGGCCAGTTTTAAAGAAGGAGATAAAACAATATATAAGGCCATCCCACGTGACCGGGACCAGGCGTATGGAAAATTCGATGGCTTTCTTATCAAGTTAGCGGCACCAGGTCACCTTCAAACCTTCGATCATAAGATCCCCGATATTAACCTGAATAACTTTCCCTCCCGCAACCTTGACAGGCAGATCGCCAATGAACCTTCATCAGAGCAATGGCTGCGCCAGGCCGGGGAGATCCAAAAAGCAGTGACGGATGAAGTGATCGAAAATGCAGTAAGACAATTACCACCCGAAGTATTTCCGATCTCTGGTCCTGACATTATAGCAAAATTAAAGTCACGACGAAATGATCTGCACTTATACGCAAAACAATATTATCTCTTCCTGGCCCGCGAAGTGGAAGTCGTGGGGTCAAAAGAAGAAGAGTTCTTTCATGTTTCAAGACAGCAGGATGGAAAAGTTTTAGTAGATGTATCGAAGATCAAAAAAAGCGGGGAAAAAGAAGCTTCACCCTTTTACTCAAGAACGTTCCTGCCGGGTGAAACCAGGGAAATACGTTTGTATGGACTCGCAGGTAATGATGTTTACCAAATAGATGGAGAAGCGGAACAAAGCATTAAGGTGCGCATCATTGGAGGATCAGATAAAGACAGTATTGTTGATGTCTCCTCTGTAAAAAGCGGCCGGCGCAGTACATTAGTATATGATGATGACCAAAACAGTATAACTACTTCAAACGAAACCAGGTTATTTCTTTCTAATGACAGCGCTGTTCATCATTTTAAATACGACGCATTCAAATACGATGACAAAGGACTAAAACCGATCCTGTTCTATAGCTTTGAAGACAAGCTATATGTTGGTTTGGGCTACAAGATCCTGAAGCATGGGTGGAGAAAAGAGCCTTTCAGCTCCCAGCAACAAATACAGGTGAATTATTCGCTGATGCAGCATAAGCCCAGTTTTATTTATGAAGGAGACTTCATGCAAGTGGCTGGTAAATGGAACCTCGGTATCGATGGCAATTACGACCTCATGCGCTGGACAAATTTTGCCGGATTAGGAAATGATACGAAGCAGGATAACAGCTCCACTAACTATTACCAGTTACAAAGCAAGGTCCTGCTTGCAACTCTCGATCTGAACAGGCCATTGGGTAAACATGGGCGCTTTGGTATCGGACCCGTATATCATATGGTGCGGATACTGGAAAATAAGGAGAGATTTTTTTTCCATAGCCTTGATGGTTCTCCTAAATCGTATGTACCAAATCATTTTGGAGGCGCCCAGGCTTATATCTCTTTTGCTCATCTCGATGATCCTGTTGTGCCAACAACTGGCATCAGTTTTTCAGCTGGCGCAAAGTATTTGAAGAACCTGAAAGAACCGGGCAAAGAAATTACCCGCTACGATGCAGACATGCAAGTATATCTTCCCTTGTTTACAAAACATCTTGTGCTCGCCATTCACCCGGCAGCAGCTACTGTAACAGGGCACCCCGAATTTTACCAGCATGTTTCGATAGCCGGCAGCCGGAGCCTTCGGGGTTTTCCCCGAGACAGGTTTTGGGGAACCAGTTCTTTTTATAGTGCTAATGAATTACAATATCTATTTGACGCCAGGACACGACTCTTCAATGGTAAAATGGGTATCATCGGTTTCTATGATGTGGGAAGGGTTTGGCTGAAAAATGAATTTTCAGATACCTGGCATAAGGGGTATGGAGGCGGTTTACTGATCGCTCCATTCAATAAATTCATGGCAACTATCCTTTACGGACATTCAATAGAAGGGGATCAAATTCATATCAGGGTGTCAAAAGGGTTGAAATAGTAGCACGATATGGAAGATGACATATTTGATATTTCATTCGTAACAGGAGATAAAAAATATACCGGTTGGGTAAATCCCTCTGAAAAATTAGATAGTGCGGGGAAGCCAGTTTCCTTCCATGTAGTTCTGAATGACACATCATTTGCGTACCTCTCCTATTATGATTGCAGGTGGATAGCGAATGAGGAGAAGTCGGAAGAACTGGTCAGCAAAGCAGGCGAAGAGATCGAAAAGCATTACAGTTCATTAAATGATCTTACTATGGATGACAAAAAAACAAAAGACAATGATCAACATGGTGGTGTAACTGACAAGCACGACATGAATGCGGGCAGCGGGGCCTTTAACCAGGGCAGCCAACAGGATGAACATTTAAATGAAGGAGTAGCTGATGGCATAGCCCATCCTGATAAGGTAAGTAAGGAAAAAGAAAATCCAAAGTCGGGAAAACAAGGATAACATCCATTTATTTCCTCGCTACGCTTTGTAAAATCTTTTGATCAGTGAATTTTGATTGCAGGTACCTTGCATTTTCAAATGCGTTGCCCGCTGTATTATTAAAATAAGCATATACATCTTTCCCTGTACTTAAAATTTCCCGGATCATCTCTGTCTTCTCGTCCAGTACCTCGTCACTATAAGAATCACGATAATTCCCCGTTGGACCATGGAAACGCAAATACAGGAAATTTGCATTCCCTTCGGGAGGGGAGATCTTTGTTTTTTTAAAATCATGCAACACTAGGGTGGCGCCATATTCATTCAGCAGCTCGGTGGTTTCGCCCACATACCAGCTTTCATTGCGGAACTCTATTGCTTTTCTCCATTCATTGGAATGATCGTGTCGTTGAAGCTCCTCCAGTATTTTCTCCACCTGGTTGAAGTGTTCGAGGTTGATTTTTCCAGGGAACTGAATTAACAAACAACCTTTTTTATCACCGGTTCCACCTGCTGCCCGCAGGAAACTTTCCATGCAGGCTAGGTCACCCTTAAGTTCCTTTGCATGTGTAATGTCCTTGCTAAGTTTTAAGGTGAACTGAAAATCATCGGGCACATCTGCCACCCATTTTTCATAAGTGGACCGAAGTGGTGTTTTATAAAAGCAAGTGTTGACCTCGATGGTATCGAACAGGCTGCTGTAATAATGAAGCCGGCTTTTTAATTGATAGGCGGGAGGGAATGTGATTTTGCTGCCGGGTATATGTCCATTACTGGTTCCGATCCTTAGCTTCCCGGTTGATACTCCCATATTCTATATATTAACCTTACTGGGCAATCTGTTCCCCATGAAAAAAAATTAGTTCCAACTATGGTGGACAGAAATCTTCTGTATTAATTCTACACCAGCTTCATGCGTTAAGTTCAAACGGCATGCCATCACAGAGCTGTAGCAACGATCAAACTGGTACAATATTTACGTTACTTAATA
>DATLCB010000134.1:0-9813 GCA_035526625.1 Chitinophagaceae bacterium
ACGGTTTGTAGTAAAAAGATTCGCGGGCGCACTTCTGCGTTTGCCCTCATTCTTTATACAAATTTTTTTGATGCTTGCATTCAACGAAGGAGTTTGCCGCAGAACTTTATACAGTCCTTCGCCAACAACGCCAAAGCCAAAGAGCCCGATGGTCAAAGCACGACTTCCGGCTGATGATTTGTGTGTTTCCATCAGAGGGTAACAGTTTGATTATTTTTTTTAGATGCAGGTATCTTACTGAATGCATTTTGAAGATCACCGATAAGATCAGTGGCTTCTTCAAGCCCGACGGAAAGACGGATAAGGCTATCAGCTACGCCTGCTGCCTTTCTTTTTTCCGCCGGTATGGACTTATGCGTCATCTGCGCGGGGTGACACAACAAGCTCTTTACACCGCCAAGGCTTTCCGCCAGTTTGAAATATTGAGTGGATGTAACAAAGGCGGTGGCTGCATCCTCCGTATCATTTTTTAAGGTAAAAGATACGATCCCGCCAAAGCCTGTTGATTGTTTGGCGGCAATAGCGTGGTTAGGGTGATCTTTCAAGCCCGGATAGAAAACTTTGTCAACGGCCTCATGAGTTTCTAAAAATTCGGCGACAGCCTGTGCATTGCTGCCATGTTGTTTAATGCGCAGGTTCAATGTTTCGATACCACGGATGACAAGCCAGCTATCAAAAGGAGAGAGGATGGCGCCACTGGCATTCTGGATGAATTTTATTTTTTCACCCAGTTCCTTTTCTTTTGTCACTACCAGCCCGGCAATAAGATCGCTGTGACCTCCGAGGTACTTGGTGGCTGAATGCACTACAATATCAGCTCCCAGCAACAGAGGTTGTTGTAAGGCGGGTGAAGCAAAAGTATTATCCACGCAAAGCAGGCAATGATTGGCTTTAGCGATAGCAGCGATGGCCTTTATATCGGATATCTTTAAAGTTGGATTAGTGGGCGTTTCGATCCAGATCAGTTTGGTTTGCGGCGTAACCGCATTGAAAACATTCTCCGCATTTGTTGTATCCACATAGTTCACGGTAATACCAAATTTTTCATAGATATGCGTAAACAACCGGAATGCGCCTCCATAAATATCATCTACTGCTAATATCTCATCACCGGATCTTAATAATTTGAGTACTGCATCAATAGCGGCAAGACCGCTGCCGAAAGCTACACCGACAGTACCATTCTCTAATTTGGCAATGATCTCTTCCAGTGTAGCCCGCGTTGGATTGCCGGTGCGGGCATAGTCATAGCCCTTATTCACACCAGGCGCTTCCTGTACAAAAGTGGATGTCTGGTAAATAGGCACAGCAAGTGCGCCGGTTAATGGATCTACAGGTATACTGTGGATCAGTTGTGTTGCATTGTTGCTCATCTTTCTTGATTTTTAAACATGATGAAAATTTGATTAAACATTTACATCACTTATCAAAGAAAGACTATCGGGAGTTTGCCTCACCCTTACCCTCTGTTCGCGGAGAGGAAAAAGAAAAAGCTCACCCGATAAGATCAGATGAGCTTTAAATATATTGTTGAAAATATTTTGAAGCTGAGGATCTGACTTATCTGTCCGCCAGCCGGCGGATGGAATTGGCACCTTTCCATGTTTTGTGAAGACACAAATCATGGCAGGTTGTCAAGGCTTCATCGGGCCATTACCCTCTGCCTTTCTTGATAAGTTCATTCAGATGAAGTGAGGATCTCCTCAACTCATGCGGAATGTTTTTGTAAAGAACTTGTACAAATATACGGGGGAGCATTTTGTATTTCCAAATCTTAACTAAAAATAAATCCCAAACGCTTGTTTGAATGAACCACAAAACCCAGGCCCCGCAAGGCTTCCACGCTATACTACTTTTCTGAAAGGAAAAGAGAAAGGGGTTGCTGTTATAGCAACCCCTTTGTAGTAATGAACCGTCCCTGTAGAAAATTAGTTTGCTGCTGTGGTTACAACCACTTTAGTACCGGTATAAACCCAGGGTTTGGGAGCATCTACCTTCTTGGTTTTTATTTTTGTTTTGTTCTTGTCTTTTTTTACAACCACTACTTCTTCTTTCGCAGGTGCCGGAGCAAATGCTGAAGAAGGATTTACCGCATCATATTTTCTTCCAATAACTATGCTAAGAACATTTACATCTTTGTCATAGATCAATGTGCCTTCAGCCACTTCTTTCTCATCGGCTGTTTTCTGAGCTGGGATCTTGTAAGTAGAGGGTGATTTAGCAAGCAATGCTTTGACTCTTCCTTGCGGAAGACCTTCTATCCAAACAATACCTTTATTCGCTGCATCCAGCGTTACACTTACGGATGGAGCTTCAGGATTTGTTGTGGTTTCATAATTTCCTAATACTGGAAAAATGCGGTCTGTAGTAAGAGGAGAAGGTACTGCTACGATCTTGTCTTTGTATTTGGAAGCGATAGAATCGACAGTTAAATTCTTTTTTGCATCCCATTGTGATTGTGTAACGGGTGCGGGAGTTGTAGTGGGCTCTGGAGTTTGGGCAACGGCAATCGTATAGGATAAAAGAATGCCAGCCATTATTGAAATGGTCCTTTTCATAAGTAAATATTTAAATGATTAATTGGTACTCGCGGCTACTCTTCAAAATACTGTGCCAGAATAATTTTTTGTGGATAACTTGAAGAATATAGAACAGATGAGCAATTGAATGTAGAACAGATGAAATTAGAAGAGCAGTAAGGATCATAGTTTTATAAACTTCGAAATTCGATATCCTTGTTCCCCTGTTCGCTATTCAATCGGTATCTTCGTTCACTTTCTATGGCAAAAGGCAGCAGTAATAACGGAACAGGACAGGTATCAGAGCCAACAGATGCTATCGAAGTCTACGGCGCAAGGGTACATAACCTCAAGAATATTGATATATCTATCCCGAAAAATAAATTGGTGGTCATTACCGGGATCAGCGGCAGTGGTAAATCATCGCTTGCCTTTGATACTATTTTTTCAGAAGGGCAAAGACGATATATGGAAACGTTTGGCGCTTATGCCCGCCAGTTCATCGGTGATATGGAACGACCCGATGTAGATAAGATCACCGGTTTATCGCCGGTGATTTCCATAGAACAAAAAACGACTAACAAGAATCCACGCTCAACTGTAGGAACCGTTACAGAGATCTATGATTTCCTGCGGCTGTTATTTGCCCGCATCGGCGAAGCCTATTCTTACAACACAGGTAAAAGAATGGTGAAATGGAGCGAAGAAGAGATCGTAGAGAATATATTTAAAAAATATAAAGGAACGAAGATCGCTTTACTCGCTCCGTTGGTACGTGGGAGAAAAGGTCATTACCGCGAATTATTCGAGGACGTCAGGAAGAAAGGATTTTTAAAAGTGAGGGTGGATGGAGAAATAAAGGACCTCGTTCCCAAAATGCAGGTTGACCGCTATATGATACATGATATAGAACTGGTAGTGGACAGGCTGCAGGTAACGGATGATCTGAAAGCAAGATTGAGTCAGAGTGTTCAGCAGGCATTGAAGATAGGGAAGGATCTTATGTTCGTTGCCCCCTCACCGCCCGAAGGGAAAGCCTCCCCCCGAGCTATGCCCCCAATATCCGATTCCTCGATTGCCTCCGAAGGAGAGGTTTCAGGAACCTCAAAGAAGAAAAAGACTTCACGATTGTCGGGGGCTGAGAACCCTCATTCGGAGGGCAGGGAGGCTATGTATTCAAAAATGCTGATGTGTGAGGATACCGGTATCAGTTACGAAGAGCCTTCACCCAATGCATTTTCTTTCAATTCGCCTTATGGTGCTTGCCCTGTTTGCAAAGGTCTTGGTACCCGGCATCATATCAATATGGATGCGGTGATCGCTGATCCTTCATTAAGTATCAGCGAAGGGGGTATTGCTCCATTGGGACAGGAAAGAGATGCATGGGTATATCGCCAGGCACAGGAAGCTGCTAAAAAGAATAAAATATCCCTTTCTACACCTGTAAATAAGTTGTCGAAGAAACAACTGAACATTATGCTGTATGGTAATGAAGAAGGGCAGCAAGCCGATCTTGATTTTGAAAATATGAAATTCGACGCCTACGCTCCATTCGAGGGCGTGGTCAATATGCTCCAACGCTGGTTCGCCAATCCCTATAGCGAAGCGATCCGTGAGTGGACCGAAGATTATATGGTCGTTCGTCCCTGTGATGAATGTAAAGGGGCAAGATTAAAAAAGGAAAGTCTTTGGTTCAAAGTGAATGGAAGGAATATCGCGGAACTCAGCAACATGAACCTCGATAACCTCGCAGCCTGGTTCGATGGCATCGAGTTAATGCTGGAAAACAAACAAAACGCTATTGCCAAGGATGTATTGAAAGAGATAAGGGAACGATTACAATTCCTGCTGAATGTGGGTTTGACCTATCTCACTCTGTACCGTCCGTCTAAAACATTAAGCGGAGGCGAATCGCAGCGTATCCGCCTTGCCACTCAGATCGGTTCGCAGTTACAGGGTATCACGTATATACTGGATGAACCTTCGATCGGTTTGCACCAGCGGGATAATCATCGCCTGATCGATGCATTGAAGAACCTGAGGGATATTGGTAACAGCGTGCTGGTAGTAGAGCATGATAAGGATATCATGCTGGCAGCCGATCATTTGATCGATATCGGGCCGAAAGCGGGTTATCATGGAGGCAGGATAGTAGCAGAAGGTGATCCCAAACAATTGTTGATGCTCGATACGCTCACTTCAGGTTATTTGAATGGCCGGCATAAGATCGCTGTACCTAAAGAAAGAAGGAAAGGAAATGGAAAGTTCCTGGAGTTGAATGGTGCCACCGGTAACAACCTTCAAAAAGTAGATGTAAAATTTCCGCTCGGAAAATTCATTTGTGTCACCGGGGTAAGCGGGAGCGGCAAATCAACGCTTATCAATGAAACATTATACCCGGTATTATCCAAACATGCTTACGATTCTAAAATGATGCCGCTTGACTATAAGACCATTAAAGGACTTGAGCATATCGACAAAGTGATCGAGATCGATCAATCACCGATCGGCAGGACGCCACGCAGCAACCCCGCCACTTATTGTGGTTTCTTTACGGAGATAAGAACGCTCTTTGCATCTATACCCGAAGCCAAGATCCGCGGTTACAATGCCGGCCGTTTTTCCTTTAATGTAAAAAATGGCCGCTGTGATGTATGCGAGGGCGGAGGTATGCGGGTGATAGAAATGAACTTTCTACCGGATGTATATGTGCATTGTGAGAAGTGTAACGGCAAAAGATATAACCGGGAAACACTCGAGATACGTTATAAAGGAAAATCCATTGCCGATGTACTGGAGATGACAGTCGAAGAAGCAGTGGAGTTCTTTCAGAATGTTCCTTACCTGTACCGTAAAATAAAAGTGCTGGAAGATGTAGGGCTTGGCTATATCACATTGGGTCAATCAGCTGTCACACTCAGTGGGGGAGAAGCGCAAAGGGTAAAACTATCAACTGAACTTTCGAAAAAAGATACGGGCAAAACTTTTTATATACTGGATGAACCAACAACGGGTCTTCATTTCGAAGACATCCAGCATTTGTTGGATGTACTCAATAAACTGGTGGATCGCGGGAATACCGTTCTGGTGATCGAACATAATATGGATGTGATAAAAGTAGCTGACCATATTATCGACCTCGGTCCTGAGGGTGGAGATGGGGGAGGAAGGATATTGTTTGAAGGAACACCAGAAGAAATGGTCGGAAATAAAGCAAGCTATACGGCACAATTCCTCGAAGCAGAACTCTGAGAATAAAAAAACCCTGTCTTACTTGAAAAAAGACAGGGCTTCTTAGTATTTATAAAAACTTAATTACATCGGGGGTTTCTTATTCTCTGGCATCTTAACCATGCCCCAAACCAAAAGAGCTCCCAGGACTCCTGCAGCAACTGCAAGGAAGATCCCAAAAGAGGCAAATCTTGTTTGACGGAGGAATTGGATCAATGCAATAGCGCCGGCAGCAGCGAAACAAACCGCTACATACATTTTTTCTTGTCCGTCATATGCCTTTGTCTTATCTCCCATTACAAGGGTTACCACACCAGCGCCGATAAAGCCCAGGAAAGTTACCCAGCCTAACTCATGAAGTCCATTAATAGAGACCCCACCATATCCTCCATATGATACTTTCCACCAAGGTAATATGCAAGATATTACACCCACAGCAGCTAAAATAAGGGCATATAACTTTTGCTTGTGTAAACCGTTAAGGGGATTTGATTGTGCATTCTGTTCCATAATAAAGCATGGTTGATTTGGTTGGGCCTACTCGTATGGCTTTTCGGCATTCGCCCCTGTTTAGGGTTCAGGTCTCCCTGGTCTTTAATTAGGAAACTAATATAAGATAGTTTTTCAAAAACCGGCAAAGGGGGCTAAGTTTTTTTTAAACCGGTTAATCACAATAGCTTAAGGAGGGGAGAAAGTTGTAACGAAGAGAAAGAAAATCCCGAAGGCATGGCAGGGAATGATCGGCTAAAATCTTTCGGATGGCCAGGATCGCTGGGTTTTTTCACCGGGATATTGATCTAACCAATTTCCCTGCGCTGTTGCCTTACGGGTTCTTAGTTATGGCGATAAAAAGAACTCGGGTTGTAGTGATCGGTTAATTGGGTAATGGTTAATTAGTGTTTACAGTTCGAAAATTCCTATTACTATCACCCATTAACTTCTTAATGCCCGAAAGCGTGGCAGAGAGTGTTTAATAAAATTATAATACAAATGAGAGTACCAATAGAGAACGGATCAGGTTTTCAACCAGGTATCAGATTTTATTAAGCTCCCTGCCGCTTAAGGGACGTCGTTTATAATCGGCTTCGGGTTAGCGTATCTCGAACTTTCCTGCTGCTGTTTCTTCATCACCGCAAAACACACGATAGACATACGTGCCTTTTGCCAGGCCACTGATCTTGTTATGATCTTTGGCTTTCATCTTATAGTTATGCAGCAATGTTCCTTGCAGGTCGAAAACAAAAAAATCAAGATCCTTTCCATCATTGTTCTTTGCTACCACATGCATGTCCCTGTTAAGGGCATCGGGGTAGATCTTTACAGATGGATTGTTAAGCGAGGTGAATGTTCTCGCTTTTTCTTTCTCTTTTTTGACGGGTTTTTTTTCTTCATCGGTGCCATAAGCAAAACGGGCTGGTTTGCCGGTAGCTGCTACGATCTGTATCGTTAACAGGACGCCTGCTAGCATAGCCATAGCCAGTTTCATTTTAGGAAAACTAGATGTAGGATTCATAGTGGTTCGGGATTTGGGTGTTTGTATTGTTTAATAGAATACGGGACATTTTAATTGGCGCTTGGCTCTTCCACTCGGGGAATTCGATCCATTCACTCTATAGCCTAAACGAAGCATGCCGGAGAAGAAAGCATCATTCTCTTTCGGGTCGCCACGTTGCAAATTGATATAACGACGGCTCACCCCGGGATTGTAAATATTCTCACGGTATGAAAGCTGTCGGGCCTGTGCGGCCTGCGCCGGTGCAAGGTATTGGTCGAAATAACGCGGGTCGATATAATTCGTACTTACATCGTCGATATAATCAGTAAAAGTTTTGCGGTGCAGTATTTCAAAACCAACATAAAAATTCTCTTTCAGGTAATATTTGAAACCACCGCCCATCGGTATCATCATCTGTGTGAGCGGGTATTCGCTGCGGTTTGAATATTCAGCCATTCCCTGGCCTTCGAGGCGTAACGGTTTCAGATCCACCCATTGTTTAGTACCATTGGGAGCTGCATATTCTCCCTGTGGGTTAAAATGAAATATACCTACGCCAATAAGACCATAAGGACGAAGCTTGCCTTGCAATCCCTCGTATTGTTCAAGAAATACAGTAGGATAGAATTCAATGGCACCATAAGCTTCCGATAATTTAGATTGGAATTTAAGGTTCCTCGATAAACGAAACCTTTCAGCGCCACCTTTATTCGGCGCTTGTGCGTCATCTCCCTGGAGATAACCAAGGTTACCGGCGAAACGGATCCCCAACCATTCCGCGGGATATATATTTATATAAATGCCTTTGCAAAGTTTGGTAAGAGGGAAGTCAACATCCTTTACAAAAGTTTTCCCTTTGCCCTGTGAGCCGCCAAGGTCACCGAGGAAAAAGGATGGACCTATTCCTACGCCGACCTCAATTTTTCCATTGGCAAAACTGAAGGATTGCGCCTTAGCGTGTAAGGTAAATAAATTTAAAAGGCAGGTAAGTACGGACAGCCGTACAAAATGTACACTTGTTCTCATTGGTATCGGATTTCTGGTTTGTTCTACTATTGGATTTCGGGACTAAAGTAGAAAAAGAAAAAAGTAAATGAGAAGTTAATTGACCAGTTTTTTTTATTGCGAGCCTTATCGAAGGTCTTCTACTACGGGATTTTACGGAGAAAGCTCAGGATAATAACATTTGTATATGAGCGATGCCGTCTTCGTCGTAAACATCACCGGTTTGTATAAAGCCCAATGAGGAATAAAATTCAAGGAGGTAGAGTTGTGCTCCGATCCGGACAGGCGCCTTGCCAAACAGTTCGTACAGGCGGCGAATAGATTCATTCATTAATTCTCTTCCAAGCCCGGTACGCCGGTGAAGCGCTGAAGTAACCACACGGCCAATAGAGGCTTCGGCATAAGAAACTCCGGGTGGAACGATACGGGTATAGGCAGCAAGTTGATCATTTATCAGACCCATCAGGTGATAACAGGATTGATCCTTATTGTCGACATCCTGGTAAACACAATGTTGCTCTACACCAAAAACTTCGCTGCGCAACCGGAGAATGGTATACAACTCATGCACGGAGAGGGCATCAAATTTTTTCAGTATCCACTTCATGTATATTTATATGTAACGAAATTAGGGATGAACAAGCAATATGAAAGATCAGGGTTTATTGTTGATCTGTTCGAGCTTTAGTTGCAGGAGACTGGCTATCGAATGAGCTCTTTTTTTCGCTAATTCAGCTTTTTCACCGCTGAAAAGTTCATTCACCGTGGAGTCGAACAACTTTAACCAGGTTGTAAAATGATGGGCTTCCAGTTTTACCATTTGATTCACCCTGAAATGCTCTCCCATTGCGTTACGGGTGTAGGAAGCGGTGTCGAGTAAAATACTTTCCCAGAAATCAACAAGGATGGGGATATGATATTCCCAATCAATCTTCATGACATCATCGAAAATGTAGCCGAGCGTTTCATTCTTTCTGACCTTTTTGTAAAACTCCCTGACCAGCCATTCAATATCTTTTCGTGATCCAATATCCTTCATCAGTAATCGTATTTATCTTTCCAGAGATTCTTTAAGAATTTTCGCAGTTCTTCTTCTCTTGCATTCTTACCCGGATCATAAAATTTAACTCCGGCTATTTCTTTTGGCAGGTATTCCTGGGCAGAGAAATTATTCTCATAACTATGCGAGTATTCATAGTTCTTGCCATATCCCAGGTTCTTCATCAGGGATGTGGGCGCATTGCGGATATGCAGCGGCACCGGCAGATCCCCTTTTTGTTTTACCGCATTCATGGCAGTTCCGATCGCAACAGTAGCACTGTTACTTTTGGCGCTGGAAGCAAGATAAATGGCGCATTGCGATAAGATCAGCGAGGATTCAGGATACCCGATCTTATTAACTGCTTCAAATGCGGCATTGGCCATGACCAGCGCCGTCGGATTCGCATTGCCAATATCTTCACTTGCCAGGATCAGCAGTCTTCTTGCAATGAACTTGACATCCTCACCTCCTTCGATCATCCTCGCCAGCCAATATACCGCGGCATTGGGATCGCTGCCACG
>DATLCB010000135.1:0-5090 GCA_035526625.1 Chitinophagaceae bacterium
ATATTGCCTGCGGCGATTTACAATAGTTCCTTTGTAATTTCATCCTTCAAATTTCTTCCATGGGCAAACTCCATGATTCCATTAAACCTGCACATGCCGCGTTCATCGAAAAGCAACATATCTTTTTTATCAGTACGGCGCCGCTAAGCGCTGTTGGTCGTGTCAACCTTTCTCCAAAGGGTCTTGATTGTTTCCGTGTGTTATCAGAAAATAAGGTCGGCTATATGGACCTTATCAGCAGCGGCAATGAAACTTCGGCACATACACTGGAAAACGGGAGAATAACGATCATGTTCTGCTCTTTCGATGGCCCACCCAATATCCTGCGCTTGTATGGAAAAGGCTTCACTGTTCTCCCTGGCACAAAAGAATGGGACCTGTATTCACCCCCATTCAAAATATATCCCAGTACCCGCCAGCTTATCATTGCTGACATAGACCTGGTGCAAACCTCCTGTGGTTACGGTGTTCCTCTCTACAATTACATGGGCGAAAGAGATATTCATTTTGAATGGGCTGAGAAGAAGGGAAAAGATGGGTTGTATGATTACATCCAGCAAAACAACCTGGAAAGCCTCGATGGTTTGCCTACAAGCCTTGGACTGCAGTAAGAGACTCACTCTTTCTTTTGAAATTCAAAATCCATAGAGTGATCGATCTCTTCCCGCAGTGCCAGTTTATCGAGCATATAATTAAGGAAAGCAGCTACGATAAAAAAGATCAATGATAGATAATACCAGATAGTGAATTCCATCCTGAGCATTCCCTGTATATCCATACCCATCTCACCCTTCCCGCCTTCTTTCATTAATCCGCGTAGTTGTATCCTGAACTGGATCATCACGGCCAGCAACATTGCCGCCGCCAATATTGCAGCACACATAGCCACGGTAGAACGCCATCTGGCTTTGCTGAAAGAAACAGCCAGTCCAAATATCGCAGCCGCCAGCGATACTATCGCGAAAATATTTGGTCCATCTTTCATAACGTTCTTTCCATCCTTTGCTGTTTCCTGTAATTTTTCAGTGATCTCGTTCATGCCATACCCAGTGGACACTTTCCAGGGCCTGCCGGCTGCAATGCCGATGCCGGTATTGCCCAGCATGGCAACCGAACCACATTTGAATTCGGCAAAAGGCATCAGGAACAACAAAATGCCAACTGCAAACGCGATAGAGTTGAGATAAGGCTTCTTTAGAATATGATCTTTCTTGAGATCGTATGTGTCCGATGTTGTATTCATAGTACAAATAGAGCGGCAATATTAGAAAAAATAATCGCTACCAGATCTAGTATTACCTGGAATGTTTCAGATCCTTCGTTTCCCCTTATGACAAGCCCGTGGTCATCGATAGGTTTTTTCACCAGCCTCCCGCCGATCCCATTTGCCCTTCAAATAACTAACTTTACCACATGTTACGCCGCTCACTTGAGATCATCGGCAGCAGTTTTAAAATGGCGCTGCAAGAACTGTGGAAGAACAAGCTTCGCACCTTCCTTTCACTCTTTGGCATTACTATCGGCATCTTCTGTATCATCGGTGTATTGGCTACGGTAAATAGCCTGGAAAGAAATATACAGAACGAAATAAAATCACTTGGCAACAACACTATCTATGTAGATAAATGGGATTATACTGCTGGCGGCGGTCCCGATTTCCCCTGGTGGAAATATGTAAACCGGCCAGTGCCCCGGTATCATGAGATCAAACAAATAAAAGAACGGACACCAGGCGCTAAATATGTTGCGTTCAATATCAGTAGCGAAGACAATGTCGATTTCAATAACAACCAGTTATCCGGCGTGAACATTTATGGTATCACGGAAGAGTTTCGCGAAATACAACCCATCGATATTGAGTTCGGTCGTTTTCTTTCCGATGCAGAATTCAGCCAGGGAAGTCCTGTCGTGGTAATTGGAAACGAGATCGGGGAAAAATTGTTTGGTATCGCTGAAAGAGCTGTAGGTAAGAATGTTGAAAGCCGCGGAAAGAAATGGCGGGTGGTAGGTGTAATAAAAAAACAGGGCAAGGCTATGATCGGTGGCTGGGAATTTGACCAGAGCGCTATTCTACCATACAGGTATGCCCGCAATATTATGGATGAAAAAAGATCGAACCCACTCATTATGGTGCAGGGGCAGGATGACCTGAGCAGCAAAGCGCTGAAAGATGACCTGACTGGAACGATGAGGGCATTGCATAAGCTTCCACCAACAAAAGAAGAAGATTTTGCGTTGAATGATGTCAATGATTTCAGTGATGCGATCAGTTCCGCTTTTGTAAGTCTTAATATGGGTGGTTGGGCTATTGCTGCTTTATCACTTATCGTAGGAATGTTTGGTGTTGCCAATATCATGTTTGTATCGGTAAGGGAAAGAACGGGACAGATCGGTTTAAAGAAAGCTGTTGGCGCCAAAAATCATGTGATCCTTGCCGAATTCCTTTTGGAATCTGCTTTTCTCTGCATCATTGGCGGCTTGATCGGGCTGACATTGGTATTCCTGCTTACGCAACTACTTACCAGTGCACTGGATTTTCCCGTCTATATTTCCACTTCCAATATGGCGATGGCCATTATCATTTGCATTATAGTCGGTGTACTCGCGGGTTATATCCCGGCCAGGCAGGCGGCGAAGATGGATCCGGTGGTGGCCATCAGGAGTAAATAATTTTAAATGCTAAATGTTGAATGTTAGATAATTTTACAGCTTGTGTGGGTTTAATTTAACATCTAACCTTAGCATCTAAAATTGCCAACGATCCTCGCTATAGAATCAAGTTGTGATGAAACGTCAGCCGCTGTTTGTGTGGATGGAAAGATCCTTTCAAATTATATTGCCAATCAAACGGTGCATGAAAAATATGGCGGCGTAGTTCCCGAACTGGCAAGCCGTGCTCATATGCAAAACATCGTCCCGGTGGTGAATACTGCTTTAGAAGCTGCTGGCTGCAAGCTACAAGCGATCGATGCTGTTGCTTTTACCCAATCACCCGGTTTGATCGGCTCGCTGCTGGTTGGTAGCCAGTTTGCTAAATCATTGGCACAATCGCTCAACAAGCCATTGATTGCTGTTCATCATATGCAGGCACATGTGCTGGCAAACCTGATCGCTGACCCAAAGCCATCTTTCCCTTTTTTATGTTTGACTGTCAGCGGTGGCCATACACAAATTGTTTTATGCGAATCGCCCACACAAATGAAAGTACTGGGTGAGACAATTGATGATGCTGCCGGCGAAGCTTTTGACAAATCAGCCAAATTGCTGGGCCTCCCCTACCCCGGTGGTCCACTGATCGATAAGTATGCGAAAGAAGGAGACGCAAGCCGTTTTAAATTTCCTGAACCGCAGGTAGCAGGTTTTGATTTCAGCTTCAGTGGGTTAAAGACCTCTATACTTTATTTCCTGCAAAACGCAGGGAAAAGCAACTTATACAAAGAAGAATTCATGGCGACAGAAGAAGAGAAAAATGATTTCATTAAAAATAACATTGCCGATATCTGCGCTTCCATTCAGCATCGCATCATTACTATCCTGCTCAACAAACTAAAAAAAGCAGCCGCGGAAACAGGTATCAAAGATATTTGTCTCGCTGGGGGTGTGTCGGCTAACAGTGGATTGCGCCAGGCTTTTACAGAGCTCGGGAAGAAAATGGAATGGAACACTTTCATTCCAGCATTTGAATATTGTACCGATAATGCGGGTATGATAGCGATAACAGGCTATTATAAATACCTGGCAGGGCAATTCGCTGATCTCACTATTACTGCGTCGGCGAGAGCTGGGTGGGAGTAGGAGAAGGTGATAGGTATTAGGTATTAGGTGTTAGGTCGGGAAAAGTTAATAAGGTTTTAGTGAGCCGCCTTCCTATTAAGTCATAATACCTATTTAACTAATCAACCAATTAACTTTGACCCTTGTCAAATTCCTATTTCCAGTTCAAACAATTCACTATCTGGCAGGAAAGAGCTGCCATGAAAGTAACGACAGATGCATGCTTATTTGGGGCTTGGGTTGCTGCCATAACTAATAGTGAAAAACTAACCCTTCGGCAAGCTCAGGGTAATAATTGCCTGGATATTGGGACTGGTACAGGTTTATTGGCCCTCATGTATGCACAGAAAGATCCCACCACTCTTATAGACACCCTTGAGATAGATAAATACGCATTTGAACAGGCTTTTGAAAATATTTCGGCATCTCCATGGTCAGACAGAATACAAGTCATCCATACTGATGCGAAGGAATTTGTATCTACACACAAATATGATATTATACTCAGCAATCCCCCTTTCTATGAGAATGAATTAAAGAGTGATGACAAGAATAAAAATATTGCGCATCACAGCGATGCACTGGCGTTACATGAGTTATTATCCATCATCAAAAAAAAACTTCAACCGGGAGGTTCGTTTTATTTATTGCTTCCTTATAAGCGGCATAAAGAGATAAGAGAACTGATGCTGCAGAACGAATTTACAATCACCCAAATGATACTTGTACGACAATCTGTCAATCATGATTTCTTCCGCATTATGCTGGCAGGAAAATTCAAGGCTGACGGTTCGGGTGAAACAATGGTGGAGGAGATAGCTATTACTGATAATAAAGGTCAATACACTTCCGGCTTTGTGAGCCTGCTTAAAGATTATTATCTCCGTCTTTAAAGCACTTTTATCTTTTAACTATTAGTTTTTATCTGTCTTCCCATCTACGTATGGCTGTAAATAACCGTATCCGGCGCCGAGTTTTCCATCCTTTGCCATCGTGGCCCGTTCAATGATATCGGAACCATTGCCCACGAGGTCTTCCAGAACATGCTTGATCAGTTGCTCGCCAAAATACCGTGAAGCGTCTCTTGGTAATTCGTTGGGGAGATTGCCTACGGCCATGATATCGATCGAATCTGTTAGATATGGAGCTGTTTTTTCCAGGCTAAATCTATCGATGCCATAGACAGGATCTTCGATCGTTTGGTCACCGGTATTAATAGGAACAGAACCATCCCTGTCATCAGTTATATCTGCGATCGTGCGAATAACAAAATTGTCGTTCCTGACATCCTCCTTTTCAAAGAGACGGGGAATATT
>DATLCB010000136.1:0-14868 GCA_035526625.1 Chitinophagaceae bacterium
TTTTTATGATTATTAAGATTTGTGCAGATCCTTATAACTTATCATACTGATCATAAATATCTGCGTTCTAATTTATAAACAGGTCAGGCGAGGCCGGTGCGCTTTAGTCCGTAATCAATCGCTATTATCCTGGGCATTTAATAAGGAACACTGATTTTTATGATTATTAAGATTTGTGCAGATCCTCATAACTTATCATAATGATCATAAATATCTGCGTTCTAATTAATAAATAGGTCAGCGATGACAAATATCGCAAATACTACGCTGGCGATACCATTGGCAGTCATAAAAGCAAGGTTCACTCTTTTCAGATCGTTTGGTTTCACCAACGTATGCTGATAAATCAGCATACCGATAAAAATTGCAGTACCCGCCCAATACAACCAGCCAAAATTCCCATAGAACCCTGCATATATGATTGCAGCAGCACTTAAGAGGTGCAACAATTCAGAAACTTTCAATCCTTTGGCTTTGCCCAGCCAGGCAGGAATGGAATACAATTGGTTTTCCTTATCGAACTCCTCATCCTGCAAAGCATAGATAATATCAAAGCCACTCACCCAGAACAGAACAGCCAGTGAAAAGAGAACAGGTAAAAGTGAAAAGTGACCCGTAACGGCAAGATATGCACCGATAGGTGCGAGAGATAAACCAAGCCCCAGTATAAGATGGCATAATGGAGTGAACCTTTTTGTGTAGCTGTATCCCAGCACTACTGCCAATGCAACCGGAGACAGAAAGAAACATAATCGATTAATGAAATAACTACAAACTACAAACAACAAACTACAAACTATTGTAAACAGCAACGCATTTTTAGGAGTGATGATACCGGAAGGAATTTCCCTAACAGCAGTTCTTGGATTCTTCTCATCGTATTTCCTGTCAAGATAGCGGTTAAACGCCATGGCTGAGCTACGGGCGAAGACCATGCAGAGGATTATCAGAAGCAGATATATTCCAATGGTCCACAAGTCAGCATCACCGCTAAATAATTTATTCAATAATGAATCGTTAGAAAATGGAGGTTGAAAATCTCTCTCATGATCCCATCCAATAGTTTTATTCAAGTTCCATTGTACAACCCCTGTTTTATGATTATACGATCCCCAATCAGGAAGATTGAAATCGCCGTTGATGGATTTTGTAAGACCAAGAAAAAATCCTATCAGTGCAAAAGGCATCGCAAAAATGGTATGCGAGAATTTTATAAGGGAGAGATAACTTTTTACTTTACTCATCGTGAATCGTCAATGGTGAATAGTGAATGGTCAATGGCTGGCGTATACTTATCTGTCGCTTTCTCCATTAAACGCCCCCCACTTTTATCTTTTAGTTTTTATCGTTTATCTAATGCTCTGTACGTCCTTTTACCGGTGGAGCGATCCTTGGCCTGACCAATTCCCACAACACAACCCCCGCCGCAGTTGCTATATTCAGCGAATGTTTCATTCCCAACTGGGGTATCTCTATACAACCATCACAGGCATCGATAGTAGATTGCTCCACTCCTGCTTTTTCATTCCCGAAGATCACCGCGATCTTTTCTGTTTGCCGGAAACTTGCGGCATGCAGCTTGTAGCTATTTTCAGCCTGCTCCACTGCATACACTTTATAGCCATCCAATTTTAATTCAGCTATGGCTTCCTCACTTGTGGCAAAATGTTTCCAGCTCACTGTTTCTTCAGCACCCAGTGCAGTTTTTTTTATTTCCTTATGCGGTGGCTGGGCCGAATACCCAACGATATAAATGGCTTCTATCAAAAAAGCATCGCAGGTCCGGAACACACTCCCTACATTATAAGCGCTGCGTATATTCTCCAGCACCACAATGATGGGCATTTTAACGGATTGCTGAAATTCCCTGGCAGATTTTCGTCCGAGTTCGTCCATGCTCAGTTTTCGCATGCGGCAAAGATAGTTCTGGTGCCCCGTGTTCAAAAAGTTTCACGCAAAGATGCAAAGGGCAAAGCTTCAAAAATTTTCACGGAAAGACGCAAAGGGGGAGGCTTATTGTTCAGGGTTTCTTTGCGTCTTAATTACTTTGCGTCTTTGCGTGAAATCAAATTGACAAACCGCTTGTTTTAAACTCAGAGATCAGCAAATCAAAAACCTTATTTTTGTCAGCTCCGGAAAACGGGGACAAGTAATGGCGAAAACAGCGAGCAGTGATACACCGATGATGCAGCAGCACCGGGCCATCAAACAAAAATACCCTGATGCCATCTTATTATTCCGCGTAGGTGATTTTTACGAGACCTTCGGACAGGATGCCGTACTCGCTTCACAGATCCTCGGGATCACATTAACCAAAAGAAATAATGGCGCGGCCGCATCTTCCGAACTCGCCGGTTTCCCTCACCATGCCCTCGACACCTATTTACATAAACTGGTGAAAGCGGGGCACCGCGTAGCGATCTGCGATCAACTCGAAGATCCCAAACTCGCCAAAGGCATTGTAAAACGAGGCGTGACCGATATGCTGACACCGGGCACTACGGTCAACGATAAATTACTCGAACATCACAGTAATAATTTTCTTGCTGCTGTTCATTTTGCGGAAGCTTCGGCGGGCACTCATGCTTCAACTATCGCTCCGCACGAACAATTTGGTTTGGCCTTCCTTGATATCTCCACCGGTGAATTCTTCCTGGCCGAAGGTGACCGCGAATACGCCGATAAACTTCTCCAGGGTTTTAAGCCCGCGGAAGTTGTTTTCCAGCGTCACCAGCAAAAAAAATTCAAAGAATATTTCAACAGCAAGATCTATACATACACTTTAGATGAATGGATATTCGACAGGAGTTATGCCGAAAATGTTTTGCTCAAACATTTCCAGACCCATTCTTTAAAAGGATTCGGTGTAGATGAATTGAAAAATGGACTGATAGCAGCTGGCGCCATCCTCCATTATCTAAAAGACACCGAGCATCCCCACCTGCAACATATCACTTCCCTGCAACGCATCGATAAGGATGATTTTTTATGGATGGACCGTTTTACGATCAGGAACCTGGAATTGGTTTACGGGAATTCGGAAGCGAACTTTACATTGTTAGGCGTCCTGGATAATACCGTGTCACCCATGGGAGCCAGGTTACTGAAACGGTGGCTCGTTTTCCCTTTAAAAGATATTCAGAAAATAAATGAACGCCTTGATACGGTCGAATTTTTGATCAAAGACACCGAACTGCGCAATAAGATATCGCAGCATATCAAACAATGTGGTGATATCGAAAGACTGGTTGCCCGGATCCCGATGAAGAAGATCAACCCCCGGGAAGTGTTGCAACTGGCAAGAGGATTGAAACAGGTGGCCACTATCAAAGAACTTTGTCTTTCTTCCTCGAATGAATATTTGAAAAGACTCGGTGACGCATTGAATCCCTGCCCTTATATTGCTGATAAGATCTTTAAAGAGATCGTTGACAATCCCCCTGCCCTTGCCGTAAAAGGTGGTATGATGAACAGTGGGGTGAGTACCGAACTGGACGAACTAAGACAGATATCTTTCAGCGGAAAAAATTATTTGACCCAACTGCAATCAAAGGAAGCAGAGAATACGGGTATCAGTTCACTCAAGATCGGTTTCAACAATGTATTTGGCTATTACCTCGAAGTGACCAATTCTCACAAGAATAAAGTGCCTTCAGACTGGATGCGCAAGCAAACGCTGGCTAATGCTGAACGCTATATCACTGCTGAATTAAAAGATTATGAAGAAAAGATCACAGGAGCCGAAGAGAAGATACTCCGGATCGAGCTTGAGCTCTATGACGCATTGCTGAATGAACTATTTGACTATTTAGCTCCGGTACAAACCAATGGCAACCTGCTGGCCATTATGGATTGCCTGGGCTGTTTCGCCAGTAATGCCATACAGTATCGTTATAAAAGACCACAACTGCATACCGGCGATGAACTCATTATCAAAGAAGGCCGCCACCCGGTGATCGAAAGAAATTTACCGGTTGGAGAATCTTATATCAGCAATGACCTGGAGCTGAACAAAACCGATCAGCAGCTTATCATCCTTACTGGTCCCAATATGAGTGGTAAGTCGGCCCTCCTTCGCCAGACAGCGCTGATCACGCTGATGGCACACACCGGAAGTTTTGTCCCGGCGGCTGAAGCGAAGATCTCCCTGACCGATAAAATATTCACCCGTGTCGGCGCCTCCGATAACTTATCGGGTGGCGAATCCACTTTTATGGTGGAAATGAATGAAACGGCCAGCATCATCAACAATATTACCGACAGGAGCCTGATCTTACTGGATGAGATCGGCCGCGGCACCTCTACTTACGATGGTATTTCCATTGCCTGGAGTATTGCCGAACACCTGCACGAATCGCCACAACAACCCAAAACACTTTTTGCCACGCATTATCACGAACTGAATGAACTGGAAGAAAAATTTCCAAGAGCAAAGAATTTTCATGTCACCAATAAAGAAGCAGGCAATAAGATCATCTTTCTCCGTAAACTGGCCCGTGGCGGAAGCACCCACAGTTTTGGTATCCATGTAGCGAAAATGGCAGGTATGCCGCCTTCGCTGATCGACCGGGCGAATGAGATACTCAAACATCTCGAAAGTATCCATGAAAACCAGGAGCCAGGAGCCGGGAGTCAGGAGCCGGGAGACCTTCAAAAGAGGGTAAAGAATTTATCTCTCCACAAATCCGATAGCCATCGCATGCAGCTATCAATCTTCGATGCCCACAGCGAAACTTTTGATGAAATAAGGAAACTCCTCGAAGGCATCGATATCAACCGTCTCACACCCGTCGAAGCATTGTTGAAATTGCAGGAGATCAAGGCCAAGTTGAATAGCTAGTGGGATTTGGCGAGTAGCTAGTAGCTAGTAGGGGGAACAGCCCACGACATTTTTCTTCCTACTCGCTACCTGCTATCCCCCACTCGCCTTTCCCACAGCCTTTTATCCCCCATTTTAAAAAAATTGCCAATTCAAAAAACTTCTTATTTTTACTACAAATAGACCAAACATGAAACTGCTAAAACTAATTGTTTTACCTGCCTTATTATTATCCTCGCTGGTTGTATTGAATTCCTGTGAGTCGGATGCTGAAATGGACCGTACAACCGACTTTGAGAAAAAAGATATCGTGATGAGCCCTGCACAGGAGCCACAGGGTTTGGCTGTTCCTTCAACAGGCATCGGTAAAATGGATGTGTTCTATACAAAAGACACCCGTACACTTACTTATAAAGTGACCTGGTCAGGTCTTACTGATTCTATCGTTGGTATGCATATCCATGGTTTAGCACCGGTAGGTTATAATGCCGCTATCGTACAGCATATCATTTCAGGTGTAGGTGCAAGCAGCGGAACGAACAGTGGACAGTATTCCGCGCAATTTACCGCCACGGGTCCTTACCGTTTCAGCAAATCGGGAAGCATCAGTGGTACTATGCCGGTTGATGAAGTAGTGATCAAAGAACAGGACCTGTTGAACGGCATGTACTACCTGAATATTCACACTAAGGCAAACCCTGGTGGAGAGATAAGAGGCCAGATCGTTTTTCAATAACTTTTTCTCCGATCTTGCTCTGAATAACGGACAAATTAATTATAGACCGTCTTGTTCTGCAGGACGGTTTTTATTTTGCTTCAAACCAAAGTGGTCTTGTATCATTCCAGTCGCCATTGTAATTGATAAATAACTCCTCTCCCGCTATTATATCCCGCATAGCGGTAATACTGATCTGCCTGTTCGCATAATCCATTTCGTATTCACAATTGCTTTCATAGGAATGGTTATACACCGGTACATAACCCATCGCCATACAGCATTGTTCCTTGCTATCTCCCCATTCAAAGATATAATCATGCAAGGGGGTTTGGTCCAACTGCTGCCGGTTCGTCGCATCCATAACGATGACAGGCGATATCTCCACCACCGTTCCGGCTTTTATTTCGCCAGAAGTGAATACTCCCCTGTCCATCGATTGAGTTTCTGCAATAAATAATGATGCAAGTATCATGAGACATAAAAGATAATAGTGAAAAGATAATAGTTTGCCTCCTTTAAACTTTCAACTTTTATCTTTTAGTTTTAACTATTAACTATTATCTAATTTTGGTACATGTCGTTAGAACTCGAACAACCCACTTTACCGGAACAGTTTGAAAGCATCATTCAAACCGAGGACAAACTGAAGATCCGGGAGTTCCTTGACGACCAGAACATCAGTGATGTGGCAGAACTTGTGGATGAATTTCCTGAACACGAGGACAGCATTATTGCGAACATGTCCATCAACCGCGCGGCGAGTGTATTCAAGATACTCGACCTGGCCACGCAGGAAAGGATCATTCATGAATTGCCTCCCAATACGACAGCGTCCCTGCTCAATGAACTTCCGGCGGATGACCGTACCGATTTCCTGGAAGAACTTCCGAGCAATGTCGTACGTGAACTGATCAAACTCCTTGACCCCGATGAGAGAAAGATAACCTTATCATTACTGGGTTATCCGGAGAACAGTATCGGGCGTTTGATGACACCCGATTACGTATACGTGTATCCCTGGAATACTATTGAAGAAGTGTTTGCCACCATTCGTAAATATGGCAAGGACAGCGAGACCATCAATGTGATCTATGTACTGAATGAGAACGGTGAGCTGCTGGATGATATCCGCATACGGGATTTTATCCTGAATCCCCCGCATGTAAAAGTGGAAGAACTGATGGATGAGCGTTTCGTTGCCCTGCATGCAGAAGACGACCAGGAAACAGCCAGCGAGGTATTTAAGATGAACAACCGCGTGGCGCTGCCAGTGATCAGCAAAAGCAATAAACTCCTGGGCATTGTCACAATCGACGATATACTTTGGGTAGCTGAAGAGGAATTTAGCGAGGACATGCAGAAAATGGGAGGTACCGCTGCTCTCGAAGAACCTTATCTCGATGTTCCCCTCTTCAAATTGTATAAAAAAAGGATCATCTGGCTGATCATTCTTTTTGTGGGAGAAACACTGACCATTATTGCCATGTCCCATTTCCAGAAAACACTCGAACAGGTGTTGGTGCTTTCAACTTTTATCCCTTTGATCATCTCCAGCGGAGGGAACAGTGGCTCGCAGGCCGCCACGCTTATCATACAGGCCCTCGCCCTGGGGGAAATAACAGTGTATGACTGGTGGCGGATCGCCAGGAGGGAGATCCTGTCCGGCCTGATGATGGGGGTTACGCTTGGGATCGTTGGTTACTTCATCATCTTCGGAGGGCACCAGCTCTTCGGCTTATTTGGCGAACATTTCATGCTTATAGGCTTTGCCATCGGGATCGCCATTATCGGCGTGGTATTATGGGGCACGATCATGGGGTCCATGCTTCCATTGCTTTTGAAAAAATTGGGCGCAGACCCGGCAACTTCTTCCACACCTTTTATAGCAACACTGGTGGATGTAACGGGATTACTTATATATTTCGGTACGGCATTCTTATTGCTTAAAGGGGTTTTGCTTTGATGTGACATGCTTACCCATTTGAACCACATAGGCAGATAGATATATAGACGTATAAAAATCCTATGTGTGTCTTTCTTTGTGCCTATGTGTCTATGTGGTAAAAATTTAATTGAGACTATCGAAATTGCAGAGATGACAGTTTTTTCAGAATTTAGTCGATGCAGGCCCTCAACCCTTTGCTTCAGGTCCAAGGGATGCCTTGGACAAAATCAATACCTTTGCCGCACTCTGATCTTTCTGAACGAAAAACCCTGAACTCAATATAAAATATTATGTGTGGAATTGTTGGATATACCGGACCCAGGGAAGCATATCCCATCATCATTAAAGGACTTAAAAGACTGGAATACCGCGGTTATGACAGTACCGGCGTTGCCCTGCAGAATGGCGGGCTGAAAGTATTTAAGAAAAAAGGGAAAGTAGCCGAGCTCGAAGATCATATCGTGGGGAAAAATCTTCATGCGCATGTTGGCATCGGTCATACCCGGTGGGCCACCCATGGCGAACCAAGCGACCTGAATGCTCACCCTCACCGTTCAGCCAGCGGTAAACTGGCGATGATCCATAACGGTATCATCGAGAATTACAGCCAGCTAAAAAAAGAACTCAGCAATAAAGGATATACTTTCAGCAGCGAAACCGATACAGAGGTATTGCTAAATTTCATTGAGGAGATCCGGAAGAACAACCAGTGCGATCTTGAAGAAGCTGTACGCATCGCCCTCAAAAGGGTGACGGGTGCTTATGTTATTCTTTTACTCGATGAAGATAATCCCGAGACGATCATTGCTGCCCGCAAAGGAAGTCCGCTGGTTATTGGTATCGGTAAAGGCGAACATTTCCTCGGTTCCGATGCTTCTCCCATGCTGGAATACACAAAAGAGGTTGTGTACGTAAACGATTATGAACTGGCTATCATCACACCCGACCAGCTGATACTTAAAAATCTCGGCAACGAAAAAATAACGCCATATGTACAGAAACTGGACATAGAACTGGCAGCGATCGAGAAAGGAGGTTATGATCATTTCATGCTGAAAGAAATCTACGAACAGCCCCAAACTATTTACGATTGCCTGAGAGGAAGACTCGATGCTACGGAAGGAACCATCACCATGAGCGGTATCCAGCAATATGCCGAACAGATCGTGAATGCCAACCGTATCGTCATGGTAGCGTGCGGTACAAGCTGGCATGCCGGACTGGTGGCGGAATATATTTTTGAAGAACTTTGCCGGATCAATGTGGAAGTGGAATATGCATCGGAGTTCCGTTACCGCAACCCGGTGATCAATAAGGGTGATGTCATTATCGCTATCTCGCAAAGCGGTGAAACTGCGGATACCTTAGTGGCGATCGAGAATGCCAAATCAAAAGGAGCGATCATACTCGGTGTGGTCAACGTAGTGGGATCATCGATCGCCCGTACGAGTCATGGCGGCGCTTATACACATGCAGGTCCGGAAATTGGCGTTGCTTCAACCAAAGCTTTCACTGCACAGCTCGCGGTTCTGACGATGATTGCTTTGAAGATCGGGTATATCAAGGGAACTATTTCCCAGGAACGCTATATGCATTTGTTGAGTGAACTCGAGCAGGTGCCCGAGAAAGTTGCCTGGACACTCAAGCACAGCGACAATATCAAAAAACTGGCAGAGAAATATAAGGATGCCAGGGATTTCCTTTATCTCGGAAGAGGATACAATTTCCCCGTAGCGCTCGAAGGTGCATTAAAACTGAAAGAGATCTCTTATATACATGCCGAAGGTTATCCTGCGGCAGAAATGAAACATGGTCCCATCGCCCTGGTGGATGATCAACTGCCCGTGGTCTTTGTGGCCACCCGTGATGCCTATCATGAAAAAGTGGTAAGCAATATGCAGGAGATAAAGGCCCGCAAAGGCAGGGTGATTTCGGTGATCACCGAAGGTGATAAAACCTCGGAAGAACTTTCCGATGATGTGATGGTCGTACCGGAAGCCGACGAGATCATGGCGCCGATGCTGAGCGTGGTGCCTCTGCAATTACTCGCTTACTATATCGGCCTGGCCAAAGGTTGCGATGTGGACAAGCCGAGGAACCTGGCGAAGTCAGTTACAGTTGAATAACCTTCTGAATTGATTAGTTTTAGAGTTCTGGAGTTTTAAAGTGAACTCAAAACAGGTACAACTTGAAAACTTGAGAACTTAAAACTTTTTGAGCTTTGAATAATATCACCCAACAGCCCATCTCCTCTTTAGGTTATGGTTTTATTCCTCCTGAATTCATTCCCAAAGGAAAAGATGAATATTACCTGCGCAACCGGCAGAACCGGAGCGGTATCAATTACCGTGGTCTTAGTGCCGCAGAGATAAAAATTTTGGAGCGTAACGCCAATCATTCCAATAACTGGGAAAATGTGCTGGTGTCGGATGCATTCGATCCAAAGCTTGTAAAGAACTGTACATTCTTCGGGCTGGTGCGTATCGGGAAGCTCGAACCTTTCTTCCGTGAGTTCAACAGCCTCCGCATGCCGGTAGGTTTGTACGATAGTACGATCATCAGTTGCGATATCGGTGATAACGTGATCATCGACAACGTGAACTTCATGAGCCATTATATCGTCGGCAATGATGTGATACTGGTCAATATCAATGAACTCAGCACGACCGATCATTCTAAATTCGGGAATGGCGTAGTAAAGAAAGGGGAAAAAGAATCGGTCCGTATCTGGCTGGAAATATGCAATGAGAATGCCGGGCGCAGCATCTTACCTTTTAACGGGATACAAGCAGCTGATGCCTGGTTATGGTCGAAATACAGGGACGATGAAAAACTCCAGCAGCGGTTCAGGGAATTCACCGATAAGAAATATGATACCCGTCGTGGCTATTATGGAAAGATCGGCGATCGTACCGTTATCAAGAACAGCCGCATCATAAAAGATACCTGGATCGGCAGCGATGCCTATATAAAGGGAGCGAATAAATTAAAAAACCTTACGATCAACTCAAGTCCCGAAGAGCCATCACAGGTGGGTGAAGGTTGCGAACTCGTGAATGGTATCATCGGTTTTGGTTGCCGGGTATTCTATGGCGTGAAGGCGGTTCGTTTTGTGATGGGCACTAATTCCCAATTAAAATACGGCGCCCGCCTGATCAATTCTTATCTCGGCGATAATTCCACCATCTCCTGTTGCGAAGTATTGAACTCACTCATCTTCCCTGCGCATGAACAGCACCATAATAACTCTTTTTTATGCGCCGCTACCGTATATGGTCAAACCAATATGGCGGCTGGAGCTACTATCGGTTCCAATCATAATTCAAGAGGTGCCGATGGAGAGATCGTGGCGGGCCGTGGTTTCTGGCCGGGGTTGTGCGTCAGTTTGAAACATAATTCCAAATTTGCTTCCTTCATGCTGATCGCCAAAGGAGATTTTCCCGCTGAGCTCAATATCCCGATCCCTTTTTCGCTGTTGAGCAATGATGTGGCGAACGACAGGCTGCTTATACTGCCCGGATATTGGTTCCTGTACAATATGTATGCGCTGGCGCGGAATGTCGGTAAATACATCAGCCGCGATAAACGGACCGACAAGTCAGTGGAGATCGAATATGATTTCCTTGCGCCGGATACGATCAATGAATTATTCGATTCACTTGAGCTGCTGAAAAAATTCACGGCGAAAGCCTGGGCGATACAGCATAAGAAAACCCCTGTTGATACTTCGACAAGCCCGGCAGATCTTATTAAGAAAGGAGAATCGCTCCTCGAGAACAGTGCGGAGGAAGTAAGTAAGCTGGAGATCCTGGCCGAGGGTTTTGAATGGGGCCATCGCAAAGTAGTGCTTACAAAGGTGCCGGAAGCTTACCGTTTGTTCAAAGAACTGATCGCATATTATGGCACGATGCAGCTCATTAGTTACATAGATAAGCAAAAGCAATTCTCCTGGAGCAAACTGCAACAGCTCATCTCATCAAAAAAAGAAAGGAATAGCTGGAAGAATATGGGTGGGCAACTGATGCCAGATGCAGCTGTGCGATACTTAATAAGAAGTATTCATAACGGCAAGATCAGTAGTTGGGATGAAGTGCACGAATTCTATGCGGATAAAAGCAAGGCATACGCTGCAGATAAGTTGGCGCATGCGGTCGCTTCGTTACTGGAGATAAAAAAACTCTCTCCTGCCCGCTTCAGTAGAAAATTATTCGGGCAGCTTTTGCAGGATGCACTGCATACAAAAGAGTGGATGGTAAAAGGCATCTATGATTCACGAGCCAAAGATTACAACAATCCTTTCCGGCGGATAGTATATGATACAGAGAAAGAAATGGAAAAAGTGTTAGGCAAACTCAGTGATAACAGTTTTATACAGCAACAGCAGGCGGAACTGGCTGCCTTCCGCGAAAAAGTAAACACGATAAGGCAACGGATAACTAACAGCTGACAACTGACAGCTGACAACTAAGAACTGTGAACTATGAACTGTTTACTATTTCCCCTTGTATTTACTAAACGGATAATACGTCGTCGCAAACCCTGCCTGGTGACAAACCGTATAATACAGCAGGTCGAGCAGGTATTTCTTAAACGGTTTTTTGCCCTCGCCTATTTTAATTACGAGCGCAGAACCCCAGGCCATCTTGTTGATGAAATTATTAAAATGGTACTGGTCGGTGAACATGATGAGCGCTGAAGTAGATAAAAAATATTTAGGCCCGGCTTCGGGATCGCCGTTCTTGTATTTATTCTTCCAACTGATCGAAGGATCGAACCATGCACGGTTAGCCTTTGGGAACTGGCGCCTGAATTCCTTCCAGTGAAAATGCAGTGTTTCATTGAAACCTTTGGAGGCACCAGCTAGAAAAACAAGACCACCGGTCCATAGATGATTACTGGTGATCTTCCATTTACTGCTACCGAGTTGGATGTCCCTTTTATTCTCGTCTTTAACAGGCATAGGTGCCGACGCAAGCGAAAAGCGGGTATTCAATGGCGCTGCTTTATCATCATCGGTCTGTGCGTTGGTGATGGATGCAAAAAGCACCAGGGCGATCAAAAGATTCTGTCTCATATAGGGATGGTTTATAAACAGTTTAATGGCTGTTCATCAGGAAGAGGACAACGACAGATCTTTCATTAAGAAAATGGAGGGGCTTTCCAGAGGAGGTTGGGTACGGGCAAAGCCCATTGGAACGGAGAGCCAAATTAGAAAGACACTTTTAATAATACAAGGAAAGGGAAGGATATTTTCCTCGTAGATCTACGAGACACGGTTCGTAAAGGCATTTTCACGCAAAGCCGCAAAGGAGGCGTCTTTGCGTGAAATCAGGCCGTAAGCATTCCATACACCATTCATCTTTAAAAAAAGTCCCGCCAGGTGGCGGGACTACATAAGCAATTGGTCTGGGTAATGGTACTTACTGTTTTACAAAACGGAGAACCGTTTTTGTATCCATCGCACTGGCCAGCAGATGGTAAACACCCGCCGGCATATCGTTCAAACTAACTTTAATGATATTGGTCCCTTCTGCAACCACTGAGGTCCAGGTTTTCACCCGTTGGCCGCTGATATTAAAAATTTCAAAGTTGACCCTCCCCGCTTTGGCAGTACTGAGTGTAATAGCCGTATGTGTATGTACAGGATTGGGCGTCATTGAAGTGATCAGTAAACCTTTGTTGTCGTTGATGATGGCCACGGTATTGGAATACCTTTCGCCGCCTGACATACGGTTCACTTTGATACGATAGAGTATCGTACCTGCCTGGAGGGATGCATCGGAATAGTTATAATTAAGTTGATGTACCACAGGGTTCACCATAGCGATGGTTTGGAAACCCGAACCACTTAAGGAACGCTGCACTTCAAAACTCCTTACATTATCTGCATCCACGATATCCCACCTGATGATGCCTGAGTTATTTATTTTTTGAGCCCTTGCTACTACAAAATAATCAAGTGGTAGGATGGCGCCATTGTTGGCGATAACAAATGGGAATTCTCCACCAGCAGTAAAAGTATTGATCGGATTGGTATTAGTAACAGCAAAAGTTCCAGGTACGATAGGGAAGGCTGCCGGCGTAAGACCTGACTGTTGAATATTCCATGCCACACCCGCATACACACCAATTTCAACAGGACCAGCATTAATATAACTGGGTCCGCAATCTGTAGCAGGGGTATAACCAAAACTGATGAATGCCGAGGGTGATGCGGCTGAGCTGGTAATGTACCATGTTCGCAAAACTGCATAATTGGAATTAGCTATTGGCGGCGTTATAGGTTCTACGATCCTTGCAGAATAATTAGCCGTAGTTGTGCTTTGAATAAATAAAGGGTTGATCGTTGTCCGTCCTATCGGAAACAATTTGCCGCCAGCTCCCGTACTCACATTATTCAGAGTTAATTTCCCGGAACCTAAGGTTCTTACATAACTGGTAACGGTTGCATTGCTCATTGTACCTGTCACCGTCAGATTATTTGCACCGAGATCAATATAGGTATCTGCAAGAAGCGATATATTACCCGTGACAGTTTTGTTAGAGCTCATTGTAACTGTAGTGGTCGCTCCTATCTGTAAACCTGAAGCTGGTACTACCAAACCGCCAGTGCCGCCTAATTCTGCCGTTACTCCGTTTATAATAAAAGTGCCCGAAGTGCCTAAAGCAGTTATTGTTCCAGTTCCCCGTATACCATTACGGAAAGTTTTGGTACCTGCTAATTCAAGACTAATATTTCCATTACATTCATAAACGCCGTTAATAGTTGTATTTGTTCCAGCACCCATTGGAAGACCTATTGCCTGCGTGGTTCTGAGAATTGGGATCACACCACTCGTTGCATTTGGAAAGTATGTCACATTTGCTGTACTAAAAGGTGTTGACAAAGTGTATTCAAGTATTGATTGATGTTCATAATCATAATTATTTGCATTAACCCCTGTACCGAATCCCGTTAGAGAGGCTGCTGAAACTCTAACCATCCCGTTACCACGTACATTAATTACCGCGTTGCCCGCTCCAAAAGAAGGGCTTATTGCTGTCGTTGAAAGCAGTAGAACTCCAGTGGCTAGAATATCCATATCATCTCCTATTCCGTCTTCGATAGTGAATATTCCACCTGAATGTTCTAAGGTTGCTCCTGCGGAAACGATCAACTGATCAGCGCTGGCATTTGCGGAAACTGTAACTGTGTGTGGGCTTTGTATAGTAATTGTGTTAGCAAGGCTGGTGGGTATAAGTGTCGCCGGAGACCAGGTTGAATAATCAGGTGAGGATTCCCAGGTTGTTATGTCAGACCAGATCCCTGTTTGGAAAGAACGATAATGATCTGTAGGAGATGAAACACATCTTGGTGATCCAACTGAATATCCTGGAGTACCTGCT
>DATLCB010000137.1:0-8171 GCA_035526625.1 Chitinophagaceae bacterium
CCTCACGATAAAAAAATATACTTTCTCTCCGATTTTCACCTCGGCGCACCCGACCATGCCAGCAGCCTGGAAAGAGAAAAGATCATCGTTAAATTCCTGGATGAGATAAAGAATAACGCTGCTGAGATCTTTTTGGTCGGAGACATGTTCGACTTCTGGTATGAGTACCGCAAAGTAGTTCCCAAAGGTCATGTAAGATTACTGGGAAAGCTGGCTGAGTTAACTGATGCCGGCATCCCCATGCATTTTTTTGTAGGCAACCACGATATGTGGGTAAGGGATTATTTCCAGGAAGAATTGAATATCCAGGTATATTTTGAACCAAGGGAATTTGAAAGGAGTGGAAAGAAGTTTTTGATAGGTCATGGAGATGGATTGGGTCCGGGCGATCATGGATATAAAAGATTAAAAAAAGTATTCCGGAATCCTGTCAGTAAATGGATGTTCGGCATTTTGCCCCCGGTCGCCGGTATGGGCCTCGCTAATTATATGAGCCGTCGCAGCAGGATACAAACGGGCGCCGCAGAAGAAATCTTCCTCGGTGAGGACAAAGAATGGCTTATTATCTATGCAAAAGAAATATTAAAGCAAAAAAAGATAGATTTTTTCGTCTTTGGTCATAGACACCTCCCTGTTGATTATCGTCTCTCTGATCCTGGCAGACCTCTGGACAGCAGGTATATCAACCTTGGTGACTGGATACGCTATTTTACTTACGCCATCTTTGATGGGGAGGCACTGGAACTGAAGTCATATAAGGGCAAGGACGACAAAATAATAAGGAATCAGGAATCTGGAAGTTTTGATCAATGAAACAAGCAACCTTCATATTTTTCTTTTCAATGGTTTGGACCTGGGGATGGTCGCAGAGTGATACGGTCTTTCGCCAGTTTAAAATAGTGAGGGGGGATATAGTTGACTTTACAGTTGATAACCTAGACAATATTTATATACTCAATAGTCGTAACCAGGTAAAGAAGTTCGATTCAAATGGGGACTCCGTGGCGGTTTATAACGATGTAAAGAAATTTGGCCAGGCATCACTCATCGATGTTTCCAACCCACTCAAGGTATTACTATACTATAAGGATTTCGCCACCGTAGTTATGCTTGATCGTTTTCTGAATGTGGTGAATATGGTTGATCTCAGGAAGCAAGGCATATTGCAGGCAAGAGCTATAGGCCAGTCCTACGACAATAAGATCTGGGTCTATGATGAACTCGAGGCCAAATTGAAAAAACTGGATGAGGATGGTACACTTTTACAGGAGACGCCGGACTTTCGCCTCCTGCTTGGGCAGTCGGTCTCACCGGTGAAGATCCTGGACGAGAATAAGTATGTTTATCTCTATGATCCTGTTAAAGGTGCTTATGTTTTTGATTATTTCGGGGGATTGAAAAATGGTATCCTTATCCAGCAGTGGCAAAATTTTAAAGTAAGCGGGAAATATATTTTTGGATCAAAGACCGATTCACTTTTCCGCTATGAGATCAATACCTTCCTTGTGGATGAGTGGAGAATGCCGGAAGCGATCAGGGGAAGCAAAGCATTTAATTTCAGTTCATCGAAAATATATGCTTTGAAGAACGACTGTGCCCCCAATGAGAACTGCATCTATATCTATTCTCTTCGGTAAAGCTATATCTTAACCGGATTCGATATTTTTACTGTATAAATTACGGCGGGCATGAATGATTTCCTGGAACAAATATGGATGGGCAATCCTGTTAAGAATTATTTTATCGTCGCAGGTGTCATACTTTTTGTCTGGTTGCTCAATAGATTCATCTCCCGTTATCTTGCGGGTCTGCTGTATCGTCTCGTTCACCAGGTATGGAAAGATGTAGATAAGAGATCGTTTGTAAACCTGGTAGTCAAGCCATTGGGTTTGTTCCTCGCCATCCTTACATCTATCGTAGCGTTATACAAGCTGAACTTCCCACTTGAACTAAATGCAGAAGTGTACCGTTACACCGTAAAGGCCATAGTACATTGCCTTGGCCGCATTATACTGATCGTTTCATTTACAGCTTTGCTTCTTCGCATCATTGACTTTGTTGCGCTGATACTCGAAAAGAGGGCGAACCTAACGCCTGATCAATCGGATAACCAGCTGATCGTTTTTTTCAAGGATTTTTTCAAGGTGATCCTTGTCATTATTGGCATAATGCTCGTTTTACGTTTTGCATTTGGCTTGAATATCGGCGGGTTGCTTACGGGTTTAAGCATCGTCGGCGCTGCTATTGCATTAGCCTTGCGGGAAAGCCTGGAGAACCTGATCGCCTCGTTTATTATCTTTTTTGATAAGCCATTTATCACCGGCGACCTGGTAAAAGTGCTCAACATAACAGGATCGGTTGAGCGGATCGGTTTAAGGAGCACGCGGATCCGGACAGATCAAAAGACATTTGTTACTGTTCCTAATAAGCAAATGGTGGATAGTGTGCTGGATAATCTTTCATTGCGTTCTCAGCGTAGAGGCGATTTGAAACTGGAGATCGGTTTGCAAACTCCGGCAGTAGCGATTGAACAATTGATCGGGAATATAAAGGAGATCGTCGGCCGGAAAGAAGTAGAAAGCGCTAATGTGTATTTATCTGAAATAACAGGTACTGCTGTGATTATACTTTCTGATTATTATACTGCGCCCCTTACTATACAGGAATTCAATTCCATCAGGCAGGATGTGAACCTGTCAAGCCTGAAGTTGCTGGAAAAATTGAAAATTGAGATCGCGGGAGCCAGTACAGATGTAAGGATCACTAAAGATTAAAAGCTTTTCAGGATTTCAGCAAGGTCTTTATCAAAGGAACCGGAAGTACCATACTCAATCACCCTGCCTTTCTCCTTTCCGTTTTGCATTACAATGATCGTTGGGACATTCTTCACATTCAGTGCTTCCGCAAGATGACTAAGCGTTTTCTTCGCCCTGTCTACCCCGATAAGCGTGATACGTTCATCTTTAAATCCTGCGGCATCCGCCAGTTTGAAAAAGCGGGGAATAACAAAATGAGAATCTTCACACCAGGTACCCATGAAGACCAGCAACTGGATAGTATCCTTCTTTTGCTGTAATGCTTCAACAGCACCTGGGTTAGGTGTATATATTTTCTGAGCCTCCGCATACCATTTAAAAGATGTGTCCTTCAGTAATACATCACGGGAGATGATGCCTTTAAAAGATTTTTCATTTGGTCTCTCTACCAACACCTGGTATTGGTCCTGGGCTTTTCCAAGGGTAGCCAGCAAAAGGGCAAGGATAAAAACGGGCAAAAACTTCTTCATAGCATCATCTTAAAGGACAAATGTAAAGGGGAACAGGAGAAAGATGGGAGCGGGACTGTTAAAGTTGCAAGCTGCTCAATTGGCAATTTGCAATGGGCAAAGCGAAAGTCAAAACCATGGTGAAAGAGCAATTAAAAACAGGGATAGATAACTATAGTCAATTGCATATTGCTTATTGATCAAAGGTTTGCTTTGAGCTCCAGCAGGAACCCTTTGATCTTTTCCAGCGACTGCATCATGGCGAATTTCTCCTCTGCCTTCTTGTTCTTTTTCAAATAATCCTTTGCGCCTTCGATCGTGAACTTACGCCGGCGCAGCAGGTCATAGATCATAACAAGGTTCTTGATATCAACAGGGCGAAAGAACCTATCACCTTTGCGGTTTTTTCGTGGTTGAAGAATGTCGAATTCTGTTTCCCAATAACGGATCAGCGATTGGTTCTCCCGGAACATCGTAGCTACTTCACCGATCGAATAATATTGTTTCTTGAAAAGGATTTCATCTTCGGGTATCTGCACAAGGTCAGCATTTACACTGATCTCTTTAAGCGATTTGCGTCCTCTTTTCCCTGTTACAGGAGACCAGGACGGCTCATTTTTTTCTTCCTTCTTCTCCTTGTCGGCTGGCTTCTCCACTATCTGTGTTTTTATGTTCTCCTGTATGACTGAAGGTGTGATAGATTGTACATTTTCCGCTTCCCCGGGCTCTACAAAATCAAATGTTATTTGTGATAAAGATTTTGCCATTCCTGTAAAGGTACTACCCTATGCTTTATATGAAACAATCCAGGCAGGTGTGTGGAAAATTAGAAGTTAGGGCTTGTCTGCTCACCATTGCCATTAACTAATCGAAGCTCTGGTTGCTGGCAGCTGCTTTTTTTAACAAGAGGTCAAATTGTTCAGGAGTAAGATCATTATAAAAGAAATAAATAGGGTCGATCTTTTCACCATTCTTATGTACTTCATAATGGCAGTGTGGCCCTGTACTTTTACCCGTGCTGCCTACCCAGCCAATTATCTCACCTCTTTTTACATCCCTGCCAACACTTGCTTTTACCCTTACCATGTGGCCATATAATGTTTCATAGCCATAACCATGTTTAATGATGACATGGTTGCCATATCCATTACCGGTATTACCCGATATGGATACGGTGCCGTTGGCCGTCGCATATATTGGCGTACCCTGTGGCGCGGAAAAATCAAGACCTGCATGAAACTTGGTTGTTTTATATACCGGGTCGATACGATATCCAAATCCTGATGCAATACGGTTAAGGTCCTTATTGCTGACTGGCTGAATCGCGGGTGTATGGGCAAGTAACTGTTCCTTGTTCTTCACCAGGTCCTCTACTTCGTTGTAAGAATTTTTTTGTGCCGTGATCCGGCTGTTAAGGTTATTAATGGTGTTGGTGATAGATGCAACGAGCTGGTGATCTTTTATCTTTTCCACTTTTGCTATTTCCTGCCTTTCTTCGAGCTCTTTGGCCCGGGCACTATCAGGTATGGGGCTTGCTTCAAAGATGGCGCGGTACACATCGTTGTCTCTTTTTTCAAGTTCTTTCATCTGGCGGCCGATAGACTCGAGGGTATCTTCCAGGTCCTTGTAATTATCTCTTAAAGCTTTGTTTTGCTGTTGTAAGATCCTTTCCTGTGGGGAGCCGATGAACTGGAAAGCTAAATAAGATATAAATGCCGCAGTCACCAGGGCCGCCGCTACAAAGCCAAAGATCCGCAATAGTTTTACCCGCAACGGGGTTTCCAGCTTTTCGTAGCGAAGCGTATTGGTATTATAGTAATACTTGATTTTCTTCATGCAGAAGCCTTAACCGTTCAGTCCGGAATGCGCCCTGAATATTTTACCTTTGCCTGCCTTCGTACCAGCTATGCGAAACTATGGCAAGCATGCCCAACTATTGGTGGGAAGACCTGACTTCAGGCAAGCAGGCAAATATAGCCCGTTAAACAGCAAAAATCAACCCAGTTTAACGGGTTGGGTTATAGTAAAAACGACAAGTAAATAATTTGATCCAGACTGACTGTATGACTTCAAATGAAATAAGAAAAACCTTTCTCGATTTTTTTCGCTCAAAAGAACATGCGATAGTTCCCTCAGCACCCATTGTGGTCAAGAATGATCCTACCCTCATGTTCACCAATGCGGGTATGAACCAGTTCAAGGATTTTTTCCTGGGGAATAAAAGTTCTGCTCACCCACGTGTTGCCGATACGCAAAAATGCCTGCGGGTAAGCGGCAAGCATAATGATCTTGAAGAAGTAGGCGTGGACACGTATCACCATACCATGTTCGAGATGCTGGGTAACTGGAGTTTTGGCGATTATTTTAAAAAAGAAGCGATACAATGGAGTTGGGAATTGCTGACTAAAACGTATGGATTGGATAAGGACCGTTTATATGTCACCATTTTTGAAGGAGATGAAAAAGAAGGATTGCCACGTGATGAAGAGGCTTACAATGAATGGAAGAAATGGATACCGGAAGACAGGATCATCAATGGAAATAAGAAAGATAATTTCTGGGAAATGGGAGATAGCGGTCCCTGTGGCCCTTGTACCGAGATACATTATGACACCCGCGTTAAAGCAAATAACGACGGACATGCACTGGTTAATAATGATGACACCGGCATGGTGATGGAGATATGGAATAATGTATTTATCCAGTTCAACAGGAAGAAGGACGGTACGCTCGAACAATTACCTGCCAGGCATGTGGATACGGGTATGGGTTTGGAAAGACTGGTTAGAGTGTTGCAGGGTAAGCAAAGTAATTATGATACAGATGTTTTTTCCGGTACCATTGCTGAAACGGGGAAGATCGTCAATAAAACTTATAAGAACACAGACGAAAAGGAAAGTATCGCATTCAGGGTGATAGCTGATCATATCAGGGCTATCAGTTTTACTATTGCAGATGGACAATTGCCTTCAAATACAGGAGCAGGTTATGTGATCAGGAGAGTATTGAGAAGGGCGGTTCGGTATTATTATTCCTACCTCGATTTCAAGCAACCATTGCTGACACAACTGGTCCCTGTTCTCGCAAAGCAGTTTGAAGATGTATTTCCTGAATTGCAAAAGCAGGTTGATTTTGTTGCTAAAGTGGTGAAGGAAGAGGAGGAAGGTTTTTTACGCACGTTGGATAAAGGGTTAAAAAAAGTTGATGACCTGGTTGCTAATGGGAGTATTTCTGGAAAAGACTCTTTTGAGTTATATGATACTTATGGTTTTCCATTTGACCTGACCCAGCTTATAGCTGCTGAAAATAAATTGTCTATCGACGAAGCAGGATTCAAAGCTGAAATGCGGCAACAAAAAGACCGTAGTCGTGCCGCAACAACCGTTGATGCGGAAGATTGGGTCGTGTTAAAAGAAGGCTTAACTAAATTTGTAGGTTATGATTGCCTCGAATCAAAGGCGGCTGTTTTAAAATACAGAAAAGTAAAAGCCAAAGGCAAAGAACTGTACCAGGTCGTACTGGATCAAACACCTTTTTATGCTGAAAGCGGCGGCCAGGTGGGCGACAGGGGCATATTCACGATTAACGATTCACGATTCACGATCATTGATACCAAAAAGGATAATGATCTTATCATTCATTTTGTCGAATCAATTCCCGGTGACCTATCAGGTGAAGTGACAACTAAAGTAGATGTGTTAAAAAGAAAAAATACGGAGTTACACCATTCGGCCACTCACTTACTTCATGCTGCGCTGAGAAAAGTGTTGGGGACCCATGTAGCTCAGAAAGGATCGCTGGTCAATGAAGAGCATCTTCGTTTTGACTTTTCCCATTTTGCCAAAGTAACAGATGAAGAGATCAGTAAGGTTGAAAAATTGGTGAATGAAAAAATTAGGGAGAATATTCCTGTTGTGATAAAAGAAATGCCAAAAGACGAAGCGATACAGCTCGGTGCTATGGCGCTTTTTGGTGAGAAGTATGGTGATGTAGTGCGGGTAGTGATCATCGATCCGGGTTATTCGGTCGAGCTTTGCGGTGGCACTCATGTGGGCGCCACGGGCGAATTAGGTTTTTTCAAGATCACCAGCGAGGCTGCGGTAGCGGCAGGTGTTCGTAGAATAGAAGCTCTGTGCGGCAAAGAGGCAGAAGATCACGTAAATGAGCAACTGGATATGATCGGTGTAATTCGGGAGAGCCTGAAAAATCCAAAGGATATTCAAAAAGCGCTCATCAATCTGCAAGCAGAGAATGCGGAATTAAAAAAGCATCTCGATGTGATGGAGGCAAGACAGTTGGTGGGGATCCGTAATGAATTGCTGCAAAAAGATGAGATCATTAACGGGGTAAATTTTGTAGGGGATATTATTGAGGTCGGCAATGCCGATGCCTTAAAAAAGCTTTGCCTGGATCTGAAAAACCATCTTCGGGATCATGTTGCTGTGCTTTGTGTCAATATTGGGGGCAAACCCTTTGTGGCGGTGGGCATTTCGGAAACGGTTGCTGCGGCAAAGGATCTTGATGCAGGTAAGATAATTAAAGAACATATTGCTCCCATGATCAAAGGCGGCGGCGGCGGTCAAAAAACCTTGGCTACTGCTGGTGGCCAGGATGCAAGTAATTTAAATGGCGTGATCGAAGCGGTAAGGAAATTACTTTAAATATCAGAGACATATGAAGCATTAAATCCGTCTATCCGCTGATTTTTCCGTTCAAAAACTGCCCCGCCTTTAACGTTTCCGAAACATTTCGTATTTCAAAAATAGTCTTTATATTTGACTACGAAATTTAACGTAGTTCATTAATAAAAAATAAAATCGTATGAAACAAAACTGGGTAAGGACCGCCGTACTGGCTACTGCACTTGCGTTGCTGGTGCCCTTCTCCCTGATCGCACAGGAGAAGG
>DATLCB010000138.1:0-16345 GCA_035526625.1 Chitinophagaceae bacterium
CGATATCATCGATAGCAGAAGAATATTTTACGCTATGCGTTCCGGGAGCGGGATCCACCCGCCGGCTGATGATCTCAAGGTCCTCCGGGTTATCACTGAGTTCATTCACCCATTTCTTTTTTCGTTTTATCGAGGCAAGCACTTGTTCCGCGAGGGTAATAGCCGTACCGCTGGGTGCATCTTTTTTTTGTGTATGGTGTATTTCCTCCAGCAACACTTCATATTCTTTATGGTCGGCCATCAGTGCGGCCAGCCTTTTATTAAGTTCAAAGAAAATATTAACTCCCACACTGTAATTACTGGAATAAATAAAAGAGCCATTTTTATCGGCACATTTGATCTTCATTTCTTCCAGTCTTTCTGTCCACCCGGTGGAGCCGCAAACAACAGGAACATCCCATTCGAGACATTTTTTTATATTCTCCAAAGCGCTGTGTGGCCCGGTAAATTCAATGGCAGCATCCACTGTCGCCATATTTTCTCTTGTAAATTCATGGAGGTTGGGTTGATCGATGATCAGTGCGACCTGATGCCCTCTTTGCAGGGCGATCTCCTCGATGGCTTTGCCCATTTTTCCATAACCGATCAAGGCTATTTTCATTACGTGCTTTTTAGATTGCTTTAGTATGCGGCGATGTGAATCGAACCTTGCCGGGAAGACGGAAAGGCGGGAAGTGATTCTCAATGTGTCTTAAACTTACCGTCTCACCGTCTTACCAGCTATGTAACAAATGTAGTTATTAAACCTCCGGCTGGTACCCGTACTGGTACTGATTTTATAAGACAATTAAACTGTTGTTCAACCGCAAAGGCGCAAGGTCGCAAAGTAACGCGAGGCAAATCTTAGCGAATCCCGGTTTCTTAGCGCTTGCGGATAAGCCTCAAATTTTAGCGACCGATCTTCAAGACCAGGCTGAGCCCATTAGTGCCTGCGAGTTCGCTGTATCCGGGTTTGAAATAAAGACTGAGATCGGGACTGACATCAAATCCTTTGAGATGGGCATCTACCGCAGCATCCACTATATTCAATCCCCAGAGAAGGATAAACACAAGCGCAGAATAATCTATATCCCGCCTGTATTGGTTTCGATAGAACCGAAGTGATTCTTCCCCCAAAGGTTTCAGGTTATCTTTTATTTTGACGTAAAGCGCAGAGTCGGTTCGGTTCACCCGCATATTGTATTTCACACGATAAGCAAATCTTGTGTCCTTATATTGCTTAAGATTGAAAATAAATATCCCGGCACTTGTTCCCATTATTCCATAAATGATCGGCAGCTTCCAATATTTTTTGTTATAGATCTGTCCGAGGCCCGGCAGCACTGCCGATCGCAATGCGGCTTTCCGGGGGCTATGTGCTTTAATAGATGAATCGTATCTGTTGGCTGATCTTTTGGTCGCGGGTATTTTTTCAGCGCCTATGATCTTAGTGGGTACTGAATCGGTAGCAGGCGTTTTGACAGGCTCCTGTGCATGTAATAGCAATTGGCTGCAGGAAAACAGCAGCACGAAAATAAATATCTTGTTTGATGGATGGATCTTCATAACAACCTCTCTTTTGTTAATCGAGAGGTGCATTCATTTGCCTGAGTACTTTATTCAGTTCTTCCGCGGAATAATATTCGATGATGATATGGCCGCTGCCATTGCGGCTATGTCTGAGTTTTACCCGGGTGCTGAAATGAGATGCTAATTTATCTTCTATCCGTTGAAAAGCGGGAGGCAAATGGCTTTTTGAAGTTTTTTTAACAACGCCGCTCTCCTTGTACAGGTTGCGGACAAGGGCCTCTGTCTGGCGGACAGAAAGTCCTTTCTCTTTTATCTCCGTGAAAATATAAAGTTGTTTATCTACTGTGTCAACGTTTATCAAAGCTCTCGCATGCCCCATACTTAATTCCCCGTTACGTACGGCTAACTGTATATCGGGGGGAAGCTTAAGTAAACGGATAAAATTGGCAACCGTACTCCTGTCTTTGCCCATTCTCTCGGCCACTTGTTCCTGTGTATAATCCAGTTCTTCCATCATTCTCTTATAGCTCAGCGAAACTTCCATTGCATTGAGGTCCTCCCGCTGCAGGTTCTCCAGCAATGCAAGCTCCAGCAGTTGCGAATCATTGGCCTGTCTTACATAAGCAGGGATATCTTTTATCCCGGCCAATCTTGTCGCTCTTAATCTTCTTTCACCTGAAATAAGACGGTACTTGCCCGAAGCAAGCCGGGTAACTGTTATAGGTTGAATGATATCGTGAAGCTTTATGGACTCTGATAATTCATTTAGCGTATTCTCATCAAAATCGCGGCGCGGTTGTTTTGGATTGGCCTCCACATCATCAACAGAAATACGGTTGATACCTGTTGCATTCTCCACTACTGTTTGCTTTAATTGGCCAGTGGTTGTCTTGAGATCGGCATCAATGCTTTGCAAAAGGGAACGAATACCTTTTCCAAGCAGGTCCTTATTTTGTTTGGGAGTAGACATGATAAGTTTGTAGTTAGTAGTCTATAGTTTGTAGTTAACGCCTGGAGTCATTTATAAGTATTGGCGTCAAAATTAGCATAAACTACCAACTACAAATTACAAACTATAAACTTATAACTCCAATATCCTTTCTTCATTTTTAATCTTCGTCAAATCGTTCTTTTGCAGGATCTCCTTGGCAAGATTAAGATAATTCATGGAGCCTTTACTGTTGGCATCGTATAATATGACCGGTTTCCCGGCGCTGGGTGCTTCTGCTAAACGGGCATTACGATGGATTATGGTGCTGAAAACCATATCATCAAAATGACGGCGCACTTCACTGACCACCTGGTTGCATAGACGCAGGCGTCCATCATACATCGTCATGAGGATACCTTCGATAACAAGATCGGTATTCAGCCGGCCCTGTACGATCTTGATCGTGTTCAACAATTTGCCCAAACCCTCCAGTGCAAAGAACTCGCATTGTACGGGCACTACCACTGAATCGGCTGCGCTCAGGGCATTTACCGTGATAAGTCCCAGTGAGGGGGAGCAATCAATAATGATAAAATCGTAATCTTCCCTTACGGCATTCAGGATATTCTTCAAAACCATTTCCCTGTTGGGATAATTGATCATTTCAATTTCGGCGCCTACGAGATCGATATGAGAGGGGATAAGATCGAGATTGGGGATCTCTGTTTTTAATACCACTTCCCTGGCCTTTGACTCATTCACCATGCAGTCGTAAAGACTTTGGGTGACATTGTGCAGGTCAAAGCCAACACCCGTTGTGCTATTGGCCTGTGGATCGCCATCTACCAGCAATGTTTTGTATTCAAGTACGGCAAAACTCGCCGCCAGGTTAATTGCGGTAGTGGTTTTACCTACGCCTCCTTTCTGATTTGCTACACCGATGATTCTTGCCATAGACCGCTATTCCTGCAGGAAATGTTTTATTTAAGTGTAATTGTTTCTCCGATACCCGGCAGGTGCAATAGGCACCCGGCTTTTTCAAACACTTGTTTTGCTTTTTGATGATCGATCCTGATAAAACCAAAAGTGTCGTAATGCACACCCACCACCGTTTTACAATCGATCATCCTGGCTGCTTCTGCCGCATCTTCATAGTCCATGGTAAAATTGTCGCCAATGGGTAAGACCGCAAAATTTAGTTTTGCCCATTTGGGTATTAGTTGCATATCCATCGTGAGCGCCGTATCACCACTATAATAAAAACTTCCTTCTGCACTGCTAATGATAAATCCCATTGGATTCCCTCCATAGCTGCCATCCGGCAGACCACTGGAATGCTGGGCAGCAGTGCAGCGAACGGTGAAGCCATCAAACTCCCGCTTACCACCTGTATTCATGGGGTGGGCATTGGAAACTTTTTGTTTACCCAGCCATTCGTAGATCTCCCAATTACAGATCACTTTCGCATTGGTGGCTTGTGCGAGTGCCACGCAGTCGGCGATATGATCAAAATGACCGTGCGAAACAAGGATATAGTCGGCGTCTATGGAATTGATCTCAATATTTTTGGCCAGTTCATTTGGAGTGATAAAAGGGTCGAACAATAACTTCTTTCCAATTGTTTCAACCAGAAAACAGGAATGCCCGTAAAAGGTAAACTTCATAATGTGGGTTTGAACAGACAAAAGTAAGTGCCACTGAGGTTTCAGAACTAAATTTGACCCTTCGACATGCTCAGGGCTTAGTTAAACCAGGTCCTCAGCGGTTACAAAGAATAATTATGCGAAATTCTCCCCTCTGGTGGATGCTGATCGGTTTTATGCTGCTGCTGGATATTTATTTTTTCCAGGCATTGAAAGCTGTCACTTATTCTGCTTCTGCCCGCACAAGGACCATTATCCACGTCAGCTACTGGGTGTTATCTATTGCTGCTATCATAGTTCTGTTACTACTGCCATACATAGCTGAAAAGAACTGGCGGGGCCGTTCTGTTGTTTTTGCCATTATCGCTGGCTTATTCTTTTCAAAGATCGTGGCCTCTATTTTCTTTTTGGCGGACGACCTGCGCCGAGGTATACAATGGATCGCCGGAAAACTTTTTTCTTCAAGAAGGGGAAAGGAAAATATCGAAGAGGCAGAAAGAATTTCACGGTCACTCTTTCTTAGCTGGACTGGTATGGCTGCGGGAAGTGTTTTGTTTGGCAGCTTACTTTATGGTTTTGGCAATAAATACAGTTACCGGGTCAGAAGGGTGAAACTTAACTATGCTAACCTCCCTGCGTCCTTCCGCGGTTTGAAGATCGTGCAGCTATCAGATATTCATTCCGGAAGTTTTACCAATAAAAAGGCAGTTGCCAGCGGGGTGCAAAAAGTTATGAATGAGAAACCTGATCTTATTCTTTTTACCGGTGACCTGGTCAATAATAAGGCTGAAGAGATGGATGATTATATGGATGTCTTCGATAAACTGGAGGCGCCGATGGGCATTTATGCAGTGATGGGTAATCACGATTATGGTGATTATGTGAGATGGGATCTCGAGGCTGATAAAAAGGCCAACCTGGAAAAATTGAAAGGCGTTTACCGGCAATTAGGCTGGCGGTTGTTGATGAATGAGCATGCCATATTGGAAAAAGGTGCTGATAAGATCGCGGTGCTGGGTGTTGAGAACTGGAGCGCAAAAGCCAGGTTTCCCAAATATGGGGATCTCCAAAAAGCTTATACCGGTTCGGAAAATATCCCATTTAAAATTTTGATGAGCCATGATCCATCACACTGGAAAGCACAGGTGCTAACATCCTATCCGGATATTGATCTTATGTTGTCCGGCCATACGCATGGTATGCAGTTTGGTTTAGAGATACCGGGGATCAAGTGGAGTCCGGTTCAGTATGTTTACAAAGAGTGGGCAGGACTTTACCAGCAGGAGGACCGGCCCGCTCAAAAACTTTATGTGAACAGGGGATTTGGCTTTTTGGGTTATCCGGGAAGGGTAGGCATCTTGCCGGAGATCACTGTTCTGGAATTAAGCTGATCCTTTGAGCGGGTACAAATATTTGAACCACATAGGATCTTAGGGACATAGATTACACATAGGAGTTCCTATGTGAGTATTTCTCTGTGGCCTATGTGCCTATGTGGTTCAGGAAGTAATACCTCTGACTCAATAATTCCGGCAACAATTCGTTTTTTTGTTGATAAGCAGCGAATTAAACTTTTAATTAACCTTAAAGTCTTAAAAGCCCGAAATTCCGGGAGAACTAACAGCCCAACCGCATCTGCGGAACGACTGCCTGATGTGTAAAAGATGGTCAATATTACCGGCCCTGCTATTGCTGGTTGCTGCCGCGCAGGCACAAGGCAACCCGTCGGATACATCTATTGCTCCAAAAGATAAAGATCTTGAACTGATCGATACTACCCTCAACTATGATGAGTTGTTCCAGGACTTTGATGCGTTCATGGATTCCATTCTATCACCCCATAGTTATTTGCTGTTCAGTATATCGGCAGGGAAAGGCTATTATAATTTTGAGAGCAAGACCAATTACGATGTAACCACTTCAAAGAAGCTTACCTATTCGCCGACCATTGGATATTATCACAAAAGTGGTTTGGGTCTTACTGCTACTGGTTATATCGTCGATGATGGAACGAACATGAACTTTTTTCAAACCGGGATCACGCCATCCTTTGATTATCTAAAGAACAAAAGAATAGCGGCCGGCATATCCTTTACCCGTTTTTTCACCAAAGACTCGCTTTCTTTTTACACTACGCCTATTCAAAATGAGCTCTACGCGTATTTCACTTACCGTAAATGGTGGGTAAGGCCAACACTTGCGTTGAGCTATGGTTGGGGAAGCCGTACTGAATACGAAGAAAGAGAGACGATCATCCAGGACCTACGTTTGCGACGAAGAGGGTTCACTTATATCAATACCAAAGAAACTATCAGCGACCTTTCGGTTATGGCTTCGGTGCGTCATGATTTTTACTGGCTTGACGTGTTCACCTACCGCGATCATATCCGCTTCACACCGCAAATAAGTTTTACCAGCGGTACACAAAAGTTTGGTTTCAACCAGTCATCCACCACTTATGTTCCGCTTGTGCGCAATACCAGCAATGTGCTGAGCAATACCGATAATTTTTACCTCGATGATGAACTGAAGTTCCAACCGCTTTCACTTACATTATATCTCCGCGCAGAGTATTCATTGGGTAAATTCTTTATCCAGCCTCAATTTGCCGTTGATTATTTCTTCCCCGCCTCTTCAAGGCATTTCAATACGATCTTCTCCGTGAATGCAGGGTTTATGTTTTAAAAAGATTTGTAGTCTCACGTAAGGACGCCAGGTTACTAAGACGCAAAGAAGAAAAAAGTTTCCGATAAATTCCTCCGAATTGCGGCTTCGCGCCTTTGCGGGAAAAATTCAATGGTTGCATCTTTTTTGAATTTTAGAAAATCTTCACATTCGAAATGCAATGACGTGGTTACATTTTGTGTTGTAGGAATGACTTACTCCCGGGAATGAAACTTTTAACAGGACTGTTGGGTTACTGGCATTATCCTTGAAAATTTTCTTCGTTCATTTTTCTTCGAATTATTTTACTGTATGCCCATGAAAACCGTGCAGGATCTTCTGATCAAAACGATCGTGTGACGGATACCATGAGCCAAAAACTAAAAAGTCATCACATGAAAACAAAACTCCTTTCACTGTTCGCTGCATTATTGATCGGCCATGCTATGATGGCCCAGTTCCATCTTGGTGTTAAAGCGGGGGCCAACATTACCAAAATGCAGGGTAAATCTTTCACCGACCAGTTCCGGTATGGTTATCATCTCGGCGGTTTTATGGAAATAAGGGCGGGCAACAAATTTGTCATCCAGCCCGAGCTTTTATGGAACCAGTATTCTACGCGGGTAGATAGCAACTACAAGAACATTTACAATGATGTTTTTGATGGCAATGCCAATGTAAAACTCAATTATCTCTCCATCCCGCTGGTGGTTAACTACAAATTGATCGGGAGCTTCCTGTCCTTACAGGCGGGACCACAATTCGGTATCCTGATCGACAACAGCAAAACTGTTGTACAAAATGGTGGCGAAGCATTCAAAAAAGGCGACTTCAGCATGCTCGGCGGTGTTCAATTCAAATTGGCTGCGATCCGCGTAAATGCACGATATGTCGTTGGCTTAAATAATATTAATGACCTGACCGATGACGATAAATGGAAGAGTCAGGGATTCCAGGTATCCGTGGGACTAGCCTTATAAGGATCAATTCCCTTTGAAACGGCCCGTTGTGCGAAGTTCCGACTTAGACACAGCGGGCTTTTTATGAATATTTACTCAATACATATTTTGTCAGTTTCTTTTTATCGGGCACAAATCTTGGCAATACTGGATTTGGATTATACTTTTACCGCCTTGCCTATTGGTTAAGTGGAAAGGACAGATTGAATAGAAGCTTTGATTATGAAGAATTTAGAACAATTTTTGCTGCGCTCTGAAGATGAAATGGATTTTTTGCCCATCATTCCTCTTAATGAAAGCGACCAGGATGATCCCAATGGTATCGAAGTCCCTGACGAACTGGCCCTCTTACCTCTCCGTAATACCGTATTATTTCCGGGTGTTGTATTGCCGATAACGGTGGGTCGTGATAAAAGTATAAAGGCAGTGACTGATGCCTATCGCGGTGATAAACTTATCGGTGTGATTGCTCAAAAAGATACAACCATTGAAGATCCCTCCACGAAGGATCTTGAAAATGTCGGTACCGTCGCCAAAATAGTGAAGCTGATAAAAATGCCCGATGGGGGTACCACGATCATTATACAAGGCAAGAGCCGTTTTCTTATTGAATCCATCATTGGTGACGAGCCTTACTTTAAAGCAAAGATTACGAAACTTGAAGAAGAGGAATCACCAAAGGACGAAGACTTCAATGCTTATGTGGCGAATATCAAAGATCTCGCGGCCGATATTGTACAGCTGTCGCCTAATATCCCGGCAGAAGCTTCCATCATCCTCCGCAATATTGAAAATCCTTCTTTCCTGATACATTTTGTTTCCAGTAACCTCAATACCGATATAAAAGAGAAACAAAAATTACTGGAGCTCGGACAGATCAGGCAAAGGGCCGACCTGCTGATGCAACTACTGCAAAAAGAATTACAGTTCGCTGAGCTGAAGAATAAAGTAACGACCAAGACAAAAACAGAGATAGATAAACAGCAACGGGAATATTTCCTCCAGCAGCAACTGAAAAGTATCAAGGAAGAACTGGGTGGTGACAGCAATGTGCAGGAAGTAAAAGAGATGCAGAAAAAAGCCGAAGCCAAGAAATGGCCGGAGACTGCCAAAGAAATGTTCAGGAAAGGCGTGGAGAAATTAGAGAGGATGCATCCCAGCACGCCTGATTATTCTGTGGTATACAATCACCTCGACCTGATGCTTGAACTTCCCTGGGAAGAATATACAGAGGACCATTACGATTTTAAAAAAGCGAAGAGTACGCTCGATACCGATCATTACGGTATGCAGAAGATAAAGGAAAGGATACTCGAGTATCTCGCGGTATTGAAATTAAAAGGAGATATGAAGAGTCCGATACTTTGTTTTATAGGCCCTCCGGGTATTGGTAAAACCTCGCTGGGAAGAAGTATTGCTTCAGCTATTGGCAGGAAGTATGTTCGGCTGAGTTTAGGCGGTCTGCACGACGAAAGCGAAATAAGAGGACATCGCAAGACCTATATCGGTGCTATGCCGGGAAGGATATTGCAATCTATAAGAAAAGTAAGGTCATCCAATCCCGTGATGATACTGGATGAGATCGATAAAGTAGGCAATGATCTTCGCGGCGACCCTTCTTCAGCCTTGCTGGAAGTACTGGACCCCGAGCAGAATCATAGCTTCTATGATAATTACCTGGAGATGGAATATGACCTGAGCAAGGTGCTGTTCATTGCCACCGCTAATAACCTGCAGAATATTCAGCCTGCCCTGCGTGACCGGCTCGAGATTATCGACCTTAGCGGTTATGCCGTTGAAGAGAAGATAGAGATCGCCAGGCGTCACCTGCTGCCCAAACAAAAAGAACTGCATGGATTAAAGAGCAGCAATTTCCGCATCAATGATAAAGTGCTGGAAAGAATCATACAGGATTATACCAGAGAAAGCGGCGTAAGAGAGCTGGACAGGCAACTTGCTTCTATTATGCGCAACCAAGCCAAGGAACTTGCTTTTAAAGGCAAATTGAAAAGCAATCTTACTGCCGAGGATATCGAGAAGATACTGGGCCGTGCAAAATACAGCAATGACATTTATAAGACCGTTAATATGCCCGGTGTTGCCGTGGGTTTAGCATGGACATATGTAGGCGGCGATATTTTATTCATCGAAACAAGCCTGAGTGATGGCAAGGGTGAGTTGCGATTAACAGGTAACCTCGGTAATGTGATGAAAGAAAGCGCCAGCACCGCACTGACCTATTTGCAGTCTAACGCAAAAAAGTATAAGCTCGACAGCAAGCTGTTCGAGAAAAAAAATATTCATATCCACGTGCCCGAAGGAGCCGTACCGAAGGATGGTCCCAGCGCCGGTATCACCATGATGGTATCTATAGCATCTGCTCTCACGGGTAAAAGAGTAAAGCCATTTATGGCGATGACAGGCGAGATAACCTTACGCGGCCAGGTATTACCTGTAGGTGGTATCAAAGAAAAAGTTCTGGCTGCAAAAAGAGCGGGTCTGAAAGAGATCATCCTTTGCTCGCAGAATGAAAAAGATGTGGAAGAGATCGACCAGGAATTTATCAAAGGGATCAGGTTCCATTTTGTAAAGAATATGAAAGAGGTGCTCGAACTGGCATTGGTCGGGTAATATTTCCACCAAAGACGCAAAGGAATACATAATGCTTTGCGACTTTGCCTTTTATCTAGCGTCTTTGCGTGAGGTCAATGCTGTATTTTCGCAGCAGTGCATTATCGCTTCACTATATTTCTTCTTTTCCTGTTTGCAAACAGTTCCGCCCAGACCCTCGGCGGTAATTCTGTTTTTAATTTTCTCAAGCTTTCTGATACTCCACAGTTAACAGCATTAGGCGGAGTAAACGTCTCTCATCCTTCCAACGATATAGGTCTTGCTTTTAATAACCCTGCCTTGCTCAACCCGGCCATGCATTCACAGGCCAACGTAGTTTTTAACGACTTTTATGGAGGGATCCAATCCTATCATTTGTCGTTGGGATATTATCATAAAAAACTCAACAGCACTTTTTGCTGGGGACTGAATTATATCAACTATGGTAGTACCGATGCAACAGATGCGGCGGGTAATGTACTTGGAGAATTCAGGCCCACTGATTGGGTGATGCAGTTGTCGGCAGCAAGAAGTTACCTGGAGAAATGGAATTATGGAGCCACTATTAAATATATCAGTTCTAATTATGGCCATTACAGCTCCAATGGAATTGGGATGGATGCAGGACTCCTGTTCAAGGATACAGCGAAAAAAATTTCAGCTTCCTTCCTGGTAAAGAATATGGGTTTCCAATTGAAGAAGTACGGGGGAACCGACCCTGAAGACCTTCCTTTTGATGTTCAGATAGGTATCAGCAAAAGGATGGAGAAAGCGCCGTTTGGACTTTCACTCACGGCTCAGCGTTTTCACCAGTACAATATCCGGTATGATGATACCACGTTCAACAATCAGAATGGATTCCTTAATTCCTCTTCAAAAAAATTCAGTGCAGGGAAATTGCTGGATCATCTTGTGCTGGCTGGCAGTATATATGTGGGCGACAGGATAGAATTCGACATGGGTTACAATTTTCTCCGTCGTAGGGAATTGAATATCGGGAATGAAGCCAATGGTTTGAATGGCTTTTCTTTGGGCGCAGGGGCCAGGCTTGGAAAGCTATATGTAAAATATGCAAGGGCCTATTATCAAAGTAATACCGCATTCAATCAACTTGGATTGAACCTGAAACTAAATGAATATTTTGGAATGGGGAAATGGGGAGAGAAGATCGGGTGGTAGGGGATGTTTGTGGTTGGTAGTTTATAGTTACGAATACTCAAAATTATCGAAGCCTCTTTATTCGGTAGTAAGACGAACTACAAACTACCAACCACAAACTATAAACTGTCTCAGCTTATCAGCTTATATATCTCAAACGCTTCCGCATATTCACTATTACACTGCACGCCTCTTACTTTCGCTAGAGACCTAATAAAATCTTCCTGCATATAATTCCGGTGCGACTGTGATTGATAAGCTTTCAGCGCTGCCACTTTTTTATCCAGTTCCCTCTTTGATAATTTCATAAAGAAATTGGTCCGGAAACTATAATTGTTCCAGGGGAGTTCATAACCTGCAAAAGTTGTATTCTTAAAAGCTCTCATTCCTTCCTGGTGAATGACCTGGTGGTCCTGGTGCACATCCGATGCCGCAGGCAGCAAAACCATATCCGGGTTGATACGTTTGTTGAGTTCAAGCAACTCCTCCAAAATTTTCTGACGTGATGCAGGGAGATCCCTGACCTCGTAATTAAATAATATAAGATTGCCCGGATCTATTCCCAATACGGCCGTAGCTTTCCTGCATTCATTCTCCAGGGTGTTACCGGGTGTATTAGCAGGAAGAGATCTGGAGCAAAGACAAAAAGCTGCATAGAAAACCTGCTTTCCTTCCGCGCAAAACCTGGCAATGGTACCGCCACAGCCTAGTTCCCCATCATCCGTATGCGGAGCCAGCACTAAAATTTTTTTTGGATCGATCATGAAGGTTAAAGATAACTATTAGAGGCTTGATTAAGTTTCTTTCATATCTGTTGCCTTCTCCTTTGCCTGCTCCCGTACAAGGTCTGTCATTTTATCTTCGAGCCGGCGGATACGGGCGAATAGTTTAAGTATGATGAACAGGAAAAAAAGTATGCAGCTATAGAAAAGCAGGTCGGCGCCTCTTCCTACTCCCAGTTTTTGGGCAATGGTATTCGTGTATTCCGGAAAGAGGATGAAAAAGATCCCCAGTGCTGCGAATAATGTCAGTACGAGCAGGTCAAGCAGGGCGTTGCGAAAACGGGAAACATAATAGCCGAAGATGACGACCACTCCACTAATGAGTAATATCTGTATCCCGTTCATTTGAAGAGTTTGTTTAAAAGTATATCAAAAAAGATACGGAAACTACTCCATACGGTTTGTCCCTTCTTTTTGGAGTAATCTGTGTAATGGATCGTCACCGGTACTTCTGTGAACTTCAATCTATGTTTTTTGATCTCCGCGATGATCTCCGTTGCATGCGCCATCCCGTTTTGCCTGAGCCTGATCTGTTGGGCAGCTTTGCTTGTCAGGGCCCGGAGACCATTATGTGCATCTGAGAGCAGCAGTCCCGTAAAAAAAAAATTGATATAACGTGCTAATTTGAGAACTGATCTTCTTCCCGGGGGAAGCTGGCTTGTATTACTGATAAAGCGGGAACCCAGCGTGATATCCGTTTGATGTTGTCGAAGTGGCCACAGTAAAGTTTCAATATCAGCTGCCCGGTGCTGGCCATCTGCATCATATGTTACGATGAAGTCAGCATTTTTGGAAAGGGCGAATTCGATACCTGTCTGCAAGGCCGCTCCCTGTCCGAGGTTCACCCTGTGTTTCAATAAATGAACAGGAGTATTCTTTAATAACCCCTCCAATGGAGGAGTGGAGCCATCGTCAACTACAATTATGTTATATGGAAGAGAGCTCAATTCGTTGAGGACTTTCGTAATGCTCTCCTGCTCATTATAAGCAGGGATAACGACAAAAACATTTTTTTGATCATTCGGGGACAACATACAGTGTGTAAAAGTAAAATCCATTGTATTCCCCTGCAAGTTCCGTTTGACTGTAATTGATAAATTTTCCGAAACGGTCGCGACGGTCACCACGGATGATGCCAAGCAGAACTATGGGCTTTGTTGTTTTTAAGGCTTTGGGATCATTGAGACTATATACATCTTCCAGTACAGGTATCTGCTGGTGAAGGCTGGCCCGGTTATTAGCGTAATACAGTGAGCCCGACACCACCGCATTGTGTATATGCAGTGAATCCTGTTTCTTTTTGACAGCTTTCAATGCAAAATTTTGAAATCCTCTTTCCTGTTGCCAATAGTATTTTTCTCTACCCATATTTATTAATCGCTTTGCTGTAAATGCTACACCCCGGAATATTTCCGGAAGCAATAGAAAAGGAAGGATAAGGGCTATCGTTCTGAGTGCTCTTGTTGCCAGGTTTTTATGCCGGGAAAGGAAAAGAAAAATGGAAATATGCACCAGTATCTCTGCCAATCCATAATAGCGTGCATCTTCCACATAGGTCCACCATCTATCGGGGGGCATCAATTCCTTATCAACGACCAGCGAAAGAAATACGAGGACCAGGGTTATCGCCAGCGAGATGGACAATGCAAGGAATAAAAAAACTTTAGATAGTGAAGCATTCTTTAATCCTTTGCGTATAAAGATGGTCAGCGCTATAACCAAAATGCTGAGATATACCAGCAGGTGAAGGACCCGGAAAGTATTTAATACCGATGCACCCGTATCGCCGGGTAATTTGCGCAATGTATTGGGGGTAATAAAAGAACAGGGAATAAATGGATAGGCTCTCAGCAAATGCTCCGGGAAAAAACCACGGCCGGGTGAACTGATATGCGCACCCGTACCGCTAATGCTTTTCTGGTACAAAAAAAGAGCAGCGATACCCACAGCAATGATACTAAAAGATAGCCATGCTGCTTTTTTAGCCCCAGCGGAGGAATGCTGAACGCCGTAAATAAATAAAAACACGGGCAGTGTAAAAACAACGGGGAAGAAGAGATATTTAAGACCGGCGCTTAATAAAAGACAGGTCCCGGTAACAAGCGCCCGGCTTGTCCATTTTTGGTTCGATTGAATAGCTGTCAGTGTAAAATAGATAGCAGCCAGGAAAAAAGCAATGGAAATGCTGTCGGTGGAACCTGTGTAATAAAAATAATAGATGAAGAAACTCGTAAAGAGCGTGAACAGGTTGATAACTGGCAAGTACACATCAAGCTGTTTTAAGATCTTTCGGCAAAGGAGAATGATAGCAATAGCAGCCAGTATGTCAAGTGTAAAGCAGGCAATAAGATAGTTATGCCCGCTGGCTATATAAAAAGGCGTGAGCAGTAAGGAATAACCGGGGGGCCAGTTGACCAGTGGCTGATAAATGGTAGCGGACAGATCGGTGGGGTTGACAACCGCCGTACTAATACCATGACCGGCCACAAAATTCTGCGTAGCGATCACCTGGAAAGAAGTATCAAAGAAACTGTCGAGGTAAAAAAGCAACTGGATAACTCTTGCTCCAATGGCGAGGAGGATAATGAACGCCGACATCTTTTTGTCAGACAATAAACGAACGATAATAGAAAACAGTTGTGGCATGCCGGCTAACGGTAATAGTATGGGTAAAGATAAATCTCCCGGCCCAAGTGTTCAGCATTGCTTTTGAACGATATTGGATCTAATTGAACACCTTGTCCCATCGGGACAATGGGTAGGTAATTCAACTAATAATGGTATGCGGCGTTCCGTGGGAAGGCCTGGTGCAACCGATCTGAAGCAAACCACCTGGTTTCCCTATTGGACACATACCTTAACGGACATTTCCTGCATTACAAACGCCCTTTCGACTATCGTGAAGTCATTAGAAAGCTCTGAGACTATCTCTTATTTCCTGAAAGATTTCAATAAATCAATTTTTTTCAACGAGGAAAACCGAACTGTCTTTCAGCAAGGGTAGTTGTTGACCAAAAGTGGTATTAAGAATGACACGGAATGTATTGACGGGCGACATGCCCTCATAAAAATTTGCATACTGACCGTTCGGGAAAAACACGGCACAAAAATTCATGAAATAATAGGGTTTGTCACCCTGCCCGGTGAATTGCCTGAATCCATGATCGCTTGCTAGCAGGATAATAGGAGGTGTTGCAGAAGTTTTTTTAATCACGTCAATCAATTCTATCAATCTTTTGTTCGTGTAAAGTAATTGCTCCGTGTATAATTTTTTGGTGAGGTCAAAACCTTTGAGACTGTCAGTTTTTGGAAATGGATGACCATTCCTGTCAACATAATAGGGATGATGAGGACGGGTAAAATGAGTATAGACAAATTTGGGCTTTGTTGTTTTCCTGGCTGCTAAAGCTTTGGTCAGTTTGTCGACCGTCTCGTCATTAGTATGATCGTTGTTCTCTACCGCCTCCTTTTTCTTTTTACTGAAAAAATTATAACTCACTTCTTTGCGGAAGCGGCTGATAAAGGTTTGAGAAAGGAAAAGCTTTCTTTTAGGAGGGAAATAATAGTTGTTGACCGCTTTTGGCCGTCCCTCCACTTCAAAAAAAGAAAAATTGTGCATTTCATAGCCACGCTCTTTAAAAAAATAACCGGTATTACTATTGCTGATAATGCTTCGGCATAAAAGCATGTCCTGTTGGCTCACGAGGCCATTGCCGGTCAGATCAATATATCCCATATTAAAGAGGGAGGCCATCGAGTAAACCGTGGCATTATAGTTTGAGTTTGTATTGCTGACGATATGAAAACCGCGACTTTGTAGTTCGTTTTCAAATTCACTGTTGTCAAAGCTGAATACTTCCCTTAATTCTTTTTGCCCGGCATACTCATCCGCAATGATCACATATATATCAGGCCTTGAACAGCTGTCGCAGTTCATAAATTGAGCAGCCAATGGGGGAGGATGATAAGGATCGTTTTTTGTTACCCTGGGTAAAAGGTTGATGACCTCGAGGACAGCGAGTAACAGGAATAAAAGATTCAGGAAGGCAAAGGTCCTGCCAAATTCACGGTTTGCTCTTCTCAGCCAGA
>DATLCB010000139.1:0-6994 GCA_035526625.1 Chitinophagaceae bacterium
ATCGCACAGACAGTTTCAACAGTACTAATGATTTCTATTTTTACAATGCAGGCAGTGCAAACTGTGATATAGTTGTTTATCGCTTGCCTGGCTATTAAGAGCGGAACTTTCCATAACTAATGAAGCTCTGAGGAAGTTTATAAAAGCTGATTAATTCTATTGCTTATGTTTGATCGGGTTATAAACTTCTTCAAAGTTTTAATTATTCCTTATAGATCTTCACTTCAGTCTTGCCGGTATTGTTGATGTACCCGCGGTACATTCCTTCTGAGTTAAAAGGCATACTGAAATTTCCATCCTTATCAACAGCGATCAAACCACCATCCCCGCCCAATGCGGGAAGCCTTTTCATGATCATTTCATCTGATGCCTGTTTCAATGACCTTCTGCCGAATTCCATCATATCGCTGATGCTTTTGGCCATTACTAAACGGATAAAGAATTCGCCCCACCCTGTGCAACTGATAGCAACGGTAGCATTATTGGCATAAGTGCCTGCGCCAATGATGGGCACATCACCGACACGGCCGAATTTCTTATTGGTCATGCCGCCCGAACTGGTAGCGGCGGCGAGATTGCCATGACGATCCAATGCAACAGCGCCAACGGTTCCATATTTGTAGTCTTTGTTCTCAGGCTGTTTAACCCCTGATCTTTTCATGCTATCAACCGCTTTCAATTTAATGGAGTCCTCCGCTTTTGCTTTTTGCAATCCTTTCCACCTGCTCTCTGTATAGAAGTAGGAAGGGTCAACGATCTCGAGCCCCTGTTGTTTAGCAAATTTTTCCGCGCCTGCACCGATCATCATCACATGCGGACTTTTTTCCATCACGGCTCGTGCAGCACTGATTGGATTTCTGACGGTAGTAAGACCCGCAACTGAACCGGCTGCCAGCGTTCTTCCATCCATGATAGCGGCGTCGAGCTCATTCTTTCCTTCATTATTGAAAACAGCGCCTTTACCTGCATTGAAAAGCGGATCATCTTCCATACTGCGCACACATGCTTCAACTGCATCAAGTGCCGTTCCTCCTTTTTTCAGGATCTCATTACCGATCTGCAACGCCCGGTTCAGTGCATCGGTATAAGCTTTCTCTTTATCAGGGGTCATCTGGCTTTTAAGGATCGTACCCGCACCTCCATGAATAACGAGAACAAACTTGTCCTTCATTTTTTTGATGGGTGATTGGCTGAAAGTTTTGTTAAGAACAAATAGGGCAGCAACCAGGAACAGCTTTTTCATAACGGGAATTTGTTGCAATTTAAGCGTTATGCCACTTGTACTTTCTATTTGCCTGTTCGTCCTTATTATTGGTATTGAATTTGCATAAAAGATTCTATTGCATACTTTTACATCTAAAGGCCGCCCTGAAACGCTTCAAAAAAATATTAAAGTGGTTTTTCCTGTCACTGCTCTTCATCCTGGTGGGGCTTTATATTTTTATTCAAACACCTTTTGGACAGAACTGGCTCGCCCGCCAGGTCACCAAAAGATTATCCCGCGACCTGCAAACCAAGATCAGCTTAAAGCATGTTGATTTTTCTCTTTTCAATAAGATGCATTTGCAGGGAGTGCTGATCGAAGATCAGAAAGGAGATACGCTTCTCTATGCCGGTGATATGAAAGTGCGCATCACCGATTGGTTCTTTTTTAAAAAGCAGGCAGAATTAAAATATGTGGGACTTGAGGATGCCATCATAAAATTTCAGCGCACCGACTCTACCTGGCAACAACAATTCATCTTTGATTATTTTGCTTCTTCCGATACTACTGCGAAGAAAAAAGCAGGTATAAAATTCGACCTGAAGGAAGTCGAGATGAAAAATGTGACCTTTCTGAAAAAAGATGGATGGACCGGGCAGACGATGAGCATTCATGTGGGCACATTGAATATGAATGCAGATAAGTTGAGTTTATCAGGCAATAAGTTTGAAATTAATTCGCTGCTCTTGACCGACCCCGTAGTTGTACTGAATAATTATCCCGGAAGAAAACCGGTAGATACGCTCAGCAAAGGGGATACAGAAGATGAGATCCGTAAGGCTTTATCCTGGAACAAGGCACAGACCATCGTCAAGATCGGCAACCTGAAGATCATCAACGGTACATTTAAGAATGATAAGCAAACCGAAAGGGCGCCCTTTTCTTATTTTGATGGCAAGCATATTTTTTTCACCGAGATAAATGGCGACTGGAGCAATGCCAGCTTTATCGGCGATACTGTTTTCTCCACCATGAAATTATCCGCCAAAGAAAGAAGTGGATTTGAGCTGAAAGGTTTATCGGCCGACATGAAGATGACCCCGCAGGGTATGTTCTTCCGTAATATGGAGCTTGTGACCAACCGCAGCACCTTGCGTAATTATTTTTCGATGTCGTACGATGATATGAGTGATATGGGCGATTTCATTCACAAAGTAAAAATGGCGGCCATATTCGAAGATTCTTATGTGGACAGTGATGATATCGCATTCTTTGCACCTGCTTTAAAAACCTGGAAGAAAAAAATAACCCTGCGGGGAAAAGTAAGGGGAACAATCGATGATATGTACGGGCAGGGTATGCTTGTGCAAACAGGCAGCGGAACTTTATTGAATGGAGATATCTCTTTAACCGGGTTGCCCGATATCAATCAAACCTTCATTGATTTTAAAGCTAATGATTTCAGAACGACCTATGCCGACGCAGTGAGTATTGTACCTGCGATGAGAAGTGTCACTGTTCCTAACCTGCGGAAGATCCGGTATGTGAATTTCAGGGGAAATTTTACTGGCTTTATCCGCGACTTCGTAACCTTTGGTACTCTTCAAACCAATCTGGGTACGGTGACAACCGATCTGAACATGAAGTTGCCGCGCGGACAGGATGCTGTTTACTCAGGCAAGATCGCAACCGATAATTTCAGGTTAGGTGAATTCCTGGATGATAAGACACTGGGTAATATCTCACTTACTGCTACGATCAAAGGACGTGGTTTCAATGACAAGAGCCGAAATACTGCCATTAAAGGTATAGTGCGATATGTTGATTTTAATAAGTACCGGTATAACAATATATCTATTGATGGCCGGCTGGATAAAAAGATGTTTGAAGGAGTAGCGTCGATCAAAGATCCAAACGCCGACCTTACGCTGAATGGTATCATTGACTTCAATCAAAAGACACCCCGCTTCAAATTATTCGCCGATATAGCAAAGGCGGACCTGCGTAATTTAGGTATCCTGAAAGACACTGTTGAGTTCCGGGGTAAAGCTGATCTTGATTTTACCAGCAATTCGATAGATAATTTCCTGGGAACAGCAAGGATCACAGAAGCGGCGATCACAAAGAATGGGCATCCCTTATCTTTTGATTCGCTGATCGTGTCGGCTGATTATATAGATGGCATTAAAACACTGACTGCGGTTTCCAATGAATTCAAAGCGAAAGTGTCGGGCAATTTCAACCTGGCGGATCTTCCTTTGTCTGTCACATATTTACTGAATAAGTATTATCCTGCTTATGTAAAAGCGCCCAGGCGTTATCCAAAGGACCAGGATATCAATTTTGATATTGAGACATATTATGTTGACGAATACCTCCAGCTCATTGATCCCTCACTTGTGGGATTCAATAACAGCATCATTAAAGGAAATCTCAATCTTGCCCGCGATGAACTGAACCTTACAGCGGATGTTCCCCAATTCAAGTACAAAGGCTATAATTTTGATAATGTAAAGCTGACTGCTACGGGCAGGGGTGACAGCCTGGTCCTTTCGGGGCAAACAAGCACGGTCAGGATCAATGACAGCCTCAGCATACCCCAGGCCATTTTCAGGGTAAGTTCAAGAAATGATTCTTCGAAAGTTTCCATTCTCACCGGTACCAACCAGCAGGTAGAACAAGCTAACTTAAATGCATTGGTGCTTACTTATCATGATGGCGTCAAAATAGAATTCGATCCCTCCACTTTCGTCGTCAATGGTAAAACATGGACGATCGATGAGAGCGGTGAACTGGTATTCCGCAGCAATACGCCGGCCAGCGGGTTATTGGTGCTCAGCGACGGGCAACAAAAAATATCACTGAGAACACAGCAATCAACCAAAGGCAACTGGAACGATATCAAAGCGGAACTGACTGATGTGAACCTTGGCGATTTTGCACCCTTCTTTATGCCAAAGAACCGGCTGGAGGGTTTAGTATCCGGTACGGTTATGATAGAGGATCCCACCAACAATCTCCGTATAGTTTCAGATGATTTACAAACGAAGTTCCTTCGGCTGGATAATGATTCACTCGGAGAAGTGAAAGCTTCGCTTGTCTATGATAATAAGACAAAGGAATTAAAAGTGAAAGGTAACACCCTGAACCAGGAAAATTACCTCGGCTTTGATGCCAGCATCTTCTTTAATGACCAGGCAAAGAATAATATCATAGCGCTGGAGGCAAAAAATTTCCAGATCAGCATACTGGAAAGGTTCCTTGGTAATCTATTCTCAGATATACAAGGATACCTTACGGGTAATGTAGCAGTGAGCGGAAAGTTTGATAACTTAAATGTAACGGGGAAGGGAAGATTGAAAGATGCGGGTCTGCGGGTGAAATTCACGCAGGTGTTTTATAGGATACAGGATACGGATATCGAGCTAACTACAAAAGAGATCAACCTCGATGGACTTGTCCTTACAGATACGATCACGGGAAATCCTGTGTACCTGACCGGAGGTATCGAGCATGAATCGTTCAAGAACATGTTTTACAACCTGGATATTTCCACCCGTAAACCTGGAACAAGCGGTAATAATAATAACAAACCAGTTCAACTGTTAAACACTACGTTCAAAGATAACCAGCAATTCTATGGTAATGTAAAAGGCACCGGTTCATTATCATTGCTCGGACCGCAATCTGATATGTTCATGAAGATCGATGCTGTCGCTTCAGAGACAGACAGCAGCTTTGTTACACTTCCTCCCTCCTCGGGCCGGGAAACAGGTATCGCCGATTTCCTGGTGGAAAGAAAGTATGGTAGAGAAATGACAGCCAGCGATATCCAGGTGGGTAATACCAGGATAACGTATGATGTCGATATCAATATCAACAAAACACCGACACCGATGGTATCAGTAAGAGTTATACTTGATGAACTAACGGGTGATGAGATCAAGGGGAAAGGTTATGGCTCACTCAATATCCGCTCCGGCACTGTAGAGCCTTTGACGTTGCGGGGTCGATTTGATATTGAGGAAGGTAATTACCTGTTTACATTCCAGTCATTCTTTAAAAAACCATTTGAACTAAGAAAAGAAACGGAGAACTATATTGAATGGAATGGTGATCCTTTGAATGCGAATATCAAATTTGAAGCGGTTTACCGTGCCGAAAGGGTAAGCTTTGCTCCGTTAGGTTTCCTGTTGGGAACCAGCGGCGCTTCTACGGCAAGAGGTGATGTATATGTAGTGGCTAAATTGTCAGAGCAGTTATTCAGACCCAAGATCGATTTCTCTTTAGACTTTCCAAGGACAAGTGCAGCGGTGACGGATCCCGAACTGCAACTGGCACTGCAACGAATGCTGAAAGATCCCAACGAAGTGAACAGGCAGGTCACTTACCTGATCGTGTTCAACAGTTTTGCACCAAGCGAGCAGTCCGGCACAACCAATTACTCTGTTGCCAGTCTCGGTCTCACTACTATCTCCGGTATCTTTCTGAATGTGATCAATGACCAGGTCAATAAAATATTAAGCAACCTCTTCAAAAGTGATAAATATAATATCAGCCTCAGTACAGCTATTTATAACAGGGGAGGTATTATTGATCTCAACAATAATAGCAAACTTGAATTGGGCAGCAATATCAACTTCACGATTGGCCGTTCTTTCTTTAATAACCGTTTTATCGTTTCTACCGGTGTGGGGTATGATGCGCCGATCCAATCAGCATCATCTCAACAAGCTTTTTCACAACAACTCTTACCTGATGTAACACTCGAATGGCTGATCAATGAGACAGGAAGCATACGTGCGTCTTTCTTTTACAGGGAGAATACGGATTACCTGACCACTGCCAATGCAGGTGGTCCCGGTAAAGCGAAAAGGATAGGAGCGAATGTATCTTACCGCAAAGATTTTGATAGTATCGGTGATATCTTCCGGAGGAAAAAGAAAAAACCTGAACCCCAGCCTGTACCTGCACCTCCTGCGGGGAATTGACAACAAATAACTGGTAACTGACAACGGATAACTGATAGTTGAGAACTGATAGTTAATACACGCACAGTGAACGACTACTCCTAATTCCTAATTACTTTACTCCATCTCATGCCCCAGCTTATCCCTTTTCGTCGCCAGGTATTTTTCATTGTGAGGGTTCGGATCCGTGATGATAGGGATGTTCTCTACGATCTCCAGTCCATAACCAATGAGGCCAACTCTTTTGCGGGGGTTGTTGGTCATTAGCCTGAGCTTCGTGATATTGAGATGCCGCAGCATCTGAGCGCCGAGCCCATAATCACGCTGATCCATTTGAAAACCCAAATGCAGATTGGCTTCAACGGTATCCATTCCCTGCTCCTGGAGACGATAAGCTTTCAATTTGTTTAGCAACCCGATACCACGGCCTTCCTGGTTCATATATAGTATAGCGCCCTTGCCTTCGGCTTCCACCATCTTCATAGCTTTCTGTAGTTGTTCACCGCAATCGCAGCGAAGCGAACCAAGGATATCGCCGGTAAAGCAGGATGAATGCACTCTTACCAATACGGGTTCATCTTTTTTCCAGTTGCCTTTGAGCAAAGCGAGATGTTCATTCATCGAATTCTTTTCTTTAAAAGCCACCAGTGTGAAATTGCCGTAACGTGTTGGCATATCCACCCTCACCACTTCTTCGATCAATGAATCTGATTTTATCCTGTATTCGATCAGGTCCTTAATAGAGATTATTTTAAAATCAAATCGTTTGGCCACTTCGATCAATTGCGGCAGGCGTGCCATTGATCCATCCTCATTCATT
>DATLCB010000140.1:0-15763 GCA_035526625.1 Chitinophagaceae bacterium
ATTTCGCTTCCAGTTCTTTGAACTGCCAGCTTTGAAAACCCGATGCAGGCCGGAGCATATCGCGGAAGTCGAGAAAGTCCATGGGAGTCATCGTTTCCATGATATCTATCTGGTGAACCAATACACGGAGGATAGTAACACACCGGTTTAAACGATGGACGACCGTTTGCAACTCCGGGGAGTTGTCATTAAGAGCAGGTTTGCTCATTATATCTACTACAGAATCTACTTCGTGATGTAATTGCCGGAACCAAAGCTCATAGGCCTGGTGTATAACAATGAACAGCATTTCATCGTGGGCGGCAAGATTTTGCTTATGACTTTCAAGTGCCTGGGCATTGAGTATTTTATCAAGCTGAAGATAATCGTGGTAGTTCACTTCACCCGCCATAAAATATATTTCTGCAAATGTAAGAAAGCTACTAGTAGGGATTAGCGAGTAGAGTACAGCATTCCCTACTTGCTACTACCTACTTCCTACTCGCTGTTCACTCAAATTCATACCCGATATCGCTGCGGTATTCCATCCCGGTAAAAGATACTTTTTGCATCTCCTCTTTGGATATCTCTACTGCATCAAAGATGGACCTGCCGTAAGAAGTGATACAAAATACACGGCCGCCATTGGTGACTATGCTCCCATCTTTTTGGGAAGTGCCCATATGGAACAGCATACTATCTGCGGGGTTGATATCGGTACTGCCTTTGATCACCATTCCTTTTTCATACTCACCCGGATAGCCGCCACTTACTGCCACTACTGTACAAGCGACCCGCGGATCTGTTTCAACTTTAATACTATCGAGTTGCTGGTTGGCTGCAGCAGCGAGAAGTTCGACCAGGTCATTTTTTAAACGAGGTATCACCACTTCGGTCTCCGGATCACCCATGCGGCAATTATACTCGATCATATAAGGTTCATTTTCGACGATCATGAGTCCGAAGAAAATAAAACCCCGGTATTCAAGACCTTCCTGCTTTAAACCATTCACTGTGGGACGGATGATCTTTTCTTCGATCTTTTTCTTTAATGCTTCATCTGCAAAAGGCACGGGACTAACAGCGCCCATTCCCCCTGTGTTAGGACCAATATCTCCTTCACCGATCCTTTTATAATCCTTTGCTTCTGGCAACACCACATAGTTCTTTCCATCGGTAAGTACGAAAACAGAAATTTCCATCCCTTTTAAAAATTCTTCTATTACAACCCGTTTTCCGGCATCACCAAATTTGGCACGCTGAACCATCAGTTCAAATTCAGCGATCGCTTCGAGATGATTTTCACAGATCACTACTCCTTTACCCGCAGCAAGGCCATCTGCTTTAATAACGATGGGTACCGGGTGATTCCGCAAATACTCCACCCCGTCGTCATAATTGTCTTCTGTAAACTCTTTATATACCGCGGTAGGAATATTATGCCGCATCATAAAAGCTTTGGCAAAAGCTTTGCTGCCTTCTAACTGTGCCCCTTTTTTATCCGGCCCGATCACATCGAGTTCGCTCAATAAAGGATCACTTATAAGAAAGTCGGTGATACCATTAACAAGTGGCTCTTCCGGACCTACTATTACCAGGTCGATCTTATTAATGATACAGGCTTGTTTGATAGTTTCAAAATCGGTAAGGGAAAGAGTAAGATTAGTACCACATAAAGCGGTACCGGCATTACCGGGTGCAATAAAAAGTTTTTCGCATAAGGGGCTCTGGACCATTTTCCAGGCAAGGGCATGCTCCCTGCCCCCGGAGCCTAGTAGAAGGATACGCATAGTTGGTTGGTTGCTGTACAGATAGCTATCGGGACTAATGACTTATGGATATCAAGTACAGCCCTTAAAGTTAATCATAAAAAATTTCAGGCTGCGTAAATTTCTGTATTTTGGTTGCGACGATTGCAAACTCTGATCAGTAACTTAAAAAATTTTGTATGAATCAACCTGCAAAAACCGGCAAACACCCAAAAGGATTATATGTGTTATTCTTTACGGAAATGTGGGAACGTTTTGGGTATTATTTGATGGTAGGAATTTTGTTTCTCTTCATGACCAATGGTGACGGTAAGGGTTTACCCCGAGCAATGGGTGCGGATGTTGTAGGAACTTTTATAGCATTGGTATACTTAACTCCTTTCATAGGCGGGTTGCTTGCGGACCGCTACCTGGGATATATCAAATCAATTTTTATCGGTGGAACATTAATGGCCGCCGGCTATCTCACCATTGCTATGCCCGGAGAATACACTGCTTATATAGCAATGGGACTTATTATTATCGGTAATGGATTTTTCAAACCTAATATATCCACGCTACTTGGAAATATGTACAACAGGGAAGACCTGAGACCACTAAAAGATAATGCGTATAATATCTTTTATATGGGTATTAATATCGGCGCCTTCTTTTGCAATTTCGTGGCGGCGATCCTCCGAAACAGGATCGGGTGGCAAGCTGCCTTTTCAGCTGCAGGCGTTGGTTTGATCATCGGACTTATAGCTCTTGCAATTAATCTCAAGCATATAAAACAGTATGATGTAAAAAGACCTATGCAACCCGGCGATATGCCTACATCAAAAATATTAGGCACTGTATTTATTCCTATGATCATATTTGCCGCATTGGGTTGGATAATTCCTGGTAATTTCTTTGGAAGTGATTCCGCAGACGCATTCATGTGTGCGTGTATCCCTGTAATTGCATTCTACGTAAGCCTGTGGAGAAGAGAAAAAGGAGATGACAGGAAAGGAATCGGAGCGTTATTATTTGTATTTGCTGTATCCGTCATATTCTGGACCATATATAACCAGAACTCTACTGGTCTTACCATTTGGGCGGAATCTCATACCGACCGTTCTATCCCTCAATTTATGGAAGCTCCCGCTGATGCCGTTTATACTTTGCAAAACCTTGAAACAAGACCACAGCAAGTCGATAGCCTGGATGGATATATGCGGGTGGTTACGGACGATTCGGGTCATGCGATAAAAACCATGGGGCCTGATCCTTATTTTGTCAATATGCCAAAAGACAAATGGCCCCCCGGTGGTGTAGCTAAAGTGGGAAATACCGAACTGTTTCAATCTATCAATCCATTCTTTATTGTTGCGTTCACACCACTGCTGATCTTATTTTTTGCATGGCGATCAAGACGTGGAAAGCCCGTAAGTACAGCCAGTAAATTTGCCTGGGCGCTGATCATATCAGGATTAAGCGCATTGGTAATGGTATTTGCGGTCATGTCTGTTCCGAGCATCTATACGCATAAGACATCATCAATGTGGTTGTTCCTTACCTATGGCGTTTTTACTGTAAGTGAGATATGCCTGAGTCCAATTGGTTTATCTTTTGTTTCAAAATTGGCTCCCCCGAGATTAACGGCATTAATGATGGGTGGATGGTTCCTGTCAACTTCATTGGGAGGTAAGGTAGCCGGTGTGATGGCAACCTTTTGGGATAAGATGCCTGACAAAAAGATCTTCTTTGGCATCATTGCTATCGCGGCTATCATCGGCGGATTTTTAATATTCAGTCGTGTGAAGACGTTGGATAAGATCGTAAGGGATAAAACCGGTTCAGCAGAATAATCGCTATTCACCATTTGTATAAAGGTGGCATCACTGCCACCTTTTTTATTTTACCTACACAAAGGTTTGTTATCTTACTAATTAAACAAACTACCCATGTGGAAGAAACATCCAAAGGCATTACCTTTTCTTTTTTTCTCCGAAATGTGGGAACGATTTGGTTATTACCTGATGATCGGCATTTTTACCCTCTATCTGAAAGATGCTGTTGCTGGTTTCAATATGGATGAAAAAGATTCAGCCAGTCTCTACGGTACTTTCATTGCACTCGTGTTCTTCACACCCTTTCTCGGCGGCCTGGTCGCAGACCGTTATCTTGGTTACCGCCGTTCAATTGTGATCGGGGGCTTATTGATGGGGATCGGGTATTGTACCATGGGGATACATAATATTACCATGCTTTATGTTTCGATGGCACTGGTGATCATCGGGAATGGTTTTTTCAAACCCAATATCTCGACTTTACTCGGGAACGTATACTCCACACCTCAGCACATGCATCAGAAAGATGAGGGTTATAATATCTTTTACATGGGTATCAATGTCGGGGCTTTTATCTGCAATTTTTTTGGCGCCGCCCTGTATACTATGATCGGGTGGGGAGCTGCTTTTGCCGCGGCAGGTGTCGGCATGTTCATCGGTGTCATTACTTTTTTGGTGGGCACAAAACATTACAAGGCATACGATGTAAGAAAACCATTGCAGCCTGGCGACCTTCCTCTATGGAAGATCATGGTAACGGTCATCCTTCCTTGTATCGTTTTTGGTGTTATTGGATATTTTTTTAAGGGAACAGGTCCCACTGCAGATCATTTCATTTTCGATTCCGATTCAACGGATGCTTTCATTTTTGCATGCATACCTGTTTTGATCTATTATACCTTTCTGGTAATAAAAAGTAATAAACAGGAACGCCCGGCATTGGGCGCCATGCTCACCATCTTTGCTGTGGTCATCTTGTTCTGGGCGATCTTCAAACAAAACGGGTCTGCATTGAATACCTGGGCCAGCCGCTATACGGACAGGTCAGTGAGCGGCGCATTTGGCAATGTACTGCATGGATTAAAACAAACCGATAAACCCGTCAACACAACTTACAAACTGGATAGTGTGGTGAAAATGGATAACCAGTTCCGGAAAATAAAAGCGGATGGTAAAGAAATAAAAGAACTGGGTTACCCTCCTTATTTCAAGAACGTTCCGCCTGATAAATTACCCAAAGAAGGTGAAACAGTTAAAGCCTGGTTGCCGAGTCTTAGTCAATCCATCAATCCCTTCTGGGTGATCGTATTGACACCTTTGATCGTTGCATTCTTTACCTGGCTTCGCCGGAAAGGAAAAGAACCTTCCACTCCTACCAAGATCGCCTTTGGATTGTTGATATCTGCTTTATCGGTGCTGGTCATGATCGCCGCTGTAAAAGCAGGAAATAACGGATCGGAAAAAGTAAGTGTCTGGTGGCTGATCGGCAGCTATGGCGTCATCACTATCGGCGAACTCTTTTTAAGCCCGATGGGGTTATCACTGGTATCCAAGCTCAGCCCAGTGCGTATGACCTCGCTCATGATGGGTGGTTGGTTCCTGTCCACTTCGATTGGCAATAAACTCAGCGGTATACTAGCCAGTAAATGGGATGAATATGATAACAAAGCAAGTTATTTCTGGCTCAACTTCTTTTTACTGGGAGGAGCCGCGCTTCTTCTTTTCCTTTTATTGAAGTGGTTGAATAAGGTGATGAAGGAGAAAGGAGTGAACTGACGTCAGACGTCTCAAGTCCTTTTCTTATCTTCAATACCAATAAAACCAACTGCTATGGCAGATCAGCAAAACAATTTCAAACCATTTGTTTCTCCTGAAACAAAAATGGCGGAGTTCACTGTCAAATCCATTCTTACAGGTGCAGCATTCGGTATCATATTTGGCGCTTCTACGGTATATCTTGCGCTGAAAGCGGGGCTTACAGTTTCCGCTTCTATCCCTATTGCTGTATTAGCCATTACACTAGGCAGAAGGTTTCTCAAAACTACGATCCTCGAAAATAATATTATTCAAACGACCGGCTCGGCGGGAGAAAGTATTGCGGCAGGTGTCGTCTTCACCTTGCCTGGGTTCTTATTCCTCAGTGAAAGTGGCAGCGCTAATTTCTTCAATTATTTCACTATACTGATACTGGCCATCTTCGGGGGCATATTAGGTACATTGATGATGATTCCTCTTCGTCGTTCACTTATCGTAAAAGAACATGGCATACTACCTTACCCTGAAGGAACTGCCTGTGCTTCGGTACTAAAAGCGGGAGAAAAAGGTGGTGAGTTTGCCCGGACCGCATTCCTGGGTTTAGGATTTGCTTTTGGTTATGCTATTCTTCAAAAGATCATTCATGTAATCGCGGAAACGCCAGCCTTCTTTACCCGGCAAACAAATAAAATATTTCCTTCAGCAAGAGTTAGCGGTGAGATCACTCCCGAGTACATGGGCGTAGGCTATATCATCGGACCCAAGATCGCTGGGGTGCTGGTAGCCGGCGGCGTATTAAGTTGGTTTGTCTTTACTCCTTTACTCGCAAGCTTATTAAATGATAATGGAGGGATCATTGCAGCACAGTTGGCAAAACTTGGTTATTTAAAAGATATAAATACAGCAGGTGGACCTGGTGGATGGGATCCCGCGACACAGGGTTTTGCGGATTGGTCACAAGCGATATACCGGGCTTATATACGACAGATCGGGGCCGGCGCAGTTGCGGCAGGGGGCTTTATTACTTTGATAAAAACAATCCCTACCATTATCTCGTCTTTCAAAGGAAGTATTGGTTCTTTAAAAGGCGGGAAAGATGCTGCTGCTGTAATAGTTCCCCGTACTGAACAGGATCTTTCTATAAAAGTTGTGGGTATAGGAAGTATTATGCTTCTCCTCGTTATAGCTTTGCTACCCAATACGCTGATCCCTGGTACAGGTATAGGAAGTAAATTATTACTGGGATTACTGGTAATTATTTTTGGAGCCTTTTTCGTTACCGTTGCCTCCCGGATAGTTGGTTTGATCGGTTCATCGAACAGTCCTATCAGCGGAATGACGATCGCTACATTAATGGGAACCTGCCTGATCTTTATCGCCGTAAAATGGACAGGTTATGTGTATGAACCCATGGCACTTGTTGTTGGTGGTATGATCTGTATCGCGGCAGCTAATGCGGGTGCCACATCACAGGATCTGAAGACAGGTTATCTCGTTGGCGCTACACCTAAATATCAGCAGATAGCATTATTCGTCGGCGCTATTGTTTCTTCTATTGCTATCGGGGCTACTATCAAGATCCTCGATCAACCCACCGCAGCGATGGCGGCGCAAGGTATTGAACATGCCATTGGCACCGATACTTACCCGGCACCGCAAGGCACTCTCATGGCAACCCTGATCAAAGGAATACTTTCCTTCAATCTTGACTGGCAGTTCGTACTGGTAGGTGTTTTCATTGCGATCGTAATGGAGCTATGTGGCATAAAGGCGTTGAGTTTTGCGATAGGTATTTATCTTCCATTGTCCACTACTCTTCCCATTTTTATTGGTGGCGCTATCAGGGGTATCGTTGAATGGAGAAACAAGAGAAAGAAGATCGTAGTTTCTGCGGAAGAGGAAGACCTTGGAAAAGGAAATTTGTTTGCTACCGGTCTTGTTGCGGGAGGAGCACTCGCGGGAGTGCTGGTGGCCATTCTCTCCTCTATTCCAAGTATCAGTTCGCAACTGGGCAAAATAAATGCAGAGCATGGGATCTCAGGTGCATTGGGTGGTGAGGGATATAAATGGCTGGGTGTAGCCTTCTTTGCGCTGATGGGTTTTACACTTTATCGCATCGCTATTGGAAAGAAGAAAGGTTAATCGTTAATGGGTTAATTGGGTAATAATTAAATAGGTCTTCTACTGGGAGATTTCTGACTAATGAGAAACTTAGCTACTTATCAGGCGACCTCCTTTTTTAAAGCCTGATTAACCAATTCCTAATACCTATTCCCTTTCCTTTACTTCCTTGATCTCTTCCAACTTAGTTTCCTTGATCGTAGCATCAATCTTCTTTTCCTTTAATCCCTGCCTTAGTAATCCGAAAATGGTCATATAAAAATTGGCGATCCATACGATCGCAAAACCCCCTATCAGGTAACCACGCCAGTCACTAAAGAGCAGTTTGTATTTAGTTATAAATAAAAAAAGCATGGTCACATAGTGACTGAAGCAATACTCGCAGGTGAGCATGTAAAAGAATTTTCGCTGCCACCAGTGTTTGGACTCCTGTGATCCTTTTAAGCAATATGCACGTGGCTCCCTGAAAAGCTCTTCATGTGTGACCGTCCACGCAATACAGGCCACCGGGATCGCCAGCAGAAAAAGATAGGTTATTGATGGGGTGGAGACTTCCATTCCCGAAAGCATAGCAATAACACTGCCATTCATCAATTCACTGGCTTACAACAAAAAATGCTTTCCCCCGTGGAAAGCATTTCTCTCTTTTGGTTTGCCTTTGGAATCAAATAAAATCCAGGTGATCGTACTTCTTTGCAAGAATAGCCTTGTCGTCTGCTTTCAGCCATTTATTCAACACAGTGGCATAGGCATTCTTAAAGTCGACATTATATTTCAGATCGCCTTCATCGAGGTCAGCGAGATCAGGGAGGTCATTGATCAAACCTTTTTGCTTCAACCCGCCACTGATGAAGAACATATTATTAGCTGTCCCATGATCGGTACCATTGCTCGCATTCTGTGCTACCCTTCTGCCAAATTCAGAGAAAGTAAAAAGCATGACATCATCAAAACGGTTATTGCCTTTCAGATCCTTTACAAAAGCCTTTACCGCATCGTTCATCTCGGTGAATAATCTTTGCTGCTGGTTTTCCTGGTTGATATGCGTATCAAAGCTTCCCAGGGAAACATAGTAGACCTTTGTGTTGATATCGGAATAGATAAGCGAAGCGATCGTTTTCAGGCTGGTGCCCAGGTCCGTTTTGGGATACTCCGCGTTTGTAGGATGCATTTTGCTTTGCTTGAAAATATAATCAGCGCTGGAAAGTGTTTCTGCCATAGTCTTGTATAGATAATCGACGGGTTGCTCACCTGCTTCATCCTTATGATTCTTCATCACATCCTTAAAGAATTTTTCGTTTGCCGTACCATATAACCTCCGCGGGTCCTTGACAGCGATCCCTTTTATATTTTCACCTTTTAAAGAAAGACTCAACACATCATCGAGCTCGATGGCCTGGGTGGGTTTGTCGCAGCCGTGGCATTGTGCATCGAGGTAACGTCCTACCCAGCCTGTATTCCAATACTCATTACTTTGACTGGCCGTATGCCATATATCCATACTGCGGAAATGTGAGCGGTCGGGATTCGGGTATCCTACATTATTCAATATGGCCATGCTCCCATCATCATACAGTTCTTTGAATCCTGTTAGTGCCGGGTGCAATCCTACTTCATCGGTCAGCGAAAGCGCTTTTGTTCTTTCAATGCCGAGTCTGGGTCTTGCTTTATAATAAATGTCATTCCTTACTGGGATTACTGTATTCAATCCATCATTCCCACCACTAAGCTGAAGTATCACTACCACTTTATTACCCTGCGGAACAAGCGGCGCACCTTCAAATGCTTTCAGGAATTTGGGCACCATCAGTGATGCGGTCGCCAATGAACCTACCTGGATGAATTCTTTACGCTTAAAATACATAGTTATTTAGCTTTTAGCCCATAGCCATTAGCCGTTAGCTAACAGCTTGCGGCTGTATTAACACAATTGATATTCCGGTGTACTCATTATTTGTATCGTAGCGGTTTTAATGAAATTTTCCCGCCCGCTCTGGTCAGAGAACTGTTTAATGATATCCTGGCTGACTCTCATCTTTGTTTGCAACAGGTTTTTAGCAATAGCCTCACCCAGCGCTTCCCGTGGCACACTTTCAAAATTGTTTACATAAAGTTTCCAATCGATATCCGCCAGTATGGGTTTGTTGCTCCTTCCCATCATCCGCTGTGCTTTACCTTTTGGAGCTTCGTTAGGATCCATACGTCCCATCATTGTATCATCATCGTCCTTCGGACGAACATTCATTTCATCGGTATCGTTTATCAAACGGGGAAGCCTCATTCGCATCATCAGGCTCGAACTATCGATCCAGTTCTTGCCGCCGGGCCAGCCCGCCACATTTGGAGGATAGAATAATAATTGACCCAGTACCCGCTGCAACAACATCAACGCTTCTTCATTTTCCAATTTCATAGGCAGCATACGCTGGATCCCTACCATCAATTCAACCGGCGATTTTATCAGTGCCCCCACATTTTTTTCCTCATAGAACCATTCGCTGGTGAAGATATCTTCCATTAATTTGGATATCTCATAATTGCTCTTGTAAAACCGGTCGGCCAGCCAATCGATCTTTTCTGTATCAGGGATTTCATTAACAAAGAAGCGATATACCTTTTGGGTTATATATTTTGCTGTTTGTTTTTGCTGCAGTAAGATATCCAGCACTTCTTCACCATCGAAATTGCCCGTCCGGCCCAGCACGGTCTTACTGCCATAGTCATGCTGAAACCTTCTGAATTGAAATTCACCTTTCAGGTTTGCGGTCCAGCCGGTAAACGCTCTTGCGGCTTCTTTGATGTCATGCTCGGTATAATTGCCGCGGCCCATGGTAAAGAGTTCCATGACCTCTCTAGCAAAATTCTCATTCGGATGATCTTTCCGGTTTTGCTGGTTATTCAAAAAATTCAGCATGGCCGCTGATTTGGAAACCTCTTTCAGCATGGTTCCAAAATTGCCCAATGCATTCCTTCTTAAAACATCAAGCAAGCCTTGTTGGTAAAATATATTTACGTTACGACATGCAAAATGACCATGCCAGAAGAAGGCCATTTTTTCCCGAAGCTGGGCTGCGCTGTTCACCATATTATGCATCCAGTACATATTCAGGTTACGGATGCCATCGCGGTTCTTTTGTTGTCTTTTTTTCCGCTCCTCGGCAGACAGGTCTTTTACCTGCTGACGACCAATTTCTTCAACACCCATCAGCAACCCTTTGAGGTAATCATCGGCCACATCAATATAGTCTGGCTTTTTTTCAGACGCTTTTATAAGGGCTTTGTAAAACTGTTTAGAAGAATATTCAGATAAGTCGCCAAGCTGCTCCACAGCGGGACCAAAACCAGCACGCCACATCAGGTGCTGATTTTTCAACTGGTTGGTCAATGACATGAGGCTAACGTTTAGGTTTCAGACTGTAAGGTCATGAATTAGTTTAAGAATCAGGCCCTTTTAAAGACGTAAAACATTAAAAAAAACCTGCTTATTTTTTTACCTATCAAATAAAAATGCTAGCTGCCCGCATTAACCAGCAGCCAGGTCCTTACATGCAGGCCCTCTTCATTGGTCAATCTTGCACGCGGAAACATGGTCGGGAGTATGTCATCCCATTTTGTTACACTGAATTGAGTGGGTAGTGGCAGGTCGTGACAACGGCCGCAACGGGTGGTAAAGATCCTCTTGCCCGCGAGGGTATCTGGTGGTACTGTTTCCAGTGGCGGATATCTACTTTCAATTTTTTTGGGCGGATCGGTATTTCTTGCAGTTATTACCGGAACTGCTTTTTTATGACATGCCAGTAACAGGACAATTACAGCTATACATATTATAAAAACTCTTTTCATCTTTTGATATCATAAAATCCCCGGATGCTATGACCGTTGCGATCTGAAAAAAGTTTAAGCTCTTTTCAGAAGCTGTTCAAAAGATAAATATATTTATAGTCAACTTTTCGAAACTCACTACTTAAATTTTATTTATGAAAAGGTCAATCGTATTGCTTGCTGTGATCTTCCTGGTCGTGTTGGGTTGTAACAAAGCAGGAAAGATGGAAGAACCCACCCCGGGTGATAACCAGGAAACTGCTGCTGCTAAAAGAAAATGTGCGGCAGATGAAGTGTTGAAGGAGCACCTGAAAGAAGATCCTTCTCTTGCTGAACGCATGCAGGGCATCGAGCGTTTTGTTGAACGTTTTGTCAGTGAGCCTGCTTCCTCAAGATTATTACCTGACGGCATTATTGAGATACCTGTAGTAGTGAATGTAATTTATAATACCGCTGCTGAAAATGTTTCAGACGCACAGATAGCTTCACAGATCGCTGTATTGAATAAAGATTTTAGTGCAAGTAATAGTGATTACAACAGAACACCATCCGAGTTCCGTCCATTCCGCTCCGGAGATATCCGGATAACATTCGTCCTTGACCATGTTGTTCGAAGATCTTCTTCCGTTACCAGTTGGGCGCTGAATGACGGAATGAAAAAATCCAATCGTGGTGGTATAGATGTCACTGATCCCAGTACCAGGCTTAATATATGGGTTTGTGATCTTGCCAATGGTTTCCTTGGTTATGCTCAATTCCCGGGTGGGAACAGCAGTACCGACGGAGTGGTCATCGATTATGCCGCATTTGGTACGACCGGCAGTGCGGCCGATCCTTTTGATAAAGGAAGAACAGCTACACATGAAGTAGGTCATTGGATGAATCTCTATCATACCTGGGGAGATGATGGCAACAGGTGCAATGGCAGCGATCTCGTGGACGATACACCCAACCAGGGCGATGAAAATTATGGTTGTCCTTCATTCCCGCAGGTTTCCTGCAGCAACGGTCCGAATGGCGACATGTTCATGAACTATATGGATTACACCGATGATGCCTGCATGTTCATGTTCACGCTGGGTCAGAAAAGCAGGATGCAGGCCACCTTCGCGGCAGGCGGACCGAGAAATAGCTTTGCACACTAAAAACATTTCCGGGAAATAAAAAAAGCTGTCCCTTACGTGGACAGCTTTTTTATTGTTTCTTATTTACGAAATAGCTTTCCCGCCAAAATAGGAATGAAGCACAGACGGTAATTTTATTTCATTAGCATCCTGGTTATTCTCCATTAAACAGGCCACGATCCTGGGCAAAGCCAAAGAACTGCCATTAAGTGTGTGGACCAGCTTCGACTTCCCATCGCTGTCTTTAAAACGGATCTTCATCCGGTTGGTCTGGAAGGTTTCAAAATTAGAAACAGAACTTACCTCCAGCCATTTCTCCTGTGCTGCGCTATAAACCTCGAAATCATATGTGAGCGCAGAAGCAAAACTCATATCGCCACCGCAAAGTTTAAGTATGCGATACGGCAGCTCCAGTGTGTTGAGCAATTTTTCTACATGATCTACCATTTCTTCGAGTACATCATAACTTTTATCCGGGTGAACAAGTTGAACTATTTCAACTTTTTCAAACTGGTGAACACGATTGAGCCCCCGAACATCTTTCCCGAAGCTTCCGGCTTCCCTCCTGAAACATGGAGAGTAACCTGTCATTTTTATCGGGAGATCTTCTTCTTTTAAGATCTCATCCCGGTAAATATTAGTGAGCGGCACTTCGGAAGTGGGGATCATGTAAAAATTATCTGCCGGCATGAAATACATCTGCCCTTCCTTATCCGGGAGCTGGCCAGTTCCATAAGCCGTAGCTTCATTCACCATAAAAGGCGGAATATATTCTGTATAACCAGCAGCCGTATTGAAATCAAGAAAATACTGTATCAAAGACCGCTGCAGTTTAGCGCCCTTGCCTTTGTACAAAGGGAACCCGCTCCCCGTGATCTTTGCGCCGGTCTCAAAATCCACGATATCATATTTCTTTATAAGATCCCAGTGCGGTACTGACCCCGAGGCAAGTTGAGCTCTTTTTCCCCCTTCTCTTACAACCACATTTTCAGCGGGTGATTTTCCTGCAGGCACTTTTTCAGAAGGAAGATTGGGCAATAAAACCAGCTTCTCATTCAGTTGTTTCCCCGTTTCCGCTAATTTATCAGTGATGGGTTGAAGGGAATTCTTAAATGAAGCTACATCCTGTTTCCTTTTTTCTGCTTCCTCTTTTTGTCCTTTGGCCATCAACTGCCCGATCTCTTTGGAGGCAGTATTGATCTTTGCGAGGGTATTGTCTGATTCCAGCTGGAGTTTTTTTCTTTCATCATCCAGTGCGATTATTTGATCCACGGATGCCACATCAGCAAAATTCTTTATTGCCAGTTTTGCCTTTACTGCCTCCGGGTCCTGTCTTAATACTTGTAACTGCAACATCTGATTTAAAAATTTGTCCGAAGGACTTCTTCGGAGCGCAAAGATAAAGGAGAAGTCATACTGGTCATAAAAGTCAAATGAGTCATTCACGAATTATTAAATGTGCACTTTGAGCTATTTGACTTCATTTGACTCAATTATCTTTGCCGGCTATGTTTGTAAACGACGACTTGCAGCAACGCTGGTGGAACCTTGAAGCGAAGCTGGCGGAAAGATTTGGAAAGAAGCCCGATATGGAAGCTATCTTATTTCTTATCGGTGTACAGGAATTTGGGGAGATCAAGGAAAAATTCACTAAAGAACAAAAGCAGGACCTGATGCATGTGGCTGTGTGCAGCCTTCTTACGCCCAGTGGCTTCTATGAACTGGAAAGCGTTGACGTGGACGGCTGGCCACACTTCAAACAACTCAAACCCATGCCCGACATGAACGCAGTCGAACAGGAAAATTTTTTAAAAGACCATGTACTTCTTTATTTTGAACAAAATAATCCCTGATATGAAAAAGATCCTGCTTGCCATTTTTTGTCTTACTGCCATATGGAATGCCGTGAGTGCACAAACGGATTCAAGCATCACAAAAAAAGACCGGAAAAAAGATGTGTTATTGCAAACCAGCATGGGATATATCGTTATCAGGCTTTCTGATTCGACTCCACTGCACCGCGATAATTTTTTGAAACTCGTTAAAGTTCATTATTACGATGGTATACTTTTTCATCGAGTGATCAATAGCTTTATGATACAGGGAGGCGATCCGAACAGCAAAGGAGCGGTAGCAGGGATGCCCTTGGGAAATGGGGGACCGGGTTATACGGTTCCAGCCGAATTCAGAAAAACTCTATTCCATAAGAAAGGTGTGATCGCCGCAGCAAGAATGAGTGATAATGTGAATCCGCAAAAGGCGAGCAGTGGAAGTCAATTTTACTTAGCGCAAGGAAAAGTTTATTCCGATGGGGGTCTCGACTCTATAGAAACGTATAGACTGGGTGGACAGAAAATAGCCGCAGAGCGAAGAGCTGCCTATAAAACCATTGGCGGTATCCCCCACCTTGATGATAACTACACGGTATATGGTGAAGTGGTAAAAGGCCTGGAAGTGGTTGACAAAATTGCTGCTGTCGCCACCAGTAAAGGCAGTGATCGTGACAGGCCCATTGAAGATGTGAAGATCATAGAAGCCAAACTGATCAAACGAAAGAAAAATAAATAAGGTATTCTTTAAATAAAAGTTCCCGTATCCTTCGACTACTCTCGGGAACGGGAACGTTATTTATTTGATAAGTGTAGATCAGTTTCCGCCTAATCCACCACTGCTTTGCGTTCTTTTCTTCTCTTCTTCTGAAGCATCCTTACGCTGACGTGATGCCTTCACTGTGCTGCTTCCGAATCTCCAGGTAAGCGCTGCTTTCAATTGGCGGCTTTCAAAGCTTCCACTGGCAATTGTTTTCTGCCCCGCAAAATCCAGTTCACCTTTCCATTTCATACTATAGAAAATATCTGAAACGGATAATTTGAATGTCCCCTTTCCTTTGAAAATAACTTTCTGAACACCGCCATCCACTGACCACATCGCCTTGCTTCTGAAAGCGCCTTCCCACAATGACGGAGAATTATACCATCCGCTTACCTCAGCCGTCCACTGTTGTTTTTTTCCCAGCCTCAGACTATGTTGCTGGTAAATATTGAATGAGGTGTTCTTAATATTGATGATACGGTTGCCTCCACCAAGATCTGCGCGGTATTTAGAATAATTCCCGCTTAAGTTAACAAAAGCCATGTATTTTTTATACATAAAGGGGTAGCTGATATTCATGGCAACCACATCCCGTGTTGCAAGGTTCTTGCGGGTAATAAAGCTTTTTGATACTTCAGCTCTATCGACCAATTGAGCAAACACGTCGCTGACATGGCTATAGCTGAGTGAAGTGTTCAGCTTGTATTTATAGGTATGGGTCAGGCTTATGATATTGGTATACTGCGGACGCAAGTTGATATTTCCTTTCATGTAGGTGTACTCATCC
>DATLCB010000141.1:0-3169 GCA_035526625.1 Chitinophagaceae bacterium
CGACGATCCTAACGCTTTACTAGCAATAATTCAGCATTATAAAATTAAATGCAGTGAACCTCTAACTCAGCAATATTCAGCTGAGGAAATTGGAGAGTTTGCAGGAAGCTTATCTTTTTTTAGATATCAGGATGGCAATAAATATGAGTGCAGACTATGCAAGCCAAACGGAATAAAGCTCGGAAAACCATTAGTAAGCTTAAGGCCAACCCACTTCGGTGAAAATAATAAAAATCCCGAACCCTTATACGTCCCTCCGTTTAGTTCGGCACCTAAAAGCCCTCGGCAAGGAGCATTGTATTTTGACACAACCTTAAAAAGGTTACGATATTTTGATGGCAAAGATTGGAGCAATTGTTGAATAAATTAACTACACACAACATTGGGTTTGGCGCAAGCCTAGGTCGTGCTGGCTCGGCCCTATATTTAAAGAGGATCATAGTTGGGCCTCGCCGCCAATTTTCCTAAATTAGACCGGCCAACGCCAAGTGCTGAACTTTATAGACACTTAATCACTTCCATAAGATTTGATAGATTTGAATTTCCTAAACGAGATCATTTATGAGATTGATCATAACCATACCATGTTTTTTTATATTATCCTTACCCGCAACAGCACAAAAGTTTGACACGATCTATCATCCCATAGTTACCAATGGATATATTTCCGGAATGCAAAAAAGCTGGAAAGAAAGCAAGAATGAATATCATTTCATCTATTATGATAATGACAGGGGAAGAGGAGTGAATGTAAAAGAAATTGTAACCACCACTGATGACGGGAAGATCATTGCTGTTACCACTGAAGGAGTGGACTATTTCAAGGCCCCTTACTCAGCCAGCTTTTCGATCGTGGGAGATTCCGCGGTATGGACACTGAATGGAGTTAGGAAGTCACAGCCATATAATAATGAAATATACACTTCCACCATCGCTCCCGGCGTAAGAGAACTCTGGATACACTGGCTTTTAAAACAACCGGATAAAAAAGCACCCGAACTCCCGGATGATTCGATCAGGGTAACTGAACCCGTCGTACACAAAATTCCTTACTTGAATAAAGTAGTTACGCTTAAATTCTTTTCCCGTCCCAACGGGTATACCTGGATGACAGATGATTTGCGTTTTTTCGCAACTGTGGGACGAATAAGTGGCACCATTTTACAGGGCTTCGAAGCACTCACAGATACCTTGTTTGCTATCCAGGAGTCGCTAAATACCAACAATAATGTCGAAGAGCTGAATACTTTATCCAGCCGACTGAACCAGCATTTGCTGATAAAAAATGTGACGCTATTTGTTTCTTCAAAAGCAAAGGTGAGAGAGAACATGTCTGTTGAAATAACGGAAGGCAAGATCGTGTCGATATTTCCTGCAAATACCAGGTCGGTTCGCGCAGATACAACTATTGACGCAAAAGGTAAATTCTTAATGCCTGGACTATGGGATATGCACTCTCATTACCAGAAAGGTGATGGTATATGGTATCTTGCCGGTGGGGTTACTCATGTCCGTGACATGAACACTACTTCCTGGAGACTGCTTTATCAAAAACAGATCAATGCTGATGAGTTACTCGGGCCTGCTATTAGTTATACTTCCGGACTGATAGATAAAAGGGATCCATTACAGGTGCCTGAAGGAAAAATTGTTTCAACACTGGAAGAAGCGATCAGTGCCATTGACTATTTCAAGAAGTCAGGTTATAATCAAATTAAATTATATAGCTCACTCAAACCGGAATGGGTGAAGCCTATGATAGCTCATGCCCATAGTTCAGGAATGAGGGTAAGCGGGCATGTTCCCGCATATATGAGTGCCGAACAAGCTATCAATTGGGGATATAACGAGATCAACCACAGCAACCAGGTATTCATGAATTTTATGGGTCCTGATACCTTAGCATCCAATGGCTTTGCACGTGTTATTGTTCCGGCGCTGCTTTCCGGCACAATTGATCTCGATAGTAAGAAAGTGCGTTCTTTTATTAAATTAATGAAAAAGAAAAATGTCGCTCATGAACCGACATTACGGATACAAGAAGGCATGTATACCGAATTCAAGGGTGATACAAGTAAAATGCATAAACCCATCATTAATTGGATGTCCGAATTTTCCCGTAGTAGTATAGTGAAAACATCCGGTATCCCGACTGAAGAACAAAAACCAGCTTTCCTCGCTTCTTTCCAAAATTGTATGAAAATGGTGAAGTTGATGTATGAAAAGGGCATTCTCCTTGTTGCGGGAACAGATGGAGGACAAGCTATTGCCCTGCATAGGGAAATGGAGATCTATGCCGAAGCGGGAATACCTGCTAATGAAGTTTTAAAGATCGCTACATACAATGCTGCCAAAGATTGTGATCTGCAAAATGAAGCAGGGGAAATAAGGGTGGGAAGAATTGCCGATCTCATTTTGATCGATGGTAATCCGTCCAAAAATATCAGCGATATCCGGAGAGTAGAATGGGTGATAAAGAATGGAAGAATGTATTCTCCTAAACAGCTATACGCATCAAGGGAATGGAAGTATTATTATTAAGGGGATGGTTAAAAATAAATAACTGTTTGAAGAACCTTACATGTCACCGAACACCGTCGCATCCTGGCTATATGTGCTGATAAAAAAATGCTTACCCTCTAAATCAACCACCTGCGATCTTCGATATAAATTACCTCTTCCCGTAAACCCCCAACCGCCCTTATCGTCGTATCTTCGCAGACTTACATTTTTTAAAATCAATTATCCCTTTGGGGATAGAAAACATGAGTAAGAAAGGAAAAGTGCTTGTAGCTATGAGCGGTGGTATCGACAGTACCGTTACCGCGCTGATGCTTCATGACGAAGGTTATGAAGTAGTGGGGATCACTATGAAAACATGGGACTATGCCCATAGCGGCGGAAGTAAAAAAGAAACGGGTTGCTGCAACCTGGACTCCTTCAATGACGCAAGACAAGCCGCCGTCGAACATGGATTCGCACATTATATCCTCGATATCCGCGAGGAGTTCGGTGATTTCGTGATCGAGAATTTTGTGGATGAATATATCGCGGGTCGCACACCCAATCCCTGTGTGCTTTGCAACACACATATCAAGTGGAGAGCGTTATTAAAGCGGGCGGATGCTTTAGGCTGCGATCATATAGCTACAGGTCATTATGCTAAAAT
>DATLCB010000142.1:0-7541 GCA_035526625.1 Chitinophagaceae bacterium
GTCCGGATATCAGGGAGAGATACAATAAAGCATCAGCATATTTGCTTACCTGTGAGGGGCTGCCAGGGAAAAGAATAACGGGGATATCACAGTTCTGTTTGATATGCTGTACGCATTGATCAAGATGGTTGGAGATAACCAGGCTACCACCTACAAGCAGGTAATCGACTTTGGCAGTCACCGAAAGATCGGTCAGCTCGTCCAGCACAGCAGTATTGACCTTATCAGGGTCTATCAGCACAGCAAAGGATTTTTTACCCTGCTTTTTCTTCTCTGCCAGTCCATTATAAATTGTTGACTTCATCGGTACCCCTTGATTATTGCAAAAATGCGAAAAACTTCCCGTATTGCCCACTTGAATAGGTGTCCTGATTGGAAAACTTGCCCTAAACGCATCAGATCTGGGGAATAGCACACGGATCGCACTGGTTGGATAGCTTAAGGTCTTTAAACCCTCCTTTATGAATTACACTGCTATTTTCTGCAAAGCAGAAAATTATCCGTTATTTATCCGTCCGTCTGTTTGATCCGTGTGCTTGCCTTCGGGTTCATCACTTTTCCATATTTGGGAAGTAACTTAGAGTTAAAACCATGCTTATGCGCAGCTTTTTTCTTATCTACGGATTATTTGTCATTACAGCCTGTAATAACAAAGCCAAAAAGGGGGACAGTAAAAAAGAAGACAACACTAAAGTGAGCTACGATGAAACCCATCTATCAACGGATACAGTTTTTACAGCTTTTGGTAATGAGCCTTTTTGGGCGGTGTACATTATCAATAATAATAAAATAGTTTTTCATCCTGCTGATGGTCCCGATGTGGAAGTACCCTGGATTCAGGCTACAACACCCAATGAGACGACGAGGCGCTATACTTCGTTTGGCAATGGCAATGAAATAGACATGACCATTGTACAAAAAAATTGCAGTGATGGTATGAGTGATGAAACACATCCTTATACTGTAACACTATCGGTTAATAAAGAGAACTATTCCGGTTGTGGAAGACAGTTCAAATAGAGCAATAGGTTGATCGTATCTCACGCCCTCCATAAACGAAATTTGCAGTTTGTATTTTCCGGAAAATAATTTGGTCATACATACATACCTGGAAGTCTTGCCAGCAAGGCGTTTCAAAAAATTTTCTACAAAAAAGCCAGCAAAATCAATAGTTTCAGGTCGTAACTACTAAAAAACCCTTATGGGAATGGCGTTTCGCTTAACATTACGGTAACATGCAATTTTTTTAATGTACCCATGCTTAATTTCCAAAACTTTTTTCCCTAAAAATCAATGATCACTGTGAAGAAATGATAAGATGCACTACAGGCCTGCATTGGCGGTTTTTCAACTATCCTTATCCACAAATGTGAATATCTCCGGCTATGAATTACAGATACTTAAAAATATTTTCGTCAACAGACGTTAACAGTTACTTAACCCGAGAAATTCTTTTTATTTATGGCTACCAAGACCAAGGCTACCCGCCCTTCGGCGGGACTGCAGTTTCCCCGTCGCTTTACCCGTGACGACGTGAGTGTTTATGATATGTTTGAGTATGACTACCGCACCTCGGTCATTCGCAACCCTAGCGGTGAAGTGGTATTCGAAATGAACAACGTGGAAGTTCCCAGGCAATGGAGCCAGATCGCAACGGATATTCTTGCACAAAAATATTTTCGTAAAGCGGGGGTTCCCCAACCCGATGGCAGTCTTGGCCGCGAAACCTCTGCCAAACAAGTTGCACACCGTCTTGCCAATTGCTGGAGAGTATGGGGTGAACGTTATGGATATTTTGCATCGGAGAAAGATGCACAGGTCTTCTACGAGGAATTAGCTTATTCCATCCTGAACCAGATGTGTGTGCCCAATTCACCGCAATGGTTCAATACCGGCTTGCATGAAAGCTATGGCATTACCGGTAAGCCGCAGGGTCACTATTATGTTGATCCAATCGATGGGGAATTAAAAAGATCAGAGAATGCTTATGAGCGTCCCCAGCCGCATGCTTGTTTTATCTTAAGCGTTAATGATGACCTCGTAAACGAAGGTGGTATCATGGATCTATGGGTAAGAGAAGCCAGGATCTTTAAATATGGCTCAGGTGTAGGTACCAATTATTCCAACCTGCGCGGTGCTGGTGAAAAATTAAGCGGCGGTGGCACATCATCAGGACTGATGAGTTTTTTAAAGATCGGTGACAGGGCCGCAGGCGCTATCAAATCTGGTGGCACCACACGCCGGGCAGCTAAAATGGTTTGCCTCGACCTTGACCATCCGGAGATCGTTGACTTTATCAACTGGAAAGTAGAAGAGGAAAAGAAAGTAGGCGCCTTGATCGCTGCTGGTTATCCTTCCGGTTATGAAGATGAAGCATACAGAACTGTAAGCGGCCAGAACTCCAATAACTCTATCCGTATCCCCAATTCATTCTTCCAGGTGCTGAAAGAAGATGGTGAATGGGAATTAAAAGGAAGGATGGATGGAAGGGTAATGAAAAAGATACCTGCCCGTGAATTATGGAACCAGATATCTTATGCGGCGTGGCGTTGCGCTGATCCCGGCACACAATACAATACGACCATCAACGAATGGCACACCTGCCCCGAGGGTGGCGAGATCAGGGCATCCAATCCCTGCTCTGAGTATATGTTCCTCGACAATACCGCCTGCAACCTTGCATCGGCCAACCTGATGAAATTCTTTGATACAGAGAAAAATATTTTTGACGTTGAAGGTTACGAGTACAACTGCCGTTTATGGACAGTGGTATTGGAAGTATCTGTGCTGATGGCGCAGTTCCCTTCCAAAGAAGTGGCGCAACTGAGCTATGAATACAGAACACTGGGATTAGGGTATGCCAACCTCGGCACTATGCTGATGGTAAGCGGTATCCCTTACGACAGTGAAGAAGCAAGGGGTATTGCGGGTGCAATAACAGCGATCATGACCGGTATCTCTTACAAAACCTCTGCGGAGATGGCGCAGACTCTGGGCGCATTCCCGAGATATGAAGAGAATAAACATCACATGATGCGGGTAATGCGTAATCATCGCCTTGCTGCTTATGATGCCGATGAATATGAGAACCTGAGCCTGAAGCCGCAGGGTATCCATGCAAAATATTGTCCTGACTATTTATTAAAAGCCGCTTGCAAAGCATGGGATGATGCAGTCGAGATGGGAGAGAAGTATGGTTATCGCAATGCACAGGCAACGGTGATCGCACCCACCGGCACTATCGGTTTGGTGATGGATTGCGATACAACAGGAGTAGAGCCTGATTTCGCATTGGTGAAATTCAAAAAACTATCCGGCGGTGGTTATTTCAAGATCATCAACCAATCAGTACCAACTGCTTTAAAAAATTTAGGGTATACTCAAAAGGAATCTGACAGCATCATTAAATATGCTACTGGCTCAGCTTCTTTTGCAGGCGCTCCTTTTATCAACCACCAGTCGCTGAGTGAAAAAGGATTTATTGCCGATGAGATCAAGCGACTCGATGCCGCCGCACTCACAGCTTTTGAGATCGGTTTTGTGTTCAATAAATATACACTGGGTGAAGAATGCCTGCAGCGTCTTGGATTCTCACCCGAGCAATACAACGATCATGGATGGAGCCTGCTGGAAGCATTAGGATTCAGCGACGAACAGATCGAGGTCGCTAATGATTATGTATGCGGTACCATGATGCTCGAAGGAGCCCCCGGTTTGAAAGAAGAACATTTGCCCGTTTTTGACTGTGCCAATAAATGCGGCCCAAAAGGCCAGCGTTATATCCATGCCCACGGACATATCCGTATGATGGGAGCCACGCAGCCCTTTATCAGTGGCGCCATTTCCAAGACCATCAATCTTCCTCATGAAGCAAAAGTGGAAGAGATAGCTGATGCTTATTTACTTAGCTGGCAATTAGGATTGAAGGCCAACGCCCTTTATCGTGATGGTTCTAAATTGAGCCAGCCGCTCAGTAACAAATCTGACAAGAAGAAAAAGTCGGAAAGCCAGGAGTCCGGGGTCGTAAGCCCGGAGCCTGTTGCTAAAGAAGAAGAACTCTCACTTGAGTCGAACATTGTTGATCTCGGCAAGTTAACTGTTGAAGAACTTTTAGAAGAAGTGCAGAAAAGGGTACAGGCTTCTCCTGATACCAAGCTGAAGCGTAAACTGGCGAGTATCGTTGAGCGTCGTGCTTTACCTGCCAAGCGTCGCGGCTTTACACAGAAGGCAAAGATCAATGGACAGGCTATCTTCCTTCGCACCGGTGAATACGGTGATGGAACACTGGGAGAGATCTTTATCGATATGGCGAAAGAAGGCGCTACCATGCGGAGCATGATGAACTGCTTTGCCATTTCTATCTCTATCGGGTTACAATATGGCGTACCGCTCGAAGAGTTTGTTGACAAGTTCGCTTTCACCCGCTTCGATCCATCCGGTTTTGTGGAGCACCCGAATATCAAATCAACGACGTCACTGGTAGACTTTATATTCCGTGTATTGGGGTATGAGTACCTCGGCCGTACCGACCTTGTACATGTGCTCGACAAACCAGAAGTAATGAATACGGGAGCCGATGAGTGGGATGAAGTGCCTTCCAACCCACTGGAATATGTAGAACCTGAACTATCGAGTGTAAGGATAACGCCCTCTTCCGGAACGATCGCACCGCAGCCGGTAAAGAATCAGCGGGCCGCACAGACAGTGAAAGTAGAGAGTGGAGCAGATGCTATGAATGCAGGCTTGAAGAATATGCAGAGCGATGCACCGGCTTGTAACGTATGCGGACATATAATGATGCGGAGCGGCACTTGTTATAAGTGTTTGAACTGTGGCAACCAGGGTGGTTGCAGTTAGGCTATGCCGAGTCTGCGACTCAGCATAACAAAAAAGAAAAGGACGATCCAAGGGACCTGATTCTTCAGGGCCTGCAGGACTGGAAAACCACCGAAGCGTCTTTCACTAAATCATGACCTTCGGATATAGTAAGAAAGTACCCATTAAATGCATCCCGGCTTCGTGCCGGGATGTTTTTTGTTAGTAAAGTTTCGATGCTAACTACGACAAAGTCTCAGCCCATTCATGAATATTTCAGTAGGGATTCTATATATGCTTTCTAAGAAATCGGTATTAGTTTCACTCCCTAATCTGTAACTTATGAAAACAAGAATTGTACTGATACTAATAGTAGTGATCGTTCTTTTTGAAAGCTGTGCCCGGAGCTTTACGCCCTACCAGGCGGCCAACAGTCCCCGCGGAAAGAAATGCGGTCGTATCCGGTAGGTGTTGCGTGGATATTAAAAAATGTCAGACCCCCTTCAACTGCGCTCAGGATAATCATACATCAGTCCCCGCCAAATACATTATCGATAGCGCCTTCCAGCATCGGGAACTTCTCTACTACATAATTTTTGATAGTAGTGATCGCCTGCCTTGCCTGTTCATCGGTGAGGCCGGCCTCTGCTTTTAATTTATCAACTAATTCCTGCATAATAGAATTTTAAATTTTAAATGTTAGATTTTAAATTAAATATAGTTCAAATAAAAAAGTCCCGTTAATGGGACTCTATATTTAACATCTAACATTTAAAATTCAACATTTCATTTATGCGACCTTCAGCAAGCTGAGCTTGCTCTTATCGAACTTCCTTTTCGCATATTCTATATCCAGCGTGAAAGAGGTTTCTTTTGAAGAAGGCAGTTCATACATCGCATCAGTAAGGATCCCTTCGCAGATACTGCGTAATCCGCGGGCGCCTAATTTGTATTCCATAGCTTTCTCCACCATGAAATTGAGCACTTCTTCTTCTATATTCAGCTGGATCCCTTCCAGCTCGAATAACTTCTTGTATTGTTTTACCAGCGCATTCTTGGGTTCTGTAAGAATGGCCCTTAATGTTTCTGCATCTAGCGGGTCAAGATGCGTCACGACTGGTAAGCGACCCAGCAATTCCGGGATCAGGCCAAAAGCTTTCAGATCCGTGGCATTCACATAGCGAAGCAGGTTCTTCTTCATACTTTCCTGCAGCTCTTTGTCCACGTTGAAGCCGATCGTATTGGTCTGCACCCTGCGGGCAATGATCTTACTGATGCCATCAAAAGCGCCACCACAGATAAAAAGTATATTCTGTGTGTTGATCTTTATTAGTTTTTGTTCGGGATGTTTTCTTCCTCCCTGCGGCGGAACCAACACATCGGTTCCTTCCAGTAATTTGAGCATTCCCTGCTGAACGCCTTCACCACTTACATCACGGGTGATCGAAGGATTATCGCCCTTACGTGCGATCTTATCGATCTCATCAATATATACGATACCTCTTTCTGCTGCCGTAACATCATAATTGCACACCTGTAATAACCTGGTAAGGATGCTTTCCACATCTTCTCCCACATAGCCAGCCTCTGTAAAAACAGTAGCATCCACGATAGCAAAAGGAACATTCAGCATCCGTGCAATGCTCTTGGCAAGGAGGGTCTTTCCTGTACCGGTCTCACCCACCATAATGATATTGCTCTTCTCGATCTCCACCTCGTTCCCATTAGCAGAATCAGCGGGTCTTTGCTGCAATCTTTTATAGTGATTATAAACGGCTACTGCCAATACTTTTTTGGCCTCATCCTGCCCGATAGCATACTCATCAAGGAATTTCTTGATCTCGATAGGCTTCTTGATCGTGAGCTTAAACGAAGAGCTTCCTTTATCATCTTTCAACGTGAGTTCCTGGTCGATTATCTCTCTTGCATGCTCCACGCAATTCTCACAGATATGACCTTCCTGCCCGGCAATAAGGATCTTCACCTCATCCCGGCTGCGGCCGCAAAAAGAACAATGTAGGGGGTTTTTTGCCATCGATAGTATTATAGAACGCTACAGAAACGTATTCGTAACGCACAAAATTATAAAACCGCCCCGGATGGACGGTTTTTATTTGTCCTCTTTAGTTAAATAGTTAGTTAAGAAAGGATTAAAGCTTATCTATTACTTTATCCACGATGCCATATTTTACGGCTCCTTCGGCATCCAGCCAGTAGTCACGGTCGAAATCCCGCATGATCTGTTCCATGGTCTTTCCGCAGTTTTCTGCAAGTATCCGGGCCCCGATCTCTTTTACTTTGCGGGTCTGCTCGGCTTGTATCTCGAGGTCGCTGCTCACACCCTGTATATGTCCTCCAAGCGATGGTTGGTGGATCATCACTTCGCCATGGGGGTAGATCAAACGTTTCCCTTTCACACCACCACTGAGTAAGATGCTGCCCATGGATGCAGCCAGGCCCATGCAAATTGTGCTTACCGGACTTTTGATCATCTGCATCGTATCATACATCACCATACCGCTTGTGACAACACCACTCGGACTGTTGATATAGAATTTTATCTCTTCGCCCGGTTTATCCGCTTCCAGCAACAAGAATTTTGATACTACTTCACGGGCGGATTTGTCATCTACAACACCCCAGAGGTAAACACTTCTCTTTTCGTAAAAATATTTCTCCAGTTTCTTGTTCAGCATCACCAGGTCGTCACGCTTGTCTTCCCTTTC
>DATLCB010000143.1:0-5698 GCA_035526625.1 Chitinophagaceae bacterium
AAGTGGCAATAGCTCCGAAGCCTGTAACGCCAACTCAGGGAGACCCACCACCTCCAACATCGAACATCGAACTTCGAACTCCGAGCATCGAACCCCCAACTATAGAAACTTTCACGATCGGTGTAACAGATTATACTTTTAATCCTACCAATGCTATTTTTGGCCGGCAATTAAAGACAAGGGACGGGCACGTTGTTACATTAGCATACTGGAACCAGGGGGAAAACAGAAGTAATGACGAGGTCCCTTATTTTGAAAATGAAAAAACATGGAAGTAAAGAATCTATTTGATAATGCAGTAAAGCAGGACATCATTGTTCGCATCAACCAGCTCACTCCATCAACAGAAAGAAAGTGGGGAAAGATGAACGTGTCTCAGATGCTGGCGCATGTTCAACTGCCGATCGGGATCGCTTATGGTACACATAACCCGAAAGGAAGCTTTCTTTTGCGAATGATCGGCCCGCTGTTCAAAAGTAAGCTCTGGGATAAGAAGCCTTACAAACAAGGTCTGCCAACAGATCCTACTTTTATCATGACGGGTAGTGAAAGGAATTTTGAAAAAGAAAAAGCTATATTGATCGATCTCGTCAATCGTTTCGATGAATCAACTGTAGTTGGTGAAAAACACCCCATATTCGGCAAGCTAAGCAAAGAGAACTGGAGTAAAGCCACGTGGAAACATCTCGATCATCACTTGAACCAGTTTGGCGTGTGAGCTAAGGCAATTCTGCCTTACCAAAACAACTTACTTATTTACCAGTTTTTCCACTTCGCCAATTGCCTTGATGGTTTTAAAAACAGAATCAGGCGTTACCGAAATGCTATCGATCCCTTTCTCTACCAGGAACTGTGCAAAATCGGGAAAATCTGAGGGACCCTGGCCGCAAATACCCACCTTCACATTATTCTTTTTAGCTGATTCGATCAGCATAGAGATCATTCGCTTTACTGCATCATTCCGTTCATCATACAAGTGAGCCACCAGCGATGAATCCCGGTCGAGCCCGAGCGTTAATTGTGTCAGATCATTGGAACCGATAGAAAAACCATCGATATGTTTTGCAAATTCATCAGCCATCAACACATTGGAAGGGATCTCAGCCATCAGGAAAAGTTCTAATCCCTTTTCTCCCCGAACTAAACCATGTTCTTTCATCACTTCCTGCACTTTTATCAGTTCGCCCACGGTCCGGCAAAAAGGGATCATGACCACTACATTATCCAGCCCCATTTCTTCCCTTACCTTTTTTATAGCAATACATTCCAGGCCAAACGCGGCTTTATATTCTTTGGAATAATACCTGGAAGCACCTCTCCACCCGATCATCGGGTTTTCCTCGTGAGGTTCAAAATGGTTTCCGCCAAGAAGGTTATAGTATTCATTACTTTTAAAATCCGAAAAGCGTACAATGACCTTATTAGGATAAAAGGCTGCTGCTATCTTTGCAACGCCATATGAAAGTTTACTAACAAAAAAATCTTCTTCATTTTCAAACCCGGTGATCCTTTTACCAATTTCAGCAGTAAGTTCCGGGTCATTCAATTGCCGGTGCTGCATCAGTGCCAGCGGGTGAACCTGGATATAATTATTGATGATAAACTCCTCCCTTGCTAATCCCACCCCTTTATTGGGTATATGAGAAAAACTGAAAGCCATAGCGGGTGATGCTACATTCAGCATCAAAGGTGTTTTTATCTCCGGTAATTCATCCAGGTTAAACTGTTCTTTTTTATACTTTATTTCTCCGTTATAGATCAGGCCTACATCACCTTCAGCACAGGAAGCCGTTATTAATTGTCCGTCGGACAACAACTCGGTTATATTACCTGTACCTACTATAGCAGGTACTCCTAACTCCCGGGCTACAATAGCTGCGTGGCAGGTACGGCCCCCTTTATTGGTAATAATAGCCGAAGCCTTTTTCATGATTGGTTCCCAATCAGGGTCTGTCATATCAGTAACCAGTACATCTCCGGCTTTGAACTCATGTCCTTCGCTTACACGTTTATCAAGTGAGAAAAGAATATTTACTTTTCCTGAACCGATCCGGTCACCGACAGAAATTCCTTTGGCAATTAGCTTGTCTGCCCTGTTTTCATCATCAATTATATATTCCGTAACCAAACGGCGATTTTTCTGTGAGTGAATGGTCTCGGGGCGGGCCTGTACTATAAATAGTTCTTTGCTTAACCCATCTATTGCCCACTCCACATCCATGGGTGTCCATTTATTTCTGAGTGTGGTATAATAGTCTTCTATCTTAATTACCCAATCCGCTAATTTAAGTACTGTTGCTTCTTTAAGGCAAAACCGTTTTTGCATTGCCTTTTCAACCGGGATGATCTTTACTCTCTCATCGGGGTCATCACCATACACCATCATCTTATCTTTAACCCCAAGCTTTTTCTCTATAATGGAATTGAACCCTTTTTTTAAAGACGGTTTGAAAACAATGAATTCATCAGGCGAGACGGAACCCTGAACGATCAATTCCCCAAGTCCAAATGACGCACTGATAACAACGGCATCTTTAAATCCGCTTTCGGTATCAATGGAAAAGGCCACGCCGGAAGCACCCAGGTCAGACCGAACCATCTTTTGGATACAAACAGAAAGTCCCACTGCGAAATGATCATACTTGAAACTCTGACGGTAACTGATGGCCCTGTCGGTGAATAATGAAGCAAAACAATTACGTACAGAATCAATTAATGCAGCCGGTCCGCGTACGTTGAGGTAGGTTTCCTGCTGCCCGGCAAAGCTTGCATCTGGCAGATCTTCGGCAGTCGCAGAGGAACGGACGGCAACATCGGTTTCTTTCTGATCGTAATCACCTGATAAAGTATAATACTGCTCAATAACCTGTCGACTGATCTCCGGAGGAAATTTACTGTTTCGAAGCAATTGCCGGATTTGCAAACCTCCCCGCCGTAGTGATTCGATACTTTCGAAATCAATGCTACCGATCATTTCCTTGATCGATGCATCGAGGTTATTAAACCTGACAAACTCACGATAAGCAGCAACTGTAATTACAAAACCATTGGGAATATTGATGCCCAGTTGCGTAAGGTGCTGGATCATTTCACCCAGAGAAGCATTTTTTCCGCCTACGGTTTCTACATCATGTATGCTGACCTTGTTCAGGGGAAGAATATAAGTTGGATCGATCATTGGAAAGGAATTGAGTCGTGCATTAAAATTCAAAATGTCTGTTACCTGTAATTTACAACAAAGCGGAAAAAAAATGAGAAAGCAGGCCAACTACTTTCTCACTTCTCGTTTATTTTCTGGTTTCTATTGTAAAGACCCTAAAACTATCTCTTTTAGTTTTTCTATTGGAACTCTTTCCTGCTCCATTGTATCCCTGTGACGGATAGTAACTGTATTATCTTCTTTTGACTGGTGGTCCACCGTTACACAAAAAGGAGTACCGAGTGCATCCATGCGGCGATAGCGTTTGCCAATAGAATCTTTTTCCTCGTAAAAGCAACGGAAATCTGACCGGCATTCATCCATGATCTTTTCTGCGATCTCCGGTAATCCATCTTTCTTGGTCAATGGCAACACGGCGAGTTTTATGGGAGCCAACTTAGCAGGGAGTTTTAATACTACACGGCTGTCGGGTTTATCATCTTTAGTGAGATCCTGTTCTTCATATGCGTGACTGACAACAGCAAGGAACATCCTATCGAGACCGATAGAAGTTTCAATTACATAAGGGATATAGTTACCGTAAGCTTTGCCTGTGGCAGGATCAATATCATTATCAAAATACTGCTGCTTCTTTTTACTGTATTCCTGGTGTTGCTTTAGATCAAAATCTGTTCTTGAGTGGATCCCTTCCAGTTCTTTGAAGCCGATAGGGAATTCAAACTCTATGTCACACGCAGCATCCGCATAATGTGCGAGCTTCACATGATCATGGTAGCGATATTTCTCAGCTGGCATGCCCAGGCTTTTATGCCACTCCAGTCTTGTTGCTTTCCATTTCTCATACCATTCTTTCTGTGTACCGGGACGAATAAAGAATTGCATTTCCATTTGCTCGAACTCCCGCATACGAAAGATGAATTGTCTTGCTACTATCTCATTACGGAATGCCTTACCTATTTGTGCGATACCAAAAGGTATCTTCATTCTTCCCGTCTTTTGCACGTTGAGAAAGTTAACAAAAATGCCCTGGGCAGTTTCAGGTCGCAGGTAAACTTTATTAGCCCCCCCACCCCCCGAAGGGGGGGTTTCGGAAATTTCCGTTGATCCGAATTCTGTAGAAAACATCAGGTTGAACTGGCGGATATCTGTCCAGTTGCTGGTGCCGCTGATGGCGCATTTCATTTTATTATCGTCTATTAATTTTTTTAAGCCGCTAAAATCATCTTTAGCCAGCAAGGCATCCATTTCTCCCAATATATTATTGGCCAATTGCTCATTGCCCGTTGCCTTTTGTTCCTCTGCATATCCTTCTAACAAATGATCAACCCGGTAACGTTTCTTACTATCCTTATTATCGATCATCGGGTCGTTGAAATTGTCAACGTGGCCGGAGGCTTTCCAGGTAGTGGGATGCATAAAAATAGCCGCGTCGATACCGACAATATTATCCTGGAGTTGCGTCATGCTCTTCCACCAGTGGTCCTTGATATTCTTCTTCAGTTCGCTGCCCATCTGGCCATAGTCATACACGGCCTGCAATCCATCATATATCTCACTGCTGGGAAAAATAAAGCCATACTCTTTACAATGGGAGATTATTGCCTGGAATTTGTTCGAATCATTTGCCATATATCTTCACTACTTGTTTTGAGACGATGGCTTTGGTAAGCTTCGGCATACAAGTAGGGCGCAAAAGTAAGCCAGAACAGGCATTTGTCATGAAACCGCCTTGTCCTCTTTTACAGGTACTTCAATCACCGTTTTTTCTATGGGTTGTTGCTGGATCGATTTTTCTGATTCCACTTCGATCTGCTGGACCCATACCGCATAGCTATTCGGGTAAATGCGGGAACCTTTATGTATGACATAACTATGTGTAAACACAGCGCCGAAATATAAAATAGCGGATGAATAATAGACCCATAGCAATACCACTATCAACGAACCGGCGGCACCATAGGCCGAGGTCATTTTGTTATGACCAAGGTAATAGCTTATAAAGAATTTGCCTGCCATGAATAAGACGGATGTCACTGTTGCTCCTATGCGGACATGCTTCCATTTTATCTTTGCATCGGGTAATACTTTAAAGATCGTCGCAAAGACGAGGGTAGTAATAATAAAAGTGAGGACAATATTCAAAATATAGACAATTACGACGGTCATCTCGGGGTATTTCAGCATCAGTTTATCCAGCAGTATATCCATTGCGCCGTTGATAACGAGCGATACCAATAAGATGAACCCAAGACTGATGATCATGGAAAAAGAAAGCAGGCGGTTAAAAACGAGTTTTAAAAAACCGAACCCTTTACGCGGCTTTGCTTTCAAACGCCAAATGCCGTTGATGGACTGTTGTATCTCACCGAATACACTGGTCGCGCCGATGATCAATGCGATCAATCCAATAATGGTTGCGAGTTGCCCACCGGAAGACTGTGTAGCATTCCTGATCGTTTCCTGGATATCAAGCGCCGCAGTGTGACCTACAAAACCTTCTATTTGATTATAAACAGAACCTTCCACGACATCACGACC
>DATLCB010000144.1:0-4369 GCA_035526625.1 Chitinophagaceae bacterium
AATTGATTGACGATGCGAACGGGCAAACGCTGGCATCAGCGTCATCAAAAGATAAAGATATCAAGGCACAGACAGCCAACAAGGTTGACAAGAGCAAAATGGTAGGAGAAGCTATCGCTAAAAAAGCAGCAGCACTCGGTATCCAGAATGTAACTTTTGACCGGAGTGGTTATTTGTATCATGGCCGTGTAAAGTCCGTGGCGGATGGAGCCAGAGAAGGCGGTCTAAAATTTTAATTCAAACTTTAATATCTCGTATAAATGTCAAAGTTTAACGTAAACAAGGTAAAAGCAGGCGACCTCGAATTGAAAGACAAAGTGGTAGCCATCAACCGTGTGGTGAAAACCACGAAAGGTGGCCGTTCATTCAGTTTCTCTGCACTCGTTGTAGTAGGCAATGAGAACGGTGTGGTAGGTCATGGTTTGGGTAAAGCCAAAGAAGTACAGGAAGCTATTACTAAAGGCATCGAAGATGCTAAAAAGAACCTGATCAAAGTTCCCGTAATGAAAGGTACGATCCCGCATGACCAGTGGGCCAAGGAAGGCGCGGCGAAAGTTTTGATCAAGCCAGCCGCACATGGTACGGGTGTTATCGCCGGAGGTAGTATGAGAGCTGTACTGGAAGCAGCCGGTGTTACCGATATCCTGGCCAAATCATTGGGTTCGCCTAACCCGCACAACGTTGTAAAAGCCACTTTCAAAGCGCTCGCCCTTTTACGTGAGCCTATTACTGTTGCTAAAACACGTACACTGGGTTTGAAGAAAGTATTTAATGGATAAGAAACGTTTGAAGTTCGAGGTTTGATGTTAAGCGACCTTACTAAACCTCGAACATCAAACAACAAACGTCAAACATAAAGTATGAAGAAGATAAAAATAACATTGGTAAAGAGCCCCATCGACAGGCCTGAACGTCAGAAACTGACCGTGCGTGCCCTTGGTCTTAATAAAATGAATTCTACTACTGAGGTAGAAGCAACTCCGCAGATCCTGGGTATGATCCGTAAAGTGGGACACCTGGTGAAAGTGGAAGAGGCAAAATAATGCTAGATGTTAAATGCTAAATTTTAAATTACTCATTTAGCATTCAACATTTAAGATTTAGAATTAAAAAAGCGAGGGGTGATTCCCCGTAAGTATAAAATCAACTAAAATGAAATTACACGAATTAAGGCCTGCAAAAGGCGCTACACACAAAGAGAAAAGGTTAGGCCGCGGAGAAGGGTCAGGTCATGGTGGTACTTCCACAAAAGGAAATAAAGGTGCGCAGAGCCGTACAGGTTTTAAGAACAAGAGGTCGCATGAAGGTGGCCAGATGCCTATCCAGCGCCGTATCCCTAAAAGAGGGTTTAAGAATCCCCATCGCGTAGAATACAAAGTATTCAATCTTGGCCAGGCCGAACAACTGGCGAGTAAGTATAATATCAGTGAGTTCTCACTGGAAAATCTTTATATCAACGGTCTCGTGAGCCAGAATGATAAGGTAAAGATCCTCGGTAATGGTGAGCTGACAACAAAGATCATCTTTAAGGTAAATGCAGTGAGCGGGAAAGCCAAATCTGCGATCGAAGCAGCTGGCGGATCGGTGGAAATAGTAAAGTAAATTCGCTAAATTGCAACGACGCATGGATCATGCGTTTTTTGCGTTTCAAGAGCTATTAAATTTTTTGAACCCCCGTGAAGAAATTAATACAAACACTTAAGAATATCTGGAGCATAGATGAGCTTCGCGGTAAGATATTGTTCACCATCATGATGATCTTTATCTATCGTCTTGGTTCGCATATCGTATTACCAGGTATCAATCCCAATGAGATCCAGAAGACCGGTGAAAGCACCGGTATACTCGGGCTGATCGATGCTTTCTCTGGCGGAGCTTTTAACAACGCTTCCATTTTTGCGTTGGGTATCATGCCTTACATTTCTGCTTCTATCTTTATGCAGCTGATGACAGTACTGGTTCCCCGTTTTCAGAAATTGCAGAAAGAAGGAGAGAGCGGTCGTAAAAAGATCAACCAATACACCCGTTACCTTACGGTAGCGGTAACTATTTTACAGGCGTCGGCGTATGTAAGTTATTTGAAGGGATTGCTGCAGCAGGGTGGTATGATGCCAGGTTTTAGCGAGGCCAACTTCTGGCTCACTACTGTCGTGGTGCTTACTGCGGGAACAATGTTCGTGATGTGGATGGGTGAAAAGATAACCGATAAAGGTTTGGGTAATGGTACATCCCTTATCATTATGATAGGTATCCTGGCCCGCCTCCCTCAAGCGTTCCTCCAGGAATTGAGTAATAAATCTGACAGGAACGGAGAGATATTGGTCTTCATTGTGGAGATAGCGATCCTGATCGCCATCATTATGGGATGTATCCTTTTGATACAGGGTGTCAGGAAAGTGCCGGTTAACTATGCCAAACAAATTGTGGGTAACCGCCAGTTTGGTGGCGCCAGGCAATTCCTTCCTTTGAAAGTGAACAGCGCCGGTGTAATGCCTATCATCTTTGCACAGGCGATCATTTTTATCCCTACCATCTTCGCCAACTTTAATCCTTCAGGCGGAGGAGCATTCTTAAGAGCATTGAATGATCACAGGAATATCTGGTATATGGTGATCTATTCGGTAGTGGTCATTGGATTTACTTTCCTTTACACGGCCCTGATCTTTAATCCCAAACAGATCGCTGATAACCTGAAACAGAATAACGGCTTTATCCCGGGTGTAAAACCCGGTCAGCCAACGGCCGACTATATTGGAGTTATCATGGACCGTATCACATTACCAGGGGCTATCTTACTTGCATTTGTAGGTATCCTGCCAGGTATTGCGCAACGTTTTGGAGTAACACAACAGTTCTCTACTTTCTTCGGCGGTACTTCACTGCTGATCATGGTAGGTGTTATCCTCGATACATTACAGCAGATAGAGACACAATTGCTGATGAGACAATACGATGGTTTGATGAAGAGCGGACGTATCCAGGGCCGGCAAACCACGTCTGCGGTACAAATGTAGAATCCGCAATTAACTATAACAGGACCCGGTATGCATAGCTTGCCGGGTTCTTTTTTTAAAGATATTTGCAGCATGATGTTTTATAAGACAAAGGAAGAAGTAGAACTAATGAGGCAAAGCGCTTTGCTTGTAAGCAAAACTTTATCCGAAGTGGCCAAAGTACTTCGGCCCGGTATCACCACCTTGTCACTTGATAAGAAAATAGGGGAGATGATACGTGACAATAAAGCCATTCCATCTTTTTTAAATTATAACGGTTATCCTTTCAATTCCTGTATCTCGGTGAATGATGTGGTGGTGCATGGATTCCCGGGCGCTAATGAATTAAAGGAAGGTGATATTGTTTCAATAGATGTAGGAGTGATACTGAATGACTGGCATGGCGATCATGCTTATACCTTTGCAATAGGCGAGCCGGGTAAGGACTTGATGAAACTTATAGAAGTAACCAAACAGGCATTGTATAAAGGAATTGAGAAAGCGGTGGCAGGTAACAGGGTGGGAGATATTGCGTTTGCCATACAGGAGCATACAGAGAAAAAAAATGGCTATGGTGTAGTAAGGGAACTTGTAGGCCATGGCTTGGGTAAAAACCTGCATGAAGATCCACAGGTGCCTAACTATGGTAAAAGAGGAAGCGGACCCAAGCTCAAAGAAGGGTTGGTGCTGGCAATAGAACCCATGATCAATATGGGAACAAAAGATGTATTCACCGAAAAAGATGGATGGACCGTGCGGACAAAAGACGGAAAGCCATCCGTACATTTTGAACATGATGTATGTGTCCAAAAAGGGAAAGCTGATATACTTTCAGATTATTCGCCGATCGAAGCAGCCGAAAAAGAGAATGTTAATCTGTTCACCAGGTATTGATATCCCGATCCTTTTCCCGCATTTTTAATTTATTCGAAATCTTCTGCTGGACAGAAATATTCTTTCATTCGTATCTTTCCAAGTACACTAATTGCATGAAATGAAAAAGATTTCTATCCTTTCGGTTTCACTAGTGCTTCTGACCAGTCTATTTGGTCAGACGGCAGAAACCCTCAGGGTCCGCGAATTCCGTAAAGAGAACGAAAACAATATTTTCAAGGAATACATTTCCTTTCTTTCAATCCCGAATATTGCTGCAGACACAATGAACCTTCAAAAGAGTGCGGAGTTCATTATGGAGATGATGAAAAAACGCGGTATCGGGGAAGTAAAACTATTATCTCCCATAACTGCGGGCGCTGCCCCAGCGATATATGGGGAAGTGACAACCCCCGGTGCAAAGCAAACCTTGATTTTTTATGCGCATTATGATGGCCAGCCTGTAAACCCGGCAGAATGGGCCAAAGGTCTTGATCCATTTG
>DATLCB010000145.1:0-7311 GCA_035526625.1 Chitinophagaceae bacterium
CCTCCGACTTGATCCATCTTACCGTATCTATTGGAACGAGGGTTTTACAGATATACCGGCTGATTATAAAGAACTGCAAAAGATCTTTGAATCATTGGAACCCGGCAGTGCGGAGAAACTTGACAAATTCCTCGAAGGTGCCGCCTATAAATATAATGAAGGAATGAACAGGCTGGTGTATAAACCCGGCCGTTCAGTGTTCGAGTTCATGGATTGGAAAACGGTCAGTGGGGTGTTTAAGCTCCAGGTCTTTACCTCTATCCGCAAACATATCGCCAGGTATTTTTCTCATCCCAAGCTGAGACAGTTAATGGAATTCCCTGTCCTTTTCCTGGGAGCGCTTCCGGAAGATACACCCGCCCTGTATAGCCTGATGAATTTCGCGGATATTAAAGGAGGGACGTGGTACCCCGAAGGAGGTATGTATGCCGTCGTGGAAGCAATGTATAAGCTGGCCCTCGAACTGGGAGTAAAATTTCATTTCGGGGAAGAAGTGAATGGTATGTTCATCAAAGGAGATAAGATAAGGACGGTCTCTTCAAAAAGGGATTATTACCGGGCCGATGCAGTGATCAGCGGGGCGGATTATTATTTTACGGAAACAAAACTATTACCGGAGGAATGTCGTAGTTATTCTGAGAAATACTGGAATAAAAGGATCATGGCGCCTTCCTGTTTATTATATTATGTAGGCTTGAATAAAAAGCTCAGGCAGCCTGTTCATCATTCATTGTTTTTTGATGTTCCCTTTGATCAGCATGGAAAGGAGATCTATAAGGATCCTCAATGGCCTTCAAACCCTTTATTTTATGTAAGCGTACCGTCTGCTAATGATAAGGATGCGGCCCCTCAAGGTAGCGAGAGTATTGTTTTTCTTATTCCTGTAGCAGCTGGGTTACAGGATGATACGGAGGAATTACAGGACCGGTATTTTCAAATGATCATCGAAAGAATGGAAAAACATACAGGGGAGTCCATTAAGGATTCCATTGTGTATAAGCGGGCATACTCAGTCAAAGACTTTGTACAGGATTATAATTCATTCCGGGGAAATGCATATGGCTTAGCGAATACTTTAAGCCAGACAGCTATATTCAGGCCTGCCTGTCAAAGTAAAAAAGTAAAGAACCTGTTCTATACAGGACAGCTAACGGTACCTGGCCCCGGGGTTCCGCCAAGTCTGGTAAGTGGGGAAGTTGTAGCCAAACAGGTAATAAAAAAAATCAGATAATTTCTCTATATTCAATTCATGGTTCAACTCTTTCATAAAACGAGCGAAAGTTGCAGCCGGATCGTCACAAGAAGATACAGCACCTCCTTTTCCTCTGCCATTAACATGCTCCACAAGGACCTGCGGTCGCCGATCTGTAATATTTACGGGTTCGTTCGTTTCGCCGATGAGATCGTCGATACTTTTCATGACTATGGTAAAGCTTCCTTGCTGGAGCAATTTAAAAAAGAGACCTATGATGCGATTCAGCGACGTATCAGTCTTAACCCCATCCTTAATAGTTTCCAGTTGACCGTCAATGAATATAATATCGATCACTCATTGATCGAGGCGTTCTTCCACAGTATGGAAATGGATCTAGGTATAAGCAGTTATGATCCTGCGGCGTACAAAGAATATATCTATGGCTCCGCTGAAGTGGTGGGGCTCATGTGTCTCTATGTGTTTTGCGAAGGCAATCGATCTTTATATGATAAGCTGGAAGCATCAGCTAGTGCTCTTGGAGCTGCGTTCCAGAAAGTGAATTTTCTCAGGGATATAAAGGCCGATTATAATGAACTGTCCCGAGTTTATTTTCCCGGCTGTGATTTCAATAATTTTACTACAGCGGACAAAAGGAAGATCGAAGAGGATATACAGCATGATTTCAGGACCGCTTATAAAGGGATATTGAAACTTCCCTTGAAAGCACGGTTTGGCGTTTATGTAGCCTACAAATATTACTTCTCCTTATTTAAAAAAATACGAAAGATGCAACCTGCGACGGTATTGGAGCAAAGGATCAGGATACCTAATTATCATAAGGCCATGATCATTTTGCGGGCAGGAGTTAAAAATCAATTACGATTAATTTAGTATCATGATTACAGAAGTGGTCCTGGTTGACGAACAAGATCAGCCACTGGGACGTATGGAAAAAATGGAAGCACACCAGCAAGGGAAGCTGCACAGGGCTTTCAGCATATTTATATTTAATAGAAAAGGAGAGATGTTGTTGCAGCAAAGAGCCCGAGGAAAATACCATAGCGGCGGTTTGTGGTCAAATGCCTGTTGCGGACATCCTCTTCCGGGGGAGGAAACGGCCAATGCGGCGAAAAGGAGATTAAAAGAAGAGCTTGGATTTGAAACGGGGATAGAAAAGATCTTTGATCTTACCTATAAGACAGATTTTAATAACGGGCTGAAAGAACATGAATTCGATCATGTGTTTGCCGGATATTACGATGGAGGTGTGAATTTTGATCCGGCAGAAGTGATGGCCATATCTTACCAAAGCCTTGAAGAAATTAGCCACTCCTTGCGATCAGCTCCTGAACTCTATTCCGTATGGTTCCGTTTGATCTTTCCACGCATCATGTCCTGGTCTTCAGACAAGATCAGTATAACCATACCTAAAACATAACTTTGACCACGATGGCTACAATTTATTATATACTCGTGTTGGTGGGGACCTTTATAGTGATGGAAGGTATTACCTGGTGTGCGCATCGTTATGTGATGCATGGCTTTCTCTGGTATTTACACCGGGATCATCACCAGGTGAAGCCAGGTTTTTTTGAAAAGAACGATCTCTTTGCCTTCATCTTCGCCATTCCAAGTTTTTTGCTGATCTGGTTCGGCACCTATGACCATACCTGGTGGTTACAGGCTATGGGGTTTGGTATCATGGCTTACGGAGCTGCCTATTTCCTGGTCCACGATGTGATCATTCACCAGCGCTTCAAATGGTTTAGCCGGAGTAATAATACCTATGTAAGAGCTGTTCGATGGGCGCACAAAATGCATCATAAGCATTTGGACAAACATGAAGGAGAAAGCTTTGGTTTCTTGTTTGTCAATAAGAAATACTGGAAAAAGGTTCGGCAGGATAAAAAATTAATGACCGACAGTAAAAAAGTGGAGTATGGGAATCCATCAATCCGAATTAGCACACAGGGTTCGCAGAGCACACAGAGCTGAGGTCAAAGAATATTCTCTGTGTACTCGTACACTCTGGCCGAAGGACTCTGTGAGTGTGAGCCTCTCTTAATTTATCTTTAGCTACAATCAATCTTCCTGGACTCCCTTCATTCATACGACTATATCATCGCCGGTGCCGGTTGTGCGGGCCTGAGCCTGGCAGTACACATGATACACTCGGGTAAATTCAATGATAAAAGAGTACTCATTGTTGATAAGGAGGACAAGGATAAAAATGACCGCACCTGGTCATTCTGGGAAACAGCGCCGGGATTATTTGAATCAATTGTTTACCGTAGATGGAAACATACCTGGTTTCATAGTGATAATTTTTCCCGTCTGCTTCACCTGGCGCCTTATGAATATAAAATGATACGGGGGCTCGACTTTTATGATCATTGCTTCCGGCTGATAAAACAGCAGTCCAATTTTGAAATAAGAAAGGATGATATACGTTCAGTGGAAAATGTGGAAGGCGCCGCTGCAATTGGCCTTGGCTCTGGAAAGATCAACGCGGATTATATTTTCAACAGTATTTTTTTTGAAAAACCTGTATTGAATAAGAAAGAATATTATCTCCGGCAACATTTTAAAGGATGGATCATTGAAACCGCGAAGCCTGCTTTTAAGCCCGGTGAAGCCACCCTGATGGATTTCAGGGTAAACCAGCAACAGGGTGCCACTTTTGTTTACGTAAAACCCTTTTCCGAAACCAGCGCTTTGATAGAGTACACCTTATTCTCGGAAGCATTGCTTCCACCTGCTGCCTATGAAGAAGGATTAAAAAAATACATTGATCGCTTTATAACCAAAGAGGCTTACCGTATCAAGGAAGAAGAAGCAGGTATCATTCCCATGACGAACTTTAAATTCCCTGCCGTCAACGGACGGATCATCAACATTGGTACAGCTGGTGGCCAAACCAAAGCATCCAGTGGATATACTTTCAACTTTATCCAGAAACATTCTGCCCGCCTCGTCAATAGCCTGATCAAAAAGAAGAACCCCTTTATTACCAATTCAACGGGCAGCAGGCGTTTCCGTTTTTATGATGGTACACTGCTTTCTATTTTAAAAAAACAGGATCCACCCGGTGCTGAGATATTCACCCGGCTTTTCAAAAAAAATAAACCCCAGCGGGTGCTGAGGTTCTTAGATAACGAAAGTTCTTTGATCGATGAATTGAAGATCATTTCTTCTTTACCCACGGTTCCTTTTTTAAAAGCAGCATTGAAACAACTGTAAGTTTCAAACGCATAGGTCAGACAGCAACTATTGGTCAGGGTCCATTTGCATGAACTCTCTCTTTACTGCCTTCAGCATACTGAACAATTGAGCTATTTGGATCAGGAGCAATACGATAAGGGCTAATAACACATACCATGGTAATATTATAGCTTTAACGGCTCCGCCGTTTCCCCATTTAATATTATAATAATTGGTCAACGCTGAGCCAAAAGCCATTCCCGCGAACAAAAAAGAAAGAAGAGAGAATACCACTTTCAGGAACATGATCCTCATGGTGGAATAGCCCACCTTAAAATTCTCCAGGATAGCTGCCGGGATGATCAATACGAGAGCTATCCAGCTCCAGTTCTTATTGAACCAGGCGTCGTTCAATGTCAGGTTCAGAATTATAAGGAGAAGAATGGAGGCAAGGCCCCAGGGAAATAACAGAAAAGTAGAAGCCTTCCGGGTTTGAGTAGCCATAGCAGTTATCCGAAGGACCCCTTCGGCGGGTTTTGTTGGAGAAGAAAGATAAATGATTTTAATAGAAAATAAAAAACACCCGTTTGAAGTTTACACTACGCGGGTACAGCAACACAAAGTGACACATTGAAAGCTCTCTGTGGATCAGCGTCCCATTGTGACCTGGTGGTTAAAAATTTCTTTTAATAAGCAACCATATTGGTTGAAAGCACGGCGGGATTTTTGTTACTATTGTTGAACCAACTTCTCCAACTATGCTTCCAATAGGCGATGATAATACCGATCGCAGGTTGACACCCATTGTTAACTATGCGCTGATCGCTATTAATGTACTTGTTTTTGTGGCACTCCAGGGTGCCGGTTCCAATGAACATTTCACCTATGCATTTTCCACAGTGCCTGCTGAAATCACTCAAGGACAGGATATTGCTACGGGCGGGCTTCAGCCGACGCCGATACCGGTTTATGGTACACTTATCACTTCCATGTTCATGCACGGGGGATGGGCGCATCTATTGGGGAATATGCTCTACTTGTGGATATTTGGAGACAATATTGAGAGCAGGCTCGGTCATGCCCGCTATTTGATATTTTACCTGCTTTGCGGTGTGATCGCATCTTTGAGTCATGTTTTTGCGACTGCCGCTTTATCACCCGAAAATATGATGATACCGAGTTTAGGTGCATCGGGTGCGATCTCCGGAGTATTGGGAGGTTATCTTTTATTGTTCCCCAAACGTAAGGTAAGGGCACTGATGGGAAGGGGGATAGTACAGGTACCTGCGTTTGTTGCACTCGGCTTTTGGATCGTTTTCCAGGTGATCAGCAGTATGGGTATGTTGGGTGGTGGCGAACAAGCTGGAGGTGGGGGTGTAGCATATGCCGCCCATATCGGCGGGTTCATTGCCGGGTTGGCTCTGGTAAAATTATTCGACAGGGGAGCAGGGGACATACCAACAAGGAGAATGTCGAACAGATGAACAAGGAATAACGAATCTAGAATACAGGCGACAGTTATTCTCCTTGCCAGGTATTCCTGATACTTTTCAGGAGCCAAAGTGGAGCAGGTGGTCATACCTCATTCACTCCCCATCTTTTTTAAACATTCCCGGAGTAATAACGTTATTAGGATACATTTACCAAAATCAGCAGAAATATGTCACTTACAAAAGCCTTTGCGGCGCAAACCTCAACCACTCCATTATCACCCTGGTCCTTTGAAAGGAGAGACACTAAACCCAACGATGTACAAATAGAGATATTATATTGCGGGGTTTGTCATAGCGATCTTCATACCGCACGTAATGAGTGGGGTGGAACAATATATCCCTGTGTGCCCGGTCATGAGATAGTCGGTCGCGTTACTGCAGTAGGGAAAGATGTAAAGGGTTTTAAAGTAGGTGACCTGGCAGGTGTAGGCTGCCTCGTCGACAGTTGCCGTGAATGTGATAATTGCAAAGATGGCCTTGAGCAGTATTGCAGTAGTGGTATGGTAGGGACCTATAATGGTCAGCAAAAAGATGGTAGTGGCAATACATACGGTGGTTATAGCAAGTCCATCGTAGTTCGTGAAGATTTTGTTTTGCGTATATCGGATAAATTACCGCTTGAAGCAGTAGCGCCCTTGCTATGTGCAGGCATTACTACTTATTCACCCCTCCGGCACTGGAAAGTAAGCAAAGGACAAAAGGTTGCTGTATTAGGATTAGGCGGGCTGGGTCATATGGGTGTTAAATTGGCTGTCGCCATGGGTGCAGAAGTGACCATGCTAAGTCATACGGCATCGAAAGAAAAAGATGCAAAGAGACTCGGGGCTCATCATTTTATCTTTACCACTGATCCCGGGCAATTGAAAAGTGCAACAGGTTCATTTGATCTTATCCTCAATACGGTTTCAGCCGATCATGATTATAATTTTTATCTGGGGCTGTTACGCACAAATGGCGTAATGGTATGTGTTGGCGCGCCATCCACCCCGGCGCAGATCCCCGCTTTCAATCTCATCTTCGGTCGCAAGAGTATTGCGGGCTCATTGATCGGGGGCATACCTGAAACACAGGAAATGCTTGATTTCTGCGCGGAACATAACATCGTCAGTGATGTGGAAGTGATCGATATAAAAGATATTAATGAAGCGTACGAAAGAATGCTGAAAGGTGATGTGCGCTACAGGTTTGTGATCGATATGGCTACACTGTAAATAAATATTTACTCCTAAAAGATATTGGGCCAGTTTCTTATGCATTCGATCGTAAGAACATTTTGTTTAGCCCCAAAATATACCTACTTTAATGTGCTCTATTATTTTTTGCCTGGTCAGGCAATTTTCTATTCTTCATATCCCTGAAAGAAACCAAGCTTAACTTCCCGTCCCGAACATACTGGTCAATAAACGAAACATTTAAAACTGT
>DATLCB010000146.1:0-4158 GCA_035526625.1 Chitinophagaceae bacterium
GACCTTGTTTAGGGACGAAAATTTTTGATTTTCCGCATTTTGGCGTATCATTGCATCAGAAAAGACCCATTAACCTATTTCTCCCAAGGCTTAGCTCACATTTACCCCCGATTTCTTTCAACATAAATTCAAAACTCAGATCTCAAGACTGGTGCTGCGAGTTGTGATTAACCATAAGATTTTTATATGTACGATATTCTCCAACTGAACGACATGCTCGTTCCTGAACTGCTTGACATTGCAGAGCAATTAAAAATACCCAACGCAAAAAAACTAAGTAAACAGGACCTTGTTTATAAGATCCTCGACAGCCAGGCAATTGCCGGTTCCAAAGGTGCCAAACCAGCAGAGGACGGGAAAAGAAAACGGATCATTAAGACCACTACCAGTACTGGCAGCGAGGAAGCTGAAGTGGAAAGTGGTGGGGAAGAAAAAACAATTATTAAAAAGCCCAATATGCCTGTAAAAAAAGAAGACAAGACGCCGATCAAAAAGGCCCGCAAAAAACCAGCTGAAAAAGAAACAGAAGCAGAGAATGAGCCGGTAATGAATGAACAAACACCGGAAAACGATAACAGCGATGTGGCGCAGATCATTGCGGGTTCCGCACAGGGAGGTAATGCCGAGATGCAGGCAAATAACGCTGCCAATAAAGTTTACCCACAACGCAGGGAACAACAATTCAATGTAGAGTTCGATGGAGTGATCCTTAGTGAAGGTGTGCTTGAAATGATGCCGGATGGTTATGGCTTCCTACGTTCTTCTGACTATAATTATTTATCGTCTCCTGATGATGTATATGTTTCTCCATCACAGATAAAATTGTTCGGCTTAAAAACTGGCGATACCGTACATGGTGCTGTTCGTCCCCCGAAGGAAGGAGAAAAATATTTTGCCCTCTTAAAAGTTGATACGATCAATGGTAAGAGTCCTGAAGAAGTAAGGGACCGTGTACCCTTCGATTACCTTACACCGCTCTTCCCTTATGAAAAGTTGAACCTTTTCACTACGCCAAGTGATTATTCAACAAGGATCATGGACCTGTTCACCCCGATCGGTAAAGGTCAGCGGGGATTGATCGTAGCACAGCCTAAAACAGGTAAGACCATGCTGTTGAAAGCCGTTGCGAATGCTGTTGCAGAAAATCATCCTGAATGTTACCTGATGGTAGTGTTGGTAGATGAAAGACCGGAAGAGGTTACAGATATGGAGCGCAGCATTAAGGGTGAAGTGATCGCTTCCACTTTTGATGAACCCGCTGAAAAACACGTTAAAGTTTCAACCATTGCGCTGCAAAAAGCTAAACGATTAGTGGAGTGCGGGCATGACGTAGTGATACTGCTTGATTCAATTACACGCCTGGCGCGGGCACACAATACCGTTGCTCCCGCATCTGGTAAAGTATTATCAGGCGGTGTAGAGGCCAATGCCATGCAGAAGCCCAAACAATTTTTTGGCGCTGCCCGTAAGATCGAAGGCGGTGGCTCGCTGACCATTATTGCAACGGCCCTTGTTGATACCGGTAGTAAAATGGATGAAGTGATCTTCGAGGAGTTCAAGGGAACGGGTAATATGGAATTACAACTGGACAGAAAATTATCGAACAAACGTATTTACCCGGCTATTGATATTGTTTCATCCTCAACCCGTCGTGATGATCTCCTGCTGGATAAAGATGTGCTGCAGAGAATGAACCTCCTGAGGGTTTATCTTACAGATATGAATGTGGAAGAAGCCATGAGGGAATTGCAGAACCGGATGAAAGGAACAAAGAGCAATGAAGAGTTTTTGGCAAGCATGAATAGATAATTCGACAATTTGTCAATTAAATAATCCGACAATAGGCCGTTCTTTTTAAAGGGCGGCTTTTTGATTATACAACTACATTGTCTAATTGCCGAATTGTCTAATTTGCCTATTAGATAAATGCCTGCAGAAAAGATACATATTGAGCAATTCGTTGAACTGGCAAAGCATCACCCGGTAATTGATGTCCGCAGCCCGGGAGAGTATAACCATGCGCACATACCCGGCGCACATAGTCTTCCTTTATTTACAGATGAAGAAAGAAAGGTCGTCGGCACAACCTATAAACAACAAAGCCGTGAAGCCGCAATAAAGATCGGTCTCGATTACTTCGGCCCGAAGATGAGGCCTATGGTGGAAGAAGCTGAAAGATTAATTGGCAATAAGCAATCCGCAATGGGCAAATCAGCCGCCAGCGGAGAAGCTTTGCCAATTGCCCATTGCATATTGGTCTATTGCTGGCGCGGCGGCATGCGCAGTGGCGCGGTCTCCTGGCTCCTGAATATTTATGGCTTTAAAGTTTATACGCTGGTTGGTGGCTATAAAAAATTCCGCAACTATGTCTTAGACACTTTCAGTTTACCTTTTGATCTAAATGTATTGGGTGGCTATACGGGCTCGGGAAAAACTGAAACATTAAAAACTCTTAAAGAGAAGGGGGAACCCGTCATTGATCTTGAAGCTATAGCCAATCACAAAGGGTCTGCTTTTGGTAGCATAGGAATGCCGAAACAACCGACACAGGAGATGTTTGAGAATCTGCTGGCAATGGAGCTGCGCAAGTCAATAGGCAATCCTTCGACTGTCGCTCAGGAGCAATGGGCAATGGAGAAACCATCTGATTCACCATTCACTATTCACCCTTCACCTGTATGGCTTGAAGATGAATCGCAGCGCATTGGCCTTGTCAATATCCCAAAAGAACTTTGGAATAAGATGCGAAGGTCGATCCTTTATTTCCTTGATATCCCATTTGAAGAAAGGTTGAATCATATCACGGGAGAATACGGATGCCTGGAAAAACAAAAATTGATCGAAGCCATCGAACGTATCAGGGAGAAGCTGGGTGGGTTGAATGCTAAAATGGCTATCCAGTTGCTGGAAGAGGGAAATACCTTAGAAAGTTTCCGTATCCTTCTGAATTATTACGATAAGTTTTATTTAAAAGCTTTACACAATCGGGAAGGTTTAAATTCGTTATTACAACGAGTTGAATGTACATCCGTAATCCCTGAAAATGCCAGCCATCTTATCTCCAGATCAAAACAGCAATCCGAAAAGGTGTAAGCTTATCCTGCTGTTCTTATTATCTCCCTTATTTTTCTTTGGACAAACATTGACCGGGCTGTGGACCGGTGCACTAAGCAATGACAGTACAACACTGAGAAAAGATCAGTTGTTCGAGATCGCATTGACAGAGTACAAGGGAAAAGTATATGGCTATTCCCGCAGCGAGTTCATTGTGAATGACACGTTGTATTATATCGTAAAAAGAGTAAAGGGCACCATCGAAGGTAATGTGTGCGAAGTAATAGATGATGATATCATTGCTTATAATTTTCGCGGTAAATTGGATAAAGGAGTAAAAGTAACGAGTACCTTCCGCCGGAATAAAACAGACAGCGTGTGGTACCTCGCCGGCAATTGGAAGACGAATGCCACAAAAAAATATTACTCGGTTACAGGTAAAGTAGACCTCGAGCAGGAAAAAGACCTGGCCGCATCAAAAATATTTCCTCACCTCGAAGAATTAAAACTGGCAGGAGAAGTAGCCTTTTATAAAGAGAGAAGCGAGGGCACACCTATCGTAAAAATTGCAAAGCCTCAAAAAGTAAAAACAGAATACTCTTTCAATAACGAGCCCCTAAGCGACGTAGGTATTGCAGCTCCCCAACTTGAAAGAGTTGACGCGGAGATCGTTGCACCCGATGTAAAAAAACCAGCATCAGATCTGGCTCGAACAAAAACCAAAGAAGTAAGTGCGGGTCCGTCAGTTACTGTAACAGCACCTAATGTTCAAAGAGCAGAGACAGAATTGGTAGCTCCTGATATAAAAAAACCTGACCAGGATCTTGCAAGAACCGAAACAAAGGACGTAGATGCAGGAGCGGTGAACCTGAAACCATCTGCCAGCAGCAAAACGATCGCATTAAAAAAGGCTGAAGTAATTGAACCCAAACAAACGGTGGCTCTAACGGATAAACCAAAAGCAGATGCGGTACAGAAACCAAATAACACGACCAGCAATGCTGTCGTTAAAAATACGGCGACACCAACTAATACAGTAGTGGCTCCAAAGACAAACCCGGTTGCTGCAAATACAGAGACACGAAAACCTGAATCCAACGCTGT
>DATLCB010000147.1:0-11400 GCA_035526625.1 Chitinophagaceae bacterium
TTTTCTCAACAAAGACCTGGTCGGGATCAATGCTAAAAAGAAATACAGGAACCAGCTATTGCAGAACTATAAAGATCTGTGCAGCCGTGCGGAGATGCAGCTCTTTAATGACCTGATGGGTGTACGCACAAACGTGCTGAAACTATATACACTCTCCGTTACTGATACTTTACGGGCGAAAACAGAATTCACGGATGTATTGATGAATTTATTGAATCATGGCCCGGTAATCCCTGATTCAACTTCGATCAGCAGTCCAGGTAATCCTTTTTTAACATTCTTCTTTTTATCTAATGGAGTTGTTAAAGACGAATCACAAACATTGGCAGTTATACTCGGATTGATCGGGTTAGGTCTTTTAGGTGCCGTCATAGGTACATTCAGCCGGTTCAAAGCAGAGCCAGATGCTACACAACGAAAAATAATCGCTGACAGCCTTTTTTCAACGATCATTAAAAGTTTTTCCGCTTCGGTAGTTTCCTATTTATCCATTAAAGGAGGGCTCTCTATTATCTCGGATAACAACGATACTGATCCCAATCCCTATTTCATCCTGTTTGTATGCTTTATCGCTTCCGTCTATAGCGAAGAGATATGGCAATGGGCAAGAAAGAGGATCCCATCCTGAACAACAAATCCCGTTAGCCGAAAAGGGAACATAGAGTAGGCATAAAAAGAATCGTATGGCAAAAGCAAAAAAAGCAAAGAAAAAAAAAGCTGTGATCAGGAAAACCGCAACAAAAAAATTGATCATAGAAGGAAAATTCACCGGCTCCCTGAATAACCAGGTCATACTGGAAGTATTTCGCAGTAACTCTTTGGCGAAACCTTACGATTTCAGAAAAACGTATACCGCAAATTTCAAAGAAACATTCAAGGATCTCGAACCACAACTCGAGTATGATATAGATATCACGGGCCATACCGTCACTGGCTTTACGATCACCATGTCGGGTGATATCCAGGCGCCTAATCCACAAAAAGATACGATCGCTTCCAGTTCCTTTAGCCGGGGTTATACAATTAAAACAATCAAATAATTTATATGAAAAGCATTTTCGTATGCATGCTGGCAGTACTTATTCTATCATCTTCCTATGGCCAATCTGATATTACCCTTGAAAAGATATTGCACACGACCAACCTGCAGAAGACCGCTAATACAAAAGATATCCTTAGTACCTTATTCAGGTCAAGTCTTGATAATTTATTGGGAGATGCGCATTCCTTCACCCTTAATTCTACTTTCTATGGGATCGATTCGATCTTCCGGGGAAAAAATGCGCATACGATGACCTATGAACAAGAAAGAAAATCAAGGCAGCGATCCTTTGATCTTTCTTTAACCGGTGACAGTGTAAATAACATAATAAAATTCTCAGGAGGGTTCACCATCTCTCTTATGAATAAAAAAGATATTACACTGAATAAGATAGAACCTTCCGATAAAAAACTTCTGGATAAAGCTGAATCCCTGATGGCTGTTCTGTTCCGGGCTGTCCAGGAATCCATCACACAAAAATATAAGGCCAACTACACCGGCGAATTAAAAACAGCCATCAAAAAAACCTGGAACGATGCGGATCAGTATGAAGATTACTCCAACCTGCATCCGTATATAAAAGTGGCGTTAAGCTCAGGGCGTTTAGCTGTACTCGTACTCGGGGATACCACCAATACTTTTGAAGCTATAGAAATAGAAGAGGCTGCCGCCGCTTTGCTAAAAGATCAAAATCCAGCTAAAAAGATATTTAAAGCCATTGGTGAAAGATTTTCCAGGAAAGCTCTTTGGACCATCACTCCTACCGCCACTTATGATAAGTTGAACGACCAGGGAGAATACAGTCTTGCTTCAGCATTTACCGTAGGGATCGGCAGCAACCTCGATAGAAAGCCCTGGGAGCTTGAAGTAAAATCACAGTTCAGGATCTCTAACGACACTTCGTTCCAAACAGCCAATTACGACAATAAGCCCTTTTTCATAAGTATTGGTTTGAATAAGGTCCTCATGGAAACAGAAGATAAAGAACCGACAATGGAGTTCAAGTTCTTCACCCAGTATGACCATCAGTTTGGTACTGTTCCAACAGGTACAGAACAAGGAGTATTTAGTTTGAATAGTACACTGAGGATAAAAGTATTCAAATCCCTGTGGCTTCCGGTTACTATAAAGTATGACCCGGAGAATAATAATTTCCTGGGGCTGTTTTCCATCACTGCTCATATTGGGAATTAAGATCGTTTACATTCATTACGTTAAATTTTCATTTATGTCTACCTGGAAACCTATCGTCGGCCTGAGTTTTACTGCCGACCAATTCGACAGTTATTGCCATTCATTACAATGGACGGCATGGAGACCATCTTTCATTGCACTGCATAATACCGCCATACCCAGTCTCGCCCAGCGGCCCAATGGGTTTACGGCGCAACACATACAAAATCTTGTTTCGTTTTACCGCGATACAAAAAAATGGAGTGGCGGCCCGCACCTGTTCATTGACGATAAAAGAATATGGGTATTCACCCCGCTCACCATGTCGGGTGTTCACTCTCCTTCCTGGAACAAACTGGCCCTTGGTATTGAAATGCTGGGAAATTATGCCACTGAAAGTTTTAAGACCGGCAGGGGATTGAAAGTGCGGCACAATACAATAGCCGCCATGGCCACTCTTTGTGCTGTGCTGGGTCTTGATCCTTCCACTATCCGTTTGCACAAAGAAGATCCTTCCACCACGCACAATTGTCCAGGGAAAAATGTGAAAAAACCAGAGATCATAGGCGAAGTAAAGGCGCTGATCCATTTAAGGCATGGAGGAGAACATTAACACGATCTGCAATCACCAAAATACCCTAAACGGGTTATTGTCTTTATTCATAGAATCGTGATATTTAATAGCCCCTATTGCTTTTAAACCATGGCTTCAGAACCAAAACAGATCATCAATTGCCATACTCATGTGTTCACCGGTGACCACGTACCTCCCTGGCTCGCCAAAACATTCCTGGTATGGCCATTGTACTATCTGATCCCATTGTCCGGCTTTGTAAAAGTTTTTCGGTGGTGGTATAATGGCCCCGGCGACTGGAAATATAAACCCTGGTATAAAAAGATAGCAAGAACACTCAGCAGTATTAAAGCATTCCTCTCGAAGAATTTTATACTGACGGGCTTAAAATTCATCGTCAAGATCCTCCTTACGATCCACAGTTTCTTTATAATTTATGATTGGGTAAACAGTTTATTATCTTCCAAAGCCATTACATGGGTAAAATGGATCGAAAGTATCCGTCAATGGCTCAGGGACAAAAATATCCTATGGGATATACCCGTGTTGCTATGGCAAATACTTATCGTGCTGCTGGTGTTAGTTTTTATACCCTCCGGCCGCAATTTTATTTTATTCGTTGCGAACAAACTTTGGAACTTCCTCGGAAAACTTCCGGGCAAGCATACAAAAGAGCTGATAAAAAGATACCTCACTATTGGGCGTCATGCTTTTCATAAAGAGCAGTCTGACACTTTTGCCAGGCTTCGCAAACAATATCCTCCTGGTTCCGGTTTTGTTGTATTACCTATGGATATGGAGTATATGAATGCCGGGAAACTTAAAAAAGAAAACCGGTACCGTCAACAGATGGCGGATCTTGTTTCGATAAAAAATAGTCACCCGGGTTGGATCTTTCCTTTTGTATTCGTTGACCCCCGTCGTATAGGACCTGTGACAAAAGAAAATAATTATCAGCCTGGTGACAAAGAATATTTCAACTATACTATTCACACGGATCCACATGGTAAAAAAACCGTTTTATTGTCTGATTGTTTTATAAAAGAACTTATAGAAAGACATCAATTCAGTGGGTTCAAGATATATCCTGCTCTCGGATATTATCCTTTCGATGAAAAATTACTACCGCTTTGGAAATATGCTGTTGATAACAACTTACCTGTCCTGACCCATTGCATCCGGGGGACTATTTTTTACAGGGGAATAAAAAACAGAGATTGGTACCAGCACCCGGTATTTGAAGAGTTTGCATGGAAGGACAACAACAAGCAAGATGTATTCAAACCTTTGCTTTTACCCCAACGGAAGAACATAGATTTTTCTGTCAACTTCACTCATCCGCTGAATTATCTCTGTCTTCTCGAGGAAACCTTGCTAAGAGAATTGATAGGAAGGTCGAAAGACAAAAAATTAAAAGATCTGTTTGGTTTTAAGGATAAGGATACTAAGCTGAGCTCGGATCTATCCGAATTAAAACTTTGCTTTGGTCATTTCGGTGGGGAGGATGAGTGGAAACGGTTTTTTGAAAAGGACAGGGATAATTTCAGCCCAAAGATCGTTGAGCTACCTGAACAAGGACTTGATATGCTTAATGATTCGAACGGGGTCCGTTCCAAAACCAAAACCGAACAGGTATGGAAAGGCGCCGACTGGTACACCATCATCTGCAGCCTGATGCTGCAGAAACCGAATGTGTATGCAGATATCAGTTATATTTTGCACGACCCCGCCATAACACCCTTGCTGAAACAAACATTGAAAAATAATAAGCTCAGGAAAAAAGTATTATTCGGAACGGATTTTTATGTTGTACGCAATCATAACAGTGACAAAGAATTGCTGGCGGGTATGATGGCTGGGCTGGACACAGAAGAGTTTGACCAGATAGCGAAGAAAAATCCTGCGAAGTTCTTGAACCTGTCTGAATAAAAACCAGATCTCATCACCAGTCCATTTAAAAAAAGATTTATGGCAAATCCCCGTCACCGTTGTTTAAGAGGTTATACCATTGACCCCGGCTTTTCCACGCGGCTTGATACCATGAGTATCAACGAATCCATTTATAAAATAAAATGGGAAGATCTCCAGCCGGGTCCCATCGGGGAGTATATAGAAGTGATCGATTATGATCCTGTCAACTATTGCTTCTATGAACCGGTTCACCTGGATGCCAAAGCCGTGCTGGCCACGAATGGTCTTACCCCCAGCGAAGGAAATGCCCAGTTCCACCAGCAGTTTGTATATGCGGTGATCATGCAGACGATCGAAAACTTTGAAAATGCTCTTGGAAGAAAGATAATATGGCGTTCGGTAACAAACTGGAAGAATGGAGTACCCCAGGAGAGATATGTACGAAAACTGAGGGTGTATCCACATGCTATGATGGATTCGAACGCCTTTTATACCTCTGAAAAAGTAGCCCTGCTATTTGGTTATTTCCAGGCAGCCAATAAAATTGAGGGAGCCAATTTTCCGGGTGGCGCTGTCTTCACCTGTTTATCTCCGGATATCGTAGCGCATGAAACAACCCATGCCATTCTCGATAGCATGTACCCGCGTTATATGGAAAACACTAATCCGGATGTACCGGCCTTTCATGAAGCATTTGCGGATATTGTAGCCTTACTCCAACGCTTTGCCAATACACAATTGCTCGAACACCAGATCCAGCAAACAAGGGGACGTCTCGATGAGTATAGTATCATGGGCGAACTGGCCACTCAATTTGGCCAGGCACTTGAAACAGGAAGAGGAGCCCTGCGCAGTGCTATCGGCGAGTACGACCTGAAAAGCGGTAAATGGAAAAAAATAGAACCTAATCCCGCTGCCTACCAAAGCACCCTCGAAGCGCATGACAGAGGCGCCATACTCGTTGCCACAGTTTTTGAATCGTTCATGCGCCTGTATAATTTCCGAGTACAGGACCTGTTACGTATCGCCACACAAGGTTCGGGGATCTTACCACAGGGATCCATTCATCCTGATCTCGTAAAAAGATTAGCTGCCGAAGCATCCGAAATAGCTTCGCATCTCCTTTCCATTTGTATCAGGGCTTTGGATTATTGTCCACCTTTTGATATAACCTTTGGCGATTACCTGCGGGCCTTGATCACCGCCGATACCGAACTATGCCCCGATGATAATAATGGTTACCGTGTAGCATTGATAGACTCGTTCAGGGCCTGGGGTATTTTTCCAGGCAGTGTAAAAACATTGTCGGTGTACAGCTTGCGCTGGCCTCCGCCTGATCCCTTACAGCTGAAAAAGAAAGGACAGGAGGCAATGAACCTGGTGATGAACCATATAAAGAATGATATCAGAACGATGAGCCAGGAGACCGATAGGGATCGGATAGCGGGCTTTTATAAAAACGTGCAACAAAAGCTTCACCAGGTATTAGTACAACCAGAAAAAGAAGCCCCTCCGGCATGGAGGGCAAGCAAGCTTACCAAAAAAGACTGGGATGAATTCCTTGCTATCATCGGAATAGTAAAATACAGTAAGCCCTATACAGTAAAATATAAAAATGATGAGGAAACGGATGACAAACAGAAAAATCAATTTGTTTTCACCGCTAATCCAAAATTAGAAGTGCATAATGTAAAACATGCTTTCCGGCTGGGACGTGAAGACAGGCAGCAGGAACAGGTAGTTATCAGCCTGACACAAACACATCGTGTGGAGAAAGGCAAATACAGGGGATTTAAATTCAGGAGTGGTTGCACGATGGTCGTAAACATGCTACATAATAAAATGGTGGTCGAACATATCATCGATAAAGGTTTTAAGGTAAAGGCAAACAAGGCAGATCCAAGGCTGGAGAAACAGGCAGATTATCAACTGGGTAATGGAGCCAGCCTGACCATGGCGCTCTCCAGCTATGATCAACCCGGAAAAAGCCTCGCACTGAATTTTCAAAACCTTCATGCTCATTAATCTATTAAAAGAAACATTATGCCAGTCTCTGTAAATATTAAAATGTATCGTATTGGTGAATTAGGAGATTGCTTCCTGCTCCGTTTTACCAATGGGCAGGAGAACACGCATGTATTGATCGACTGTGGCTCGTACTGGAACAATAAGTCCTCTATAGCCCGCCTGAAACTGATCGCTGCGGATATTAAAACGCAGATCGCAGGACATAAATTGGATGTGGTCGTAGGAACCCATCAACACAACGACCATTTATCAGGTTTCCTTCATGCAGAAAGCGTTTTCAAAAGTATGAAACCTGAGCAGGTTTGGTTATCCTGGCTTGATGAGCCTGGTAATAAGCAGGCCGAAAAGATCGGTAAGGATTATAATAATTACCTGGGCAATCTAAAAAGTATTAATAAGGAATTACAAAAAAGTCACTTTGCGGGAAGCAGTAAAGTGCAAAAGAGCGTGGCGGGGTTACTTGGATTCTTTGGTATTGATCCGAGGGCTGGAGCTAAAACCACCAAAACGCCTGCAGAGATCCCCGCTAAAGCCAGGAAGATATTGCAGAAAATAGGAAAAAAAGATCCGGAATACCTTGAACCTGGTGAGATTTTCAATCTTCCGGGTATCTCCGGTGGAGCCGTAAAAGTTTATGTACTGGGTCCCCCGATAAAGGATGAGTTCCTGTATAAAAAGGAGCCAAGGAAAGATGAGACCTTTGATCATAAGTTATCCGAAAATGGAGCGAATGCAGAGAAATTACTCAGTGCAATGAAAAAGCTTACAGGGGTTGCCAATACAGGAGACGATGCGCCTTTTCCTTTTGATGAACCCTACAGGGATTCCGCCAACTTTACACCGGTAGAAAAAGCTTATAAAAAAGAGAAATGGCGCCGGATAGAATTGGACTGGATCAACCAGGCTGAACAACTCGCCTTGTGGTTGGATGGCTTTACCAACAATAGCAGTCTGGTCCTCGCTTTCGAAATCGTAAAGACGAAAAAAGTATTATTGTTTGCGGCGGATGCGCAGGCTGGTAACTGGCGTTCATGGAAAGAAATAAAATGGAAGAAGAAGATGCCGCCGGGTTTCAACTGGCTAACGTTGATGAACAATACGGTGTTATATAAAACAGGACATCATGGAAGTCATAATTCTACCCTCTCTGAAGCATTGAATAATATGCTGCATGAAGAACTGGTAGTGTTGATACCGGTTGAGAAGTCGGACCCCATGGTAAATTATGGAAAAGGATGGCAGATGCCGGCCACCAATTTATACAAAGAGCTTAAGAAAAGAAGTCAACACCGGATCATCCGTATGGACGACGGCATTTCCAATGCGAAGGCCTGGAAGAATTTACCTAATAAGCCATCCAAAAATGCATTGTTTTGGGAGTACGAAGTGAATGAATAGAATCGTTTGAATCCGGCAAAAAAAAGGAACCCGGGCTGGTTCATGACTTGGTCTGAAAGGGATTTTTCAGATCTGTATCAATTCATAACCATTTCTCTTGCATTCTCCATAGCCGCGGCAGTGGGTTTTTCTCCGCTTAGCATTTTTGCCACAGTAGTGATACGCTCTTCTATAGTGAGCTTGCGTATGTTCGTCTTCACCTTATCACTGACGATCTCTTTGTAAACAAAGAAATGTGCATCGGCCTTGCCCGCGATCTGGGGTTGATGCGTAATACAGATCACCTGCCTCTTTGCAGCCAGATCCTTCATGATAAGACCAACCTGCCTGGCCGCTTCTCCGGAGATACCGGTATCGATCTCGTCAAATATCAAAGTAGGAAGGTCCATCGATTGAGCAACCAGTGATTTGATACAAAGCATTAAACGGCTCAGCTCACCGCCACTCGCTACTTTTCGCACCGGCTGGAATTGCCCGCTGCGGTTGGCATCGAAAAGGAATTCAACCGTATTATTTCCATAAGCATTTAATTCATCCATTTTTTTTATGGCTGCTTTCAGTTTGGCATTGGGCATCCCTACCTGGATCAGGAGCTTATTCACTTTATCTTCCAATGGCTTCACTTGTTTAGTGCGGCCTGTATAAATTTTTTCTGCCAGTTGCTGTGCCTGCTCGTATATCCCGGCCTGGAGTTTTTCTTTTTGGCGTATGGTTTCTTCTATATTCAATACGGCCCGGAGCTTTTCTGCCAGTTGGGATCGTACTTCCAGTAAAGCTGAAGTGGAATTAACGCCATGTTTTTTTTGCAATTTATATCCCAGCGACAGGCGTTCATTGAGTTGTTCAATTTTTTGGGGGTCATGATTCACCTGGTTGCCGATACGTTCCACCTCACGTGCAATATCCTGCAACTCGACCTGGGAGATCTGCAGCCGTTGGATCAGTTCAGGCAATGCCGGGTGATAAGCAGAATAAGAACTGAGCTGGTTCAGGATTATTTTCAGTTGCTGCACGAGTGGTGTTTCACTTTCTTCCAATTCATAACAAACTTTATTCAAAGCTGTTTTGATCCCTTCCGCGTTATTCATCAACTTTAATTCTGCTTCTGCATCCTCCAGTTCATTGTCCCTGAAAGAAGCTTCTTCCAGTTCCGCGAACTGAAACCGGTTATAATCTGCTTCCTTTTCGAATTGTTGTTGTAGTAGTACCAATGCCTCTGTTTCTTTTTTTATCTCCTGCCATCGATGAAACAGGCCCTGGTATTCTTCCAGTAAGGAGCCATGGCCAGCCAGGGCGTCCAATACTTCACGTTGAAAATCAGTTTTTCCCAATTCAAGGGTATCGAACTGCTGGTGGAGATCCACCAATAACATACTCATCTCCTGTAACTGCGAAAGATTTACGGGAGTGTCATTGATAAAGGCCCGGCTTTTACCATTTGGGGCGATCTCCCTGCGGACGACAAGTTCAGTGGCACCATCCAATTCATTTTCTTCCAGGAATTGGTGAATGCTTTTCTTTTGCTCGGCGGTAAAAGTTCCTTCGATGACCACTTTATGTTCCTTGCTGACCAGCGCGGCTGTATCAGCTCTTTGTCCGAGGATAAGGCCAAGGGCGCCAATGATGATAGATTTGCCGGCGCCTGTTTCGCCCGTAATGACATTCAGTTGTGAAGAAAGATCGATGTCGAGCTTATCGATAATAACATAATTCTGAATGGTAAGACGTGACAGCATGAAGGAGTAAAATGATGTTAGAGAAGCAAATTAAATGTTTGGGCACAGATGGATGAAGAAATTTCTCCCCGTCCTAAAATAAAACACCCCGGTCGAATGACCAGGGTGTTCCGATTCCATTATAAGAATATTACTTGATCTCCACCTTACTATTCAGATCTTCATCTACCAGGATACGACCACAGTTCTCGCAGATCATTACTTTTTTATGTTGCTTGATCTCACTTTGTTTTTGAGGAGGGATCGCATTGAAACAACCACCACACGCATCTCTTTCCACGGGTACAACAGCCAGGCCATTACGGTAGCTCTTCCGGATCTTATCATAACTGCCGAGCAACCTTCCATCTACATGTTCTCTTGCATCAGTTGCCAGTTTATTAAAATGCTTTTCTTCTTTTTCATTGGCAGCAATGATCTTTTCGAGTTCTCCTTTCTTGTTAGCCAGTACACCTTCCTTAGCCGCAATATTCTTTTTGGCTTTTTCAAGACCTATCGCTTTTTCTGCAATCTCTTCTGTGGCATCCTTGATATGTTTTTCAGCCAGCTTTACTTCGAGCTGCTGCATTTCGATCTCTTTATTGATAGCTTCAAACTCGCGGTTGTTCTTTACATTGTTGCTTTGTTTCTCATACTTCTTAGCCATCGCCTCTGCCTCTTTGATGGCGTTCTTACGCTGCTCAATAAAATCTGTAACACCATTGATCTCCTCTTCGATACGGGTCTGGCGGGAATGAAGACCGGTGATCTCATCTTCCAGGTCGGCTACTTCCATCGGCAGCTCACCTTTCAGTATTTTCAGCTCATCGAGCTTACTTTCAATTTTCTGGAGAGTCAGTAAGGATGTAAGTTTTTCTTCAACCGAAAATTCTTTGACGTGTGCCATTCTGAGTATGAAGTTTGAAGTTTAATTGTTCAGGGATCCACTACCGTTCCAGCCTAATAATAGTGGACAGGATTGGTTTTCACCCCGGTTTTCAGGACGGCAAAGGTAGGGAATTTTTGCTCCAGATTTTCCTGTAGAAGGTCGATCGTGAACTGCTCACTTTCAAAATGGCCGATATCGCAAAGAAGCATGATGCTGTTTGCATCAAAGAATTCATGGTATTTGATATCTGCGGTGATATAAGCGTCAACCGCGGCGGCTAAGGCTTTGGAAATCAGGAAACTTCCAGCTCCTCCACATAGAGCGACCTTTTGAATCTGGCGGTTGATAAAAGAGGTATGCCGGATAACAGGAGTACCAAATACAGCCTTTAGTTTGGCAAGAAAATCCCTTTCATCGATGGGTTGGGGTAATTCTCCCACTATACCAGCACCAATGGATGCATGTTGATTCATCAGGGGAACTATATCAAAAGCTATTTCTTCATAAGGATGAACTGCCTTCATTGCCCGGATGATCGATCCTTCAGCAAAGGATGGAAAGATGACCTCGATCTTTATTTCGTTTTCCTGGTGCTGCTTACCTATGTCCCCGACATATGGATGGGCCCCCATACCGGCTTTGAATGTCCCCATGCCTTCCACATTAAAAC
>DATLCB010000148.1:0-33273 GCA_035526625.1 Chitinophagaceae bacterium
ATATTGCTGAACGCCTCCATCAAGCTGCAGGAAGAAGAAAGACAACGCCTGGCCGCCGACCTGCATGATGATGCTGGTCCCTTATTAGCCACTGCCCGTCTTTATCTTAACGAGAACTTGGTCAACCAGGACAAAGCCACCCAGCTCCAGTCCATCTTCCAGGCCCGCCAGATCATTGACGATACTATACAACTGATCCGGAATATCAGTCATAGCCTTATGCCACCCACGCTAAAGAACTTTGGACTCGAATCAGCTGTTAACGACCTTTTCCAGAAGATCAGCGGCTCGGGAGCCATCAATGCCAGCAGCCGCTTCCATGAGTATAAGGAAAGGCTTAAAGGAGAAAAAGAACTCGTTATCTTCCGGATCGTGCAGGAACTCATCAATAATATCCTCAAGCACAGCAGCGCCAGTTTTATCCACCTTACCCAGAATGTCCATGCTGATAAGTTCTACCTCCGCATCCACCATGACGGGCGTGGTATCGTGCAAACGGATTTCGATAAACTGAATAAAAGTAATGTAGGTCTTGGGCTGAAAAATATCAGCAGCCGCTTACGCCTTGTTCAGGGTAATATCAATTTTGAAAAAGACATTTCACAGACCTATTACAAAGTCACCATCGAACTACCCAAAGATGAACCGTACCAGTAGTAGTTTAGAAGTTGAGGTGTTGAGCTCACAGCTTTACTTCAACGAGACTGCTCTTGGACTGCGCCGGAACTATGGCTTCGGCACAAACTGATTAACTTCACAAAATATCTGATAACTATGGGAATCATCAAGGTGGCTATTGCTGACGATCACAAGATCTTCCGGAAAGGAGTTATTCTTTCGCTCCGCGCATTTTCGAATATCAAATTTGTACTCGAAGCTGAGAATGGTGAAGAATTGCTCAACGGTTTACCTGCGGCTGAGCCAGATGTGGTATTGATGGATCTCCGAATGCCTGGAAAGGATGGGATCGAGGCCACGAAAGCGATCAGCAAGCAATTCCCTCATATAAAAGTACTGGTACTAAGCATGTACGAGGATGAACGTTTTGTTTATCATTTGATGGAGAACGGCGCTAACGGCTATTTGTTGAAAAATGCCGAGCCTAATGAGATCCGCCGGGCCATTATGGAAGTATATGAAAAAGGTTATTACCTTAATAATTTTGTCAACCGTATCCTGCTAAAAAAGTCACATGCCCGCCAAAAGGTAATTCCTTCTCTCAACAGCGAGATAACCCTCAGTGATAAAGAAAGAGATGTACTCCGCTTCATATGTATGGAATTCACGGCCGCAGAGATCGCTCAAAAAATGGAAATCAGCCCGCGTACCGTGGAAGCTATCAAGGATCGCCTCATGGAAAGATTTGGCAGTAAGAATACAGCAGGGCTTGTGTTCTTTGCAGTTAAAAATAATTTGATCGAGTGATCTACCAGTGAAACGTAAGAGGTGAAACGTCAAACATGCTGAATTGTAAAATTCATTTCAGGTATCTCTCCTTCTACTATAAGTTTACCAGCCGTTTTACTCATTATCTCCTCTACACTTACACCCGGAGCCCTTTCTAATAGCTTGAATCCATTTTCTGTTACATCGAGGACAGCCAGGTCGCTAACTATCTTCTTTACGCATTGTACTCCTGTTAAAGGCAGTGTACATTGCGGCAACAATTTGGATTCACCTTTGGGGTTTGTATGCATCATGGCTACAATGATATTCTTCGCACTTGCGACAAGGTCCATCGCTCCACCCATTCCTTTTACCATCTTCCCCGGGATCTTCCAATTAGCAATATCACCTGTATCGCTTACTTCCATCGCTCCCAAAACAGTAAGGTCAACTTTCCCTGCTCTTATCATACCAAAACTCATAGCTGAATCAAAAAAAGCAGAACCAGCAACAGTAGTGATCGTTTGCTTTCCCGCATTGATCAGGTCGGAATTCTCTTCGCCTTCAAAAGGAAAAGGCCCCATCCCCAGTAACCCGTTCTCGCTTTGTAATACGACCTCTATCCCCTGCGGAATATAGTTAGCTACCAGGGTAGGTATGCCAATACCCAGGTTGACATAATAACCATCACGCAATTCCCTGGCTATTCGCTGTGCTATCTGTTCTTTCGTTAATGCCATAAAAACAATTTGACCATCCGATAATTACACGATTTGCCAATATGATATTTACTTGCCTCGTTTAGCCCTTTTTCCTGACTGTCCTTTGCTCGATCCTCTTTTCATAATTTGATCCCTGGAAGATCCGGTGTATGTAAATCCCCGGTGTATGAATAAAATTGGGATCCAATTCACCTGCCGGAACCAGCTCCTCCACTTCTGCAATAGTTATTTTTCCGGCCATTGCCATCAATGGATTGAAATTCCGGGCTGTTTCCTTGAACATAAGATTTCCATCAGTATCTCCTTTCCATGCTTTCACAATTGCAAAATCAGCATTGAAAGCATATTCCATTAAGTAATCTTTGCCATCAAAATTCCTTACCTCTTTACCTGTTGCCACTTCAGTACCTGCACCTGCAGGAGTAAAGACTGCCGGCATGCCATATCCTGCAGCCAGGCAGCGGGTGGCCAGTGTTCCTTGCGGAATGAGTTCCACTTCCAGCTCCCCGCTGAGAAGCTGCCTCTCAAACTCGGCATTCTCTCCCACATAAGAAGAGATCATTTTTTTCACTTGCTTTTTGTGAAGCATAAGCCCGATACCAAAATCATCCACGCCTGCATTATTGGAGATGCAGGTAAGCTCTTTAACCCCTTTTTTTACCAGCGCCGCAATGCAATTTTCCGGGATACCACAAAGGCCAAATCCTCCGAACATCAGGACATTTCCATCGCGGATATCTTTTATAGCCTCCTCAGCACTTGAAACTACTTTGTTCATCCAAATTATTTAGGCAGTAAAATTAAGGAACTTGTGTACTGAAAACGTTCTCCCATCAATTCACCTGCGTTGGCTGTATGAATTTCTTTTTTGTCGTATCAGGTTGAGAAATCGTTTGGGGTGGAGGGCCCGGTTGACGACCGATCGAGTCCATCATGTTTTTCAGCATAGAAGGATGAGAACGATAAAACTCAAAACTCCGCTGAAACTCTTCTCTCGATATCTTATGGATCGAGAAAACCTGCTGGTATAACTTAATGCTCTCGTTCTCTTTATTGACACTGGTATCTTTAATCAAAACAAAATCAGTGAGGAACTGATCAGCCCGCATCATATCCGTTAGTACGACTTGCATCTTTTCCCGGGACAATACATCAGCAGGCACATGATCTTTCCCTTTACAGGAAAGGAAAAGATAAGCTGCCCATATCAACCAACCTGCCCTCATTTTATTTCCTTGTAGGCGGCCGAGTTGGTAAGATCTAATTTGGTAAGCATATCCTTTGCCCTTTCCTTTATATCAGCAGAGGCTTTGCTGAATACTTTTACGAGTTCATTGCTTTTGCCCTGGAAAAAAACCTGTACGATCATCGAATTAGGATTCTCCCGGTTTAGGTTGCTGAGAAAATTAAGACAGTTCAGGATACCGGTACGCCCCGCCTCTTCATTTTCATAAAACAGGTCCATCCCACTCCGGTAATACGCATATAAAGCATCATGCACAATTGCAAACCGGCTGTTGTTAAGATTCTCTGCCAGCCAGTAACGGTTTCGGAAACCCTCAAAGGATTTCCAACCGCCAATATCCCTCCCACTTTCAGGTGCATTGTTTACAATATTCCATGCTTTTTGAAAATAAGGGTCACCGCCCCTCAAGGTAAAGGAAGCATAATCCAATCCAAGGATAATATTGATATAATAAGCTAATACTGCGGTAATATTGGCTACATAGGGATCATTGCCCTGTACCCGGTTCTCATTGAATTCCATCGGCTGAAATTCTACATACCGGAAAGCAATGTTATCATCAATGAAATTTAAGATAGGTGAATCGTAATTGGTATTGTATACAGGTCTTGCTGCCTGCACGGTCAATTTACCTTTGTATATATTATTCCCGGCCGCTTCATCGATCGTCAGCAGGAAACTACACTGGATCTTTTCCGAAGGCTGAAAAACATCATTGGTCCATTTCCGGGTATTGATGAAATTGGTTAAGCTGGTCTGGAGTGTCTGGAATATCTTCCTGTCAACCGTTGTGCTCACTTTGCTGGCGATAATGGATACCCTGGCCTGTATCTCCTGGCTATCCGCAGCCTGGAGTGAAAGGATAAAAAATAATAAAGCTATCGCTCTTTTATGCATAGTAGAGGTGAATTATTGTTTCGACAATATCTTTTGCCACTTCTTGTTTGGGTTTCGTTGCAAAGTTAAACTCCCTGCCGCCCTTTTCGAATATAGTTATCTTATTGGTATCATGCCCAAAACCTGCTCCCTCATCATTCAGCGAATTCAGCACGATCATATCAGCATTTTTTCTCTGGAGCTTTTCTAATGCATGCTCCTTTTCATTGTCCGTCTCGAGTGCAAATCCAACCAAAACCTGCTCCTTTTTCTTTTTTTTCCCGAGTTCGCCAAGGATATCTTTCGTCCTCTTCAATTCAACTGTAAATGAGTCCTCCTTCTTTTTGATCTTTTGGATTTCTTTGGTAGCTGGGGTATAATCAGCTACCGCCGCTGCCATCACAGCTATATCCGCGCCTTCAAATGTTTTACCGGAGACCATATACATCTCTTCCGCCGTGGTTACCCTTATTACCCGGAGGTTGTTGGAAGAATGATTTAACGCAGAAGGACCCAGGATCAACGTTACCTCTGCACCTCTTTCCACTAATTCCTTTGCAATGGCCATCCCCATTTTACCAGATGAATGATTTCCAATAAAACGAACCGGGTCAAGTGGTTCGTATGTGGGCCCTGCTGTTACCATTGCTTTTTTACCTGCCAGTGGTCCCGGCTCAGCCGCGTTCAAAAAAAAATTAGCAACAATATGATCAAGGATCTGTTCAGGCTCGGCCATGCGGCCTTCGCCATGTAATCCACTCGCAAGCTCTCCTTTTGCTACAGGGATGACCTTATTGCCAAAAGCTAGCAGTTTTTCGAGGTTGACTTTTGTTGCCGGATGCCGCCACATATCTTCATCCATTGCAGGTGCAACAGCAACGGGGCAGGTAGCTGAAAGATATATAGCGAGTAAAAGGTTATCGCATTGTCCGTTGGCCATTTTAGCCAGCGTATTACAGCTAAGAGGCGCTATAATCATCACGTCGGCCCAGCGGCCTAACATCACGTGATTCGACCAACTCTGCTCATCAAAGAGGTCAATAAGAACCGGGTTCTTGCTAAGCGTAGAAAGTGTAAGTGGAGATACAAAATCCTTGGCCGAAGGGGTCATTATCACTTTTACTTCTGCTCCTGCTCTTACAAGCAGCCGTACCAGGTAAACCGATTTATAGGCAGCTATGCTACCTGATATACCCATTAATATTTTTTTCCCTTTCAGCATCTCTGATCAAAAATACCATTTACTTACTAAAGGCTGCAGGCCCGTTGTGCCGTTTAAATAGAAAAAGCGACGGAGTTCCATCGCTTATTATTATTATCAATTGTTTAGTCTTAGCTGAACAATTCATTCTCGTCTTTCCGGAAATAGATCTTATCCTCCATGAATTCCTGGGTAGCCAGTAAAGCTGGATTGGGCATTCTTTCATAGGCCCTGGAGATCTCGATCTGCTCTTTATTCTCATGGATCTCTTCAAGACTGTCTGTATGACTTGCAAACTCTTCGAGCTTATTATGCAATTCTTCTTTCAGGGAAATATTGATCTGGCTGGCTCTCTTTCCTACGATAGCAATCGACTCGTATAAATTTCCTGTTTTTGATTTTATATCATCCAGGTTGCGGGTCTCCACGTTGTTGGTGATACCAGCACTAAGCTGCCGTCTTAACTTGCTCATTAGGTATATTTTTTAAAATTTTCTGAGATAAGTTTAAAAATTCGTCCACTTCTTTTTTCAGTTTGCTATCCGGGAACCGATCAGTGAATTCGTTGCATTCATTGATGACCTGCTCATATCTTTCCACTTTCTTCTCTTCCACGCTCATTTCTGCAAAGCGGTAATAGGATCTGATGATCATCAATTTGTATTCATCCGCCCTGGCAGATTCGGGGTATGAGTTCAATAAGGTGCTAAAAGCAACCCCTGCTGCCCTGTATTGGGCCATATCGAAATAGAGCTTTGCACTTTTGAAATCTTTTGTCTCCAGTTTTACCCGCCCGCTTTCAATGATCTCGTAAGCTTCTTTATTCCTGGCCGATCCGGGATGGGTATTGATAAAGGTTTGCATCATTCCCATTGCCTTAATGGTATTGGTCTGGTCCAATTCGGATTTGGGTGACTGCCTGTAATAACAATAAGCCTTCATATAATCCACTTCTTCTGCCTTAGTGCTATTCGGAAATATTTCAAGGAAGGTCTTGAACAGGTTCTCAGCGTTCAGGAAATCGTTTTGATAATAAGCACAATAAGCATACTTGTAGTAAATGTCTTCGAATTCCTTTTCTACTTTATAATAAGGCATGATATCCTCGTAGATGACCTGGGCCTTGCTATATTTCTTTTTGGCGAAAAACTGTTCCGCCATCCGCAGTTTATATGCCTGGTCAGTACTCTTCAAAATTTTACTGACACTCTTCTTCGTTGAGCTTGTTTTCCTGGCAACAGATTTACTCCCGCCACAACTACCTAAAAACAACGCTAAAATGATGATCCAACAATACTTCATAAAAGGATGGCAAAGTTAACAGATACCGGCAAAAGTTACCCAAAAAATATAGCTGTCCAAAAAGCAGGCGTTAAGGTTGTTATAAAGCATAAAACCAGAACGTTAGCTCCCGATATCTCATATCAGAACCGGAGGGTCAGATAAAAAAACTCCCGTCTCGTGGCAACAAGACGGGAGGAGTATAGATCTGCTTAATCTTAGTTTTTCTTTCTCAGGTTGGGGTGAGGAGGTTCAACCGTATTCGGTCCATCTTCACCTTCAGCAGCAGCACGGATATCAACTGTGTTGCAATCGCCGCCTTCCTGGCCATAGTTGAAGATAAAACGATCAGCGCTAATACCTTCTTTATCCACCATGTAGTTGATAACAGCGTTTACATGATCCCAGCTAAGCTGTTGCTCTCTCTTATCAGAAGAGCAGTAACCGATCACCACTACTTTACAACCTGGGTTGTTACGCAATTTAGCAGCTACAGTAGAAAGTACTGCTTTTGCATCATCGCTGAGAGCGTTTGATTTTGCTTTGAATGAAACGCTAGGCAATGCACCCAGTTTCTCGGAACAAGTTTTTTCAGCAACCACAGCCTGGCCTGCACAACCTTCTGGGCAAGGACATTTACCAATACCATCAGCATCGACAGGCTGGCAATATGTAGGTGTGATCAATTCTTTATCCTTACAATCAGGTACACCGTCACCATCCGTATCGAGGCTCACACCATGTGAATCCACAGGGCAACCTGCAGGTGTTTGCTCACGGTCAAACTGGTCAGTGATACCATCACCATCCGTATCAGGTAACACCGGCTTTGGTAAACGCATCAAGCGTGGGTTGCGGATCTCGCTGTAAGCATAATCCAGCGGGTTGAGCCACCAAAGGGGTTCAACAGCCTTACCACCGATATTAAAATTCAAACCAATAGATGCGAAGTTATAAGAGTCAAAGTCACGGGTAAGCACTGCGTCACCCCAAGCATGCTCCTGCCAGCGCTGTCCGTCAAGCAGGTCATCCTTGATGAAGGTCTGACGATCTTCGATAGCCAAATTGATGCGACTTCCTAATTTGAAAGCTACCCCCGCACCGACAGTGCCGGAAGGTTTGAAAGTTCTGCCAAACAACTTTGGACGACGGGCACCCTGGTTCTCAGCTGGGGTCTCATAAGTACCATCCATTCCTACCACATCTTTCAGGGCATCATATGTTTCCTTGCGGGTTTTGTAGGCGCCAGTTACCGTAACCAATCCGAAATTGTATTTCGTTGTTCCGTCTTTCAGGGCGTCGACCTTGGTATCATATACCATTCCACCGATACCGGCAAAACCGTAGAAATTCCATCCGGTTTTGGCTTTGTGGAAACGAATATTGTTCAATGTTACAACTCCTTCGAGAGTAAGGTCATGAACCTTTGTCTTGTAGTTGTAATATACAGGTTCAAATGTTGGACTTACGTTTGTACCGTTAGAGTACAGGAGATTGCCAGCAGCAGAAAGCTGCCTTGTAGGAGCATAATAGCCTTTTGAACCCAAGCTTGTTGTCCATGCTGTGTTCTTGTAGAAATTATTAGCAGTGTTAAAGGTTCTTCCTTTACCTGTACCATACATGTACTCAAGACGCATAGAGAAAATATAACCAAATGCTTTTCTCACATGTAAACCTAAACTTGGGAATGCAAGCTGCGAAGGAATATCGCCACTTATATTCATCAGACCAGCTTTGATACCGATCTCCCACATATTGCGGGGCTTTGCGGGAAAATTGTACGTCCCATTAAGAAATTCACTGTGCTGAGGCATTCTTTTGCTGGGTACAACAGAAGAATCTTTTACGTCATAGCTGGCTCCCACACGCTGTGAAAATCCATAAGACGCTAACAGACAGAACATGCCTGTCAGGAATAATAACTTTTTGCTTGCCATAACTAAGGATTAAGATTTGAAAACAATGTCCTAATAATGTGCAAAAATAAAAATTGGGGACTAATTACCAAATTTTATTATAACTATTTCCTCTTTTGCTCATTATTTTTCAATTACTTAGTCCAATTTTGGGGCCTTTTTGTTGCATACGGCATCAATTATTTTTTTGACCGTAAATTGCCCCGACTTGTGATGAAATTACCCCACGGCCTTATAAAAGATGAGCTCCTGATCTTTGAATCGCATTTCAAGGAAGCTGTGCGCAGTCAGTCGCCACTGCTCGACCGGATCATGCGATATGTCGTCAAAAGAAAAGGCAAGCAACTCCGCCCCATGTTCGTTCTTCTTTCGGCTAAGCTTTGTGGTAAGATCAATCCTGCTTCTTACAGGGCTGCATCATTGGTAGAATTGCTTCACACTGCTACATTGGTGCACGATGATGTAGTGGATGATTCAATGGAACGACGTGGATTTTTTTCCGTGTATGCTCTCTGGAAAGCCAAAGCCACAGTACTGATTGGTGACTACCTTCTCGCCAAAGGATTGCTGATGTCGCTTGACAATAACGATCATCGCATCTTACATATCCTTTCAGATGCTGTAAGGAAAATGAGCGAAGGGGAACTACTCCAGATGGAAAAAGCCAGGAGCCTGAACATCAAAGAAGATATTTATTACGAGATCATCCGGAATAAAACCGCCTCTCTTCTTTCTTCCGCCTGTTCAGCCGGCGCCTGGAGTACAAGTAATGATGAAGCTATCACCGAAAAAATGAAATTCTTCGGTGAAAAAGCCGGTATGGCTTTCCAGATAAAAGATGATCTTTTTGATTACGCCAGTGAAAATATTGGTAAGCCGACCGGGAATGATATCAAAGAAAAAAAACTTACGCTGCCTCTTATCTATACATTGAATAACTGTGATAAAGAGACCCGCCGCAAGATCATTTACATCATTAAGAATAAGAACCGTGACAAAGAGAAGGTAAAATGGGTGATCGATAAAGTGATACAAACCGGTGGTATCACTTACGCTACAGAAAAAATGACAACCTTTAAAAACGAGGCACTTGATATCCTTCACCAGTTCCCTGTAAGTGCCGCCCGGCAGGGATTAGAAGATATGGTACTGTACGTGACAGACCGGAAATATTAGGTGATTTTCACAGATCATTACGAATGATTATTAATAGATTCACTGATCAAATGAAGGTGATGGAGAAGCGATGGAAAATACTGGCGGCAGAGGAGTCAAAAGTAATTACACTGCAGGAGCAGTTGAAAATACATCCTGCATTATGCCGGATACTTGTTCAAAGGGGTATTGAAACCTTCGGACAGGCCAAAGATTATTTTCGCCCACAGATAACCTCGCTTCATAGTCCATGGCTGATGAAGGACATGGATAAAGCAGCAGGAAGAGTGATAAGTGCGATCAACAATAATGAGAAGATACTTGTCTATGGCGATTATGATGTGGATGGCACCACAGCCGTAGCCTGTATGTTCCAGTTCCTCCGGAAATTCCATCCGAACCTTGATTTTTATATCCCCCACCGTTACCGCGAAGGATATGGTATCAGTAAAGAAGGGATAGATTTTGCCAGGGACAATGGATTCACACTTATCATTTCACTTGACTGCGGGATCAAATCAGCCGACCTGGTCGCTTATGCCAAAGGAATGGGTATCGATTTCGTTATCTGCGATCACCACTTGCCTGATGATAAGCTTCCCCCAGCTATCGCTATTCTTAATCCCAAACAAAAAGACTGCAATTATCCATTCAAAGAACTGTGTGGATGCGGTGTGGGTTTTAAATTAATAACGGCCCTTTGCGAAAAATTAAACCTGCCGGCTGACTATGCTTTCGAGTATCTCGATCTTCTTGCTACAGCTATAGCTGCTGATATAGTTCCCATCAGTGGGGAGAACAGGATCCTTGCTTTTCATGGCCTGGTGAAAGCCAATAAAAATCCTAATTATGGGATACGGGCATTAGCTAAACTTAGCGGGCTTGTAAGAGAATTGCATATTACCAACCTGGTATTCATGATCGCACCCCGGGTGAATGCGGCGGGTCGTATGGATGATGCAAGCAAGGCGGTAAGAATGTTTGTTGCCGAATCGGAAGAGGAAGCACTGCACTATGCTGAAATGCTGCATAGCGATAATACAGACAGGAAAGAAGCCGACAGTTCCATTACTGCTGAAGCGTTGGCGCTCATTAGCGGAAATGAAGAATGGAAGACCAGGAGATCGACCGTTCTGTTTCAACCACATTGGCATAAAGGTGTGGTTGGTATCGTAGCTTCCCGGCTCATCGAACATTATCATCGCCCTACCATCGTGCTGACACGGTCAGGTGATTATGCGGCGGGCAGCGCCAGGAGCGTTCCGGGTTTTAATTTGTATGAAGCGGTTCATGCATGCAGGGAACATTTATTAGGGTATGGCGGGCATTTTGCGGCAGCAGGGATGACACTGGAGCTTGCTCAAGTTGAAGCCTTCCGTGAGAAATTTGAAACTGTCATTACTGCCACGATCGATCCTTCCTTATTGGTACCTGAAATAGTAGTGGATACCTGTATCTCTCTGAAAGATATCCAAACTTCTTTTTATAATATCCTTTGCCAGATGGAACCTTTTGGCCCGGAGAACCTGCGCCCGGTTTTTATTGCCAGGAATGTAATGGATACCGGCTGGTCGAAAATCGCAAAGGAACAACATATTCGTTTTTCACTGAAACAAGATGATACAACTATCACGGGGATCGGTTTTAATATGGCTGCTAAGTTTGACATTCTTCAACAAAAAAAACCCCTCGATGTGGTTTTTAAAATTGAGGAGAACGAATGGCAGGGACAGTCATCATTGCAGTTAAAAGTAATTGATATCCGCCTGTCAGAAGGATAAGTTCCTATGGCTTACATTTGTTTCAAGAAACTGAGCAAATGAAAAAATTTTTACCCTTACACGTATTTATCCTTTTATTAATTTCTACTGAACCATCGAAAGCACAAAGTACCGCCAGCACATTGGATGTTATAGGCTGGAACCTGGAATATTTTGGTGCACCCTACGCAAGCGGTCCCGCGGATAAAGACCTGCAGGAAGCAAATGCTAAAAAGCTCATGCGGTATTTCAATGCGGATATCTACGGCCTGGTGGAGATCGTTGATACGGCACACTTGAGAAAACTCCGCGATTCGCTCGGTACGAATTATGAATACATTATCGCTCCCTATAGTACGGATGGCCCGATCGGTACAAACGCGTGGAGACAAAGCCAGAAGCTCGCCTTCCTTTATAAAAAAGATATCTTTTCCAATATAAGCACACGCGGTATGATGCTCAACAGTCCTACTGCTGTTTCCAATTGGGCCAGTGGAAGGGTTCCATTCCTGATGAAAGCTGATGTTACTATCAATAGTATCACCAGGACCATCAATTTTATTGTTATACATGGGAAGTCCGGCAGCACGGGAACCGATTATACCCGCAGGCTTGCGGGTGCACAGGAATTGAAAGATACACTGGATGCAAGCTTTTCTACAGCCAACGTCATTATTATCGGCGATTATAATGATGCGCTCAATCAAACGATTTCTACTGGTTCTGGACCACAGAGTTCTTATCAACCACTCGTAATAGATTCGGTCGATTCCGATCATTACAGGTCTATTACCCTCCCACTGGCTTATGCGGGTCAATCAACAATGATCAATTTTCCCAATGTCATCGATAACCATGTTATCTCCAATGAAGTTGAAGCTTATTATGTTCTCTTTTCTGCCCAGGTGAGAACGGATGTAACTACCATCGTTCCTGATTATGTCAATGCTCATAATACTTCGGACCATTACCCTGTTTTTTCAAAATATAGTCTTGCGGGTGTTATTACTGGTTTACCCCTTGTCACACCCAATGAACTGGGCATAAGGGTATCACCCAATCCTTTTGCGGAGGAGATCAGTTTGCTTGCAACAAAAGCTTTGACAAATGCGCAGTTACGGTTGCTCAATATCCAGGGACAAGTGTTATATACCCGGTCTTATGGCCTGCTAAGCGCCGGTTCGATAGTTCGGCCCCAGTTTCCAGCGACTCCTAAAGGAATTTATTTTCTGCAGGTAGAAACAAAGAATTATAAAACCGTCATTAAACTTGTACGGCTTTAAGTCACATAAAAAAGCCACGGATGATCCGTGGCCTTTTTATTACTAGAGTGACCTATTACTGGACCATGATAGTTTTTGTCGCGAGTTTTTTCAAATGGTCCACCAACTGCACCCTGTATACACCAAATGGTAAACCATAAGGGATAGCAAGGGTTTGGTTTATGAAATTGGCCTGGATATTCATGTCATACTGGTAAACCAGCGCCCCCGCGCTGTTGATGAATAATAAACCATAATAACCAGGTGTAATGCCATTCATGGTCACTCTTACTTCAGCGCCTCTTTTAACCGGGTTCGGTGATAAGGTGAATCCATTGCTGATAACCGGAACCGTAAATGATTGCTGCAAGCCATAAGATATACCACCGCTGTTGATAGCATAGGCTTTATAATAATAGGTGGCTCCCTGCACCAATCCTGTAAGGGATGACAGGAAATTGCCACCGGCAATAGTGGAAGCCATGACCTTTGTACCTGTGCCATTGGTAAATCCATTTATACCGCTATACTCGATACCAGCTACCGACACATTCGAGCAACCATTTGCACCAATCGATCCGGCAAGGAGGGCACTGTGATTGGTCAGGTTGCTGGCTGCACCAGTCGTTACCGTTGCCAGTGTATTTACACCACTGCCCACTGCAGCAACAGTGGTAGCGTTAGCTCCACCACCACTTAGAGGAATACTCCCGTTATAAGACTGGACAAGTGCAGGATTAAACTTTACAAAAATAGTTTGGGAATAAGCACCACCCGGCTGTGCCAGGCTCAATGATGCTGTATATGTACCGCCAGCTGTTGTTGCGAATGAATAGCCGGCCAATGGGCCCACAACAACATTCGCATTGGTAAGCCCAACACCGGTAATGGTAAATGAATTAGGACCGACGGTTGTATTGATACAGGTTGTGCCAAAAGGAGTCAGTGCAGTAGCACTCAGTACGGGCGGAAGAGTACTGAAAGATTGTTGCGTCCCGTAAGCAGTACCACCGCTATTGGTAGCATAAGCTTTATAATAGTAGATAGTATTGGATGTAAGCCCGTTCAAGCCAGCACTAAAGCTACCTCCTGCGAGATTCGTTGATGCCACTTGTGTACCTGTACCATTTGCAAAACCATTAGTAAGACTATACTCAATGCCGTATGCACTGATGGCGCTACAACCCGGTGCAGTAATTGTTCCTGCTGCTGTTGCAGTTGTTTGTGTAATAGTGCTGGCTGCTCCTGTGGTAACGCTTGCTATAGAATTGGCACCGGCCCCGGAAGCAGCAACATTTACAGGAGATGCGACACCGCCCCCGGCTACCGCGATATTACCATTATATGATTGGACAGTTGTTGGAGTAAATTTTACAAATATTTGCTGGGAATAGGTCCCTCCCGGCTGTGCAAGACTTAATGTAGTAGTGTAAGTGCCTCCTGCTGTTGTTGAGTAAGTAAATCCGGGCAGTGCAGCTACCGTAACATTAGCCGTGGTCAAATTTGCACCTGATATAGTAAATGAATTAGGACCTGCAGTGGTATTGATACAAATATTACCAAATGCAGTAAGTGAGGTTGCGTTGATCGTCGGGTTAGGGCTGGCTGTTGTAAATGATTGTTCTGCGCCGTAAGAAGTTCCAGCAGCATTGCTGGCAAAAGCGTGGTAATAATAAGTAGTGGTTGGCGTCAGACCAGACAATGCGGAAGTAAAATTCCCACCGGACAGATTGGTGGAAATAACGGGCGTACCACTACCATTGGCGAATCCCGCTGTAGTACTGTATTCAATACCATAATTTGAAGTGATGGCCGAACAGCCAATAGAAGTGATAGTGCCTGCAGCTGTAGCCGTTGTTTGTGTGATAGCCGTGGCAACTCCTGTTGTAACTGATGGCAGGGTATTGACCCCCGCACCAGTAGCAGCAGCGTTCACCGAAGGAGCTCCACCTCCTCCAACTGCGATATTACCATTGTAGGATTGCACGGCTGTCGGATTGAATTTGACAAATACCTGTTGCGAATAAGTTCCACCGGGCTGGGCTAGACTTAAGGATGTAGTGTATGTACCACCGGAAGTAGTGGAATAAGTAAATCCAGGCAAAGCAGCAACTGTAACATTTGCTGTTGTAAGGTTGATGCCTGCTATAGTGAATGAATTAGGACCAGCTGTGGTATTGATACAAACACTACCAAATGCAGCTAAAGGAGAGGAGATCGAAAGTGCCGGTACTGCGGCAGAAGGTGTGACATCTGTCCAGGTTGTTCCTACCCTTAATTCGTCCATGTCAATGAAAGGAGTTGTTGTTGCAGCATCCTGTCTTAATAAGATCCTCTCGATACCGGTGGCACTAAAGTCGGTTCCTGCAGCTGCGGTGGCATCTGGTGCAGGTTCGCTTCCGCCCAACGCAGGGTTTACCCATATCTTGGACACATCATTACCTGTACCTGCGATGATCTCATAATTAGCTACGATAAAATAAGAAGTGCCAGGTACATAATCTCCGGCCAGCCAGCTTACGGTTGAATTACTTCTTGTGGATATACCTATATTATATCTTCCCGGTGTACTGCTCAACCGGGTCCACACTGTTCCTCCAAATGCGGAAGTAGATGCTGTTTGGATCAGGCCTGTAAAATAAGTGCCGGTTGTATTCAAACTACCAAGTGAAGATACATTGAGTATAAAAGAAAAATAGACCGCCCCTGCGGTCTGTACAGTAAACGCCCTGTAATCATCGCTACCAGCTCCGTCGAAAGATATTTTGTTACCAGTAGATGCTGGCAAACCAGTATAACTAAGATTACCTGCTGTTACTAATATCGAATCCCCCGAATTGATCCTTACCCAAACGCCACCGCTTTGCTGTGCTATTCCGTTGATTGGATCAGGGGTATAATTAAATGGTTCAGTTAGCAATTGTCCCCTGCTGTTCAATACCACAAAACTCAAACAAAGCAAGAAGTAAAACTTTTTCATACGATTTCTGTTTATAAAAATATTTATAGGCTCAGCAATGCCTTTTTACACTGCTGAACAAGTTTTTAATTCCAGGAGAACTTTACATCATCAATAGCGGTAGAAGCCCTGTTGCCGCTGCCCGTTGTACTGGTAAGAGTAACTATCCTTATCCATACAGGCTGGGTTACATTATTCAATGCACTGCCAAAATTCACGGTTACGGTATTATTGGAAAACGTACCATATGCCGTGGTTAGCAAAGCAGGACTGGTAGCAATCGTTGAAAATGCGGATGGACTTAGTCCAATTCCATAATCTACTCTCCAGCTCGTTGTTCTTCCTACCGCCGTTGCATCGAGTGATTGTAGTTTGAATTCCAGTTGCAGGTTACTCTTGCCCGTTGTATTCGCCAATTGAAAAACAAAGGCAGCACCCGGATCACCGACTGCACCTGTTTGTCTCACTCCAAATGCACGGTTGGTTGCGGCGTTCTGTGTGGCGGTATTCGCTGAAGATGTCAAACCTGTCGCAGAAGCAAAATTCTTAAAGCCCGCGCTTACATTATTCCATACTGTACCTGCATTAAAATTACCTCCGAATACGGTACCATCTACACCCAAATCAAGACTGGTAGCTCCTTCTTTTCCATACACACCTGCGGGTAAACCGCTGGTCCCGATATTATCAAAATTGATATTGAAGGGTGAAGAAGTTCCCAGGTTAATACTGCCTCCGCCCGCATTCGTTGGGCAACGTGGGCCGTAAAACCTTACATCGGTCGTATCCCGGATGGTGAATTGTTTAGTTGAACCAAAGAAAGAATAGATACCAATGATATCGCCGTTACCCTGTGCAACTGGTAAAGTGGCAAAATTGCTGTAATTGCTGGTACGCAAAGTGATCTTGTTGGTCGAAGGACTTGTACAACCCTGGATAATGCGGTTGCCTGATTGGTTATCATCCGCGTAATTTTTTCCAAGTTCACCTGAAGCAAATTCGAATCCTTCCAGTTTGATCAATGTGCTTACATATTTATCCTGCAGACTCGTTGTCAGTTGGGAAACAGTTACGACCTGGGGTACTAAGGGCTGGTTCAAAGCGCCTTTGATCAGATGCTGATCTTGCAGATTTACTGCCAGTAAGGTTACACCTCCCTGGTTGATGTAAGGAGTATCCACACCTCCGCCGAACTGCAATGTGCCATTGTATTGACCGAGGTATAATCCTTTCAGCTTTACAAAAACCTGGCGTCCTACAGGATAGTTATTGAAAAGATTGTTACCTGCAAGGCGCAGCAATACACCACCTGTAGGATCCTGTATGGCGATCTGCTGGTAATAGTTGCCGCTCCGGTCATCACCGGAAACGATTCCTTCTATCACCACATCATCTGTAATGAGTACGGGAGGGCCGGCCGTATACCTTGTTTTTACATCTTTGATACTAATATTAGCAACAATATCAGGAGCACCGATGATCGGGGGATCTGTAAATGTTTTTTTACAGGACACAGCGAAAAGAACAGAGACCATTATGATCGCTGCCGTTCCAGGCCAATTATTTCTCAAATTCATTTTCATACGTATTTTTTTTCCAAGGATCATCATTAATTATTGAATGTCGCCTGCAGTCCGGATCTGTACTTGGGTTGTTGAGTTAAAGATCGATACATAACCGGTCAGAGAGGTGCCACTTGTATTCATGCTGATACCTGATGCCACCCGTACAAATGTGGACAAGGTCCCTGTAGCATCCGTAATATTATAGGTAACACCAGTGGCATTAGAAGAGGCCTGTGTAATAGAAGTGATGCCTGTAATCTTCACTAAGGTCGATGCCCATGCGTCGTGGTTGGCAAGTATCTGTGCTATAGTAGCGACACGGGGTGTTACCGGGATAGTGCCGCCAACAATAACCACATTGGCTTGCGGTACGCTCTTTAATTCAAGATCGCCATTATATAAGGTAAGCACGCCACCGGCAGGATTTATTTCCAGCACGCTGCCCAATGTATAATTCGGGGAACCGACAGCCGTATATAAATAAACCCCGGAACCGCTTTCATCCTGCAAGCGGACATTGCCGGCTGCTTCATTGATATAATTAGAAATAACAACACCACGGATCTTTTTTGTGCCTGCTGGAACCGTTACATCCCCTCCCCCGGTATGCAAGGCACGGAATGCTGTAAAGGTCATATACTGACCAGGTACTGGTGCACCCACTGGATCCGGGCCGGTCGGACCTATTGGTTGCTTGTCGCAGGAAGCAACTAATACGCTAACTGCCAAACCCATTGCAGCTACTCTTGTGCTCTTTATTTTTTTAAACCACATAAATTTATTTTTAAACGTTCCTCGTCTATTATTAAAACCGAAGTGTTGCGCTTGCAAAAAAGTTCAGGCCATAAGCATAATATAATTTGGGCGGGAACTTACCTACCCGTACAGGGTCAGCGGCCGAACTTTGTGCGTCGTAGCGCAGTTGCTCGTATCCACCCGTAACGATATCCTTATTGTTCAGGATATTATTTACACCAACATTGAATACAAGGAACGTTGGCTTTTTATTTATCTCAAAATCTTTTTTCAACTTCCAGGAATAACCACCGAAGAAATCCAGTGTGTATTGCCTGTCGAATCTTGTCTGGTCAAAAACCTCGTGGTAACCGGCTGAACCGGGTGGTAAAAATTGTAAAGAGGCCCAGGTACGTGCAATAGGATTGAAACTTAAATAAGACTGATCAAAATAATTACCCGTGAGGCTCACGAACCAAAATTTAGGAGAACGGTAAGTAGCGCCTAAGCTATAGGCCTCCATGGGTGTAGAAGGAACACGGAAATTCTCTGCATAAATTATCTGCTGACCAAGAACCGATGCATTGTTATCAACGGTAATAATCGCTTTTTGTTTGCTGTCATAGTAATAACGACCAAGGGCTGCTGCCACATTCACCGTAATAGTAGAAGTAACTCTTGCTTCAACGCCCAACTCACCGCCAAAATGAAGTTTGTCAATACCGCTGATTGCATAGTTGACAAAATTCTGGTACTCGTCATGGTAGAAGGACATGACATCCATCCCATCCTCAAACTTTGTATAGTAGCCGCCTAACCTGATCTTGAATTTAGGCGCATTCATGATATACCCAGCTTCCGCTGTCTGTATGGTTTCGCTTTTTAGATCATCTTGTTGTGCATTTCTTGTGCGGGGGGATATATATATGTTCTCAAAATAGGGGGATCTTGTCTGGTAAGAAGCATTAGCATAAACATAGTTACGACCATTGATCTTATAGGTAACACCACCTTTGCCACCGTAGTTGGTAAACTCGTTGACAGTACCCTTACCCTTTGAATCAGTAGGGAATAATCCATTCCTGGCATGCCCTTCCCGGTAAAATTGTGTGCGGGAAACAGTACCTGCGAGGAAGAAGTCAACCTTGTTGAATTTGAATACGCCCTGTGCCCATGCAGCTGCGCGGTTGATATTGATATTATAGTCGTAGCCGAATTTATCTCCTTCTTTTAGTATGCGGTTCCTGTTATCCAAATCGAATTGGATCGCTGCATTATCCGTAGGAAAATCCCTTTCAGCGAATTGGTTCACGTTGACATAGAATTCACCGCCGAGCAGGTCATCTACTTCTTTGTAATAATGATTCTTCTGCATCTGGTAAGAAGCGCCGGCTGTAAAGTCTATTTGATCACCAAATTTGGTATTGATCACAGAATTGGCATTGAAGCGCTGTGTATTGATAACCCTTTCTTCAATGATATAACGGGAACGGTGACCTGTCACTGTATTACCCGGGGTGCCATTAGCGTCATTTATGGTGGCAACACTCGCCCTGTTCACATTGTAAAGATTCTGCCAGTTGATCTGGCGGTAGTTGATATCATTCTTCATCAGGTCATACAGCATTTGCCCCTGTACTGGATCGGGTGCGCTGGCCCATGTAGAAGTATAACTTGGTAAGTAGCGATAATAATCTGGTCGTGGGTCAGCCGCGTTGTACCAGTCGAGCGCTGTTATGCTCCTGTTGCCAAATGAATAACCGGCAGCAGTAGTAAGCGTAGTGATATTATTGATACGGAAATCATGTGTCAGGATCACTACCGGCTGATGACTCCTTGCGATGCTTGCATTTCTTTTTTTGCCATTCTGGTAGCCCCAGTTGGGGTTATAAAAATTATCTCCGGCCAGGTCGATCATTTCTTTAACAGTAGCTCCCTGTCTTCCATTTTCAGTGGGAGCACCAAAAGCAGTAAGAGAAAGCAGGTGATTCTGCCCAATACGTTTATCGACCGCGGCGAAATAACCCCAGCCATTATAATACGTACCGGGTACATATCCCTCATCGGCCCAACGGCGACTCCCGCTGATCGTAAAGGCCCAACCCTTCTTGCTAAGACCTGTAGAATGTGTCAGCATGATCCTGTTATTATAATTCCTGTTGGATGCAGCATAACTTATACTTGTTTGAGCTCTCTGGCGGCTGGCACGGGAATCAATGTTCGTATTACTGCCGATATCGCCAAAAGCAAAAGTGTTGTAACGCAAACCCCAGGATATATCTCTGTTACGCATTACATCATTAAGTCCTCCCCACAGGCCAAACGGGGTGAAACCATTATCAAGATTGTCCATAGGAATACCGTTCATATAGGTACTGAACAGGTCATTGTCATATCCACGTATCTTGAAACGCACAGCGCTAAAATTAAAAGAGGCCGCAGAATAGAAAGGATCTCTTCCAGCTGTTAACAGCGAAGAGGTGTTATGACTTCCTCCATCACCGAGGTCATTTTCGTCAAGAGAAACAACAGGAATATTATCTAACACTCCTTCTTTTACGTCCTCGATGATCGTGTCTTTTTTGGCAGTTGAGTCAACTTGTGCCATAGAGGCGGTGCCGGCACATACAAGAAACAACAGCAGCAAATTCTTTTTAAGCATGTTAATTTTTTTTGGCAAAGGGGCAAAAATAATATTGTTGAAGGTACTCTGCGAAAAAAGATAGACACATAATATTTTTTTAATGCTGCCCATCCTTTCAGCTATTGCGGACGTCCTTTGTTTCTGTATGTTTGCTCCCGATCATTTTTTGCATATGAAAAAAGCTTTCACTATCAGCCTTTTAATGGTCTGTTCACTAACTGTCTTTTCGCAGAAAAAGGATTATAAAGCCGCGGTCATTGGTTTTTATAACCTGGAGAACCTTTATGACACCGTGGATAATACAATGACCAATGATGAAGAGTTTTTGCCCAACGGACCAAGAAATTATAATACGGCCATTTATTTTGACAAGCTCACTAAACTCTCCACGGTTATTTCCCAGATAGGTACTGAAATAAATGCTGATGGTGTAGCTATACTGGGGGTGGCTGAAGTGGAAAACGACACAGTATTAAATGATCTTATCAGGAATAAGCTGATTGAAAAAAGGAATTACAAATTTGTCCATTACGATTCGAAGGATATCCGCGGAGTGGATGTAGCGCTTTTGTACAATCCAAAATATTTTACGGTTGAAGCCAGTGATAAATTATTTGTCCAACTTCCCGGCGGATCCAAAGATTCCTATTTTACCCGAGACATTTTATGGGTAAAAGGAAAACTTGACGGAGAAACCATACATATTTACGTGAATCACTGGCCAAGCCGTGTAGGTGGGGAAGCAAGAAGCGCACCGGCACGTGCTGCAGCAGCGCAGGTTTGCAGAAATCATATTGATTCCATTGCAAGAGTGGAACCCGGCGCAAAGATCATTATAATGGGTGACCTTAATGACGATCCTGTTAATGCAAGCGTCACTAAAGTGCTCGGAGCTAAACCCCGTGAAGAGGATGTTCATACAGGTCAATTATTCAATCCTTGGACCGACCTGTACAAAAAAGGCTATGGTACCCTCGCCTACCAGGATGCATGGGGATTATTTGACCAGATCATTATCTCTTATCCCTGGCTCAAAAAAGATCAAACAGGTTTCTTTTTTTATCAACAACAGATCTTTAATAAAGAGTTCCTGGTGGAAAATAAAGGGCGATATAAAGGTTACGGCATGCGAACATGGGACGGCAATAGTTACCGCGGCGGTTACAGCGACCACTTTCCAACCTATATAGTTTTCCTCAAACAAACAGGTTCTGGTAAAAAAGGGTTTTAGATCGGCTTGCCCCAAGGAATTCAGTGACAAGATAATAGGCTATATAGAACTAGTATCTAACCGCCTCCAAAGGATCACGAACCACTGTCTGAAATCGTTTAAAAACAACTCCCTTTTCTGGGCACGATCCCCTATCTTTGCCGCCCCAAATCTGTGTTCGCAGATTCTTTCGCCTACTGGCGAATGTCCATTGGGATAAATCGAATTTTAAAATTTTAAAAAGGTAAAATGAACAATTACGAATTGATGGTGATTTTTACCCCGGTACTGAGCGACGACGAGTTCAAAGCCGAGCAGAAGAAGTATGCCAAGATGGTTACTGATGCCGGCGGATCTGTTGTAGCGGAGAATCCCTGGGGATTAAAATCACTCGCTTACCCTATCCAGAAAAAAACAACTGGTTTGTACTGGGTAATGGAGTACACAGCTGCCTCTGATTTTAATGAGAAGCTGAAAATTCAAATGCTGCGTGATGAAACAGTTCTTCGCCAGCTCTGCACTAAACTCGATAAATACGCCGTCGTGTATAATGCAAGAAAGAAAAGTGGTGTAGCAACAGGTAACGAAAAAGCAGTGGAGGCTTAATATCATGGCAAAAAATGAAATAAAATACCTGACCGCCATTAAAAGCGACAAGAGAATTAAAAAATTCTGCCGTTTCAAAAAATATAAGATCCGCTACATTGATTATAAAGATGTAGAGTTCCTGAAAAAATTCCTGAACGAGCAAGGGAAGTTATTACCCCGTCGTCTTAGCGGGAACAGCCTGAAATACCAGCGCAAGGTTTCTGATGCGGTGAAGAAGGCCCGCCAGATGGCGTTGTTGCCGTATGTAACTGATCTATTAAAATAGGCTCATCCCTAATCCCGACGTTTACAGTCGGGAGACAATGAAGCCTGTAATTCATTGGGATAAAAACAAAGAACATGGAAATCATTTTAATTCAAGACGTAGATAATCTCGGCGCAAAGAACGAGGTAGTGAAAGTCCGGAACGGTTATGCCCGTAACTATTTATTGCCCCGCCAGCTTGCTGTTGAAAGCAGCCCAAGCAATAAGAAGCAACTGGAAGAAAGGATGAAGCAAGTGAAAAAGAAAGAAGAAAAAATGCTGGCTGAGATCAACAATGTAATTGCTAAACTGAAAGAAGCCCCGCTTAAAGTGGGCGCTAAAACCGGAACAAGCGGTAAGATATTCGGTAGTGTTACATCACTCCAGATCAGCCGTGCTATCCGTGAACAAAAAGGATATGAGATCGAGAGGAAAAAGATCTCTATCGTTGACGATGTAAAAGAATTAGGTGCCTATAAAGCCAATATCGAATTTGGTAATGGTCACAGCACTGAAGTCGAGTTTGAAGTGGTAGCTGAATAAAAATTACCGCTCATATTTTTCAACCCCTCCATTGGAGGGGTTTTTCTATGTATTCAAATGGAACAGAGTACTGTCATCCACGGGCTAAACTTGAGAAACTCAGGAATGCCTGGGAAGAATTGTGTCCCCATTATTCTTCTTATATATTGAGAATCAAGACAATTCAACTCGTTAACCTGGATCATATGGTCGTTATCCATCCTTGAATTAAAATTTGGATATCTAACTGATTTTTTTGCTATTTTGCATTGCATTTTGTGTTCTTTACAGTTTCACAAGTCCTGAACGTTTCTGATATAATCCTGTGAATGTTCATTGGTTACTGTTTACTGTTGGCACTTTTATTTTTTTTTAAAACATCTCAAAATGAACATTTACGTAGGAAACATCAGTTGGAACCTGAAAGACCAGGACCTGTCCAACCTTTTCGCCACTTATGGTGAAGTAACTTCAGCAAAGATCGTTAATGACAAATTCACTAATCGCAGCAAAGGCTTTGGTTTTGTGGAAATGGCTAATGACGATCAGGCCCAGGCAGCTATTGCTGCTCTGAATGGTTCTGAAGTTGACGGTCGTAACATCGTAGTCAACGAAAGTCGCCCTAAACCGGAAGGTGGTGGTAGCGGCGGCGGCGGCGGCTTCAAGAAAAGAAGCTTTGGCGGCGGCGGCGGTGGCGGTGGCTACAAAGGAAAAGGTGGCGGCGGCGGTGGCGGTTACAACCGTGACCGTGGTGGTTATAACAACGATTATTAATAATAATTTTATTATACACGAAGCTTTGAAAAGTCTGGTTCGCAAGAGCCGGACTTTTTTATTTGAAACCTGTAAATTATTAACCCCGCTTTAAGCGGGGTTAATAATAACGTAGTGGAACTGTTTAGTCCTTCACTTTCGTTTTTACAATATTGCCATTACTGTCTACCAGTAATATTACTTTGCTGTCATTAGGATTTTTAATAACCACTTCATACAAATTCTTGTCCTTATAATATACTCTGTGGACATTGCTTGTCGTATAACCCGGGTAAGTAGTGATAACAGAGGTCTTGTAAGCATCCGGAAGGATGGCATAATCTTTTACCACCTGTGCCGAACCAACCCACTCCCCATTCTCATCATACCACGCATAATATTGTTCCCCTCCGTCCGTGAACCGTACAACATAATCGCTTTCATCCATCTTTTGCCAGCCAGTCATTTCCCAATCGTTTAGTACGACAACATTGGGGTCATAACTTGCCCACACGACATCGGTACTATGGGGATATTGATCCAGGAAGATCCTTTGCGTAGTTACCGGAACGCCAAGTGTTGCATCAGTGGCCCTGTAAGGCGTTCCGCAAGCGACCATAAAAACTGCGGCTGCTGCTGCTAGAAATGTTTTTAGTTTCATAATTAAATTTTGAATTAAAAAATAAATTGATGGCAGCCACTATTGGAAGGGCTACAACTATGCCAGACCAGTTCCTACTTTTTTCATTTAAGACAGTAAATGACTTTATGGATCGCTTATTAAGAAATAAACTAAGATGTAGAAATTTTTTCTCAAGTCCATTATTTTTTTCCTCAATGGTGAAAAATTTTCCTGTTTTGTGCTTTTATTTAGACAAACAGGTATACTTTCATTTTCTGAAACAATTCATTTGTATATTATTGTTGTTGGGAACCACCATTCTCGTTAATTCGCAGGATGCGGCGAGGATAAATACCGCAGGGAGTTTTCAAAGCACATCGTTATCCGATAGTACCGCAACTGTTATTCCATCAACAGAAAAATTATTAGAGGATATCCTTAGCGTTACGGGACTGCAACCCAGCTTTACACTGCAGGAAGCCCATGTACTTAATATCGAAGCTTCTATTTCCCATAAAGAACGTTTCATCCTGTACAATCCTTCTTTTATCAACCAGATCAACAATATCACGAGGGATAAATGGGCGACGCTTACCTTACTGGCCCATGAGATTGGACATCATTTGAATGGTCATACATTACGTAAAGGTGGAAGTTCACCCGCACTCGAACTGGAAGCGGATGAATTTGCGGGATTTGTTCTTTATAAATTAGGTGCAACCCTGCAACAGGCTCAGAAAGTGATGAAGTATATTGCCAAACCTGTTGCGTCTTCAACACACCCATCACGGGAAGACCGAATGCAAGCCATCAGCAAAGGATGGCATAGGAATTAAATGTAAAAAAATTGATCTCTTTATGAATACTAAAAGCCCTGCTCTTTGAGCATGGCTTTTAGTATTCGGACTTACTACTGGATCACCCGCACCACACCAGCCCCGTTATAAGAATGGTATTCCCCGTTATACATCGCATCAGCACTTACAGGACCCATTTTATAATTGCCTGGTGATACGGCACGCACTGCATAATAATAAGTCTGCTTATTATACTCCGCATTCACGAAGAAATGGATCCTGTCATCCCTTACATCCAATGCTGTTGGTGTCATCGCATCTTTTATCCAATCCATGCCGGGTATCTCTTTTGTCCGTGGGTTCTCTATCTCAAAACCTGCGGGCAGCAGATCCGTGATCACTACATTTTCAACGGGCGAACTAAAGGATCGTTCAAGAGTGATACCAATAATAATAAGGTCATTCTGTTTAAAACTGTTTCCGCTTAATGCCTTACCATTCCTGTCGTAAAAATGTTTCCTTACTTTCAGATAGCTATCCTCCTCTTTATAGGCCCCGCTGGCGCTCATACCTTCGGCTTGCCAGAAATAATAAAGACGTCCGCTTCCTTTTGTTATTATTTCAACAGCAGTTCCACCCAGCGTTTTCATATCAGCTTTCCAGGATGCGTCACCAGTTTTACCAACTGATTTGCCATTCACTTTTATTTCTGCCGTGGCGTTTGAATTATTTGCGGACCTTGCATGCTTGCCAAGGGCCAGGAACGCGAAAGCCCTTTCCTGTGTGCTTAACCATCTCCTGGTCTTTAGTTTATCCGCCACATGTTTTACCATGATACCAATTTGCGCATTTCCCGGATCTACTTCAAGCAGTGCATTCAGCGAGATCGCTTCATCCCTTACATCAGAGTAATAACTTCCGCCTGTTTGAGCGACCGATTCCTCGCCACTAAAAGAAGCAGGCAACATAGCTGTAAAGGATCTTTTATCTCCTGCTGTTGCATAAGCTGCTGCCAGAAGATAACGACTGTCCAGGGCAAGCAAAGATGTATTCGCCTTGTAATAGTTCATTGCCGGCACATTGGTCCTTCCTGCTAGCGCCAGTACATATAATCCATAGGCTACTTCCTTCGGAGCGATCTTTTTATTCTGATCCCGGTTATAATAATAAGTAATGGTCTCCTTCGTCTTCAACTTATTACTTATATAGTTAAGCATAGTGTTCAGTAAACTAATGTCCACATCAAAACCCGCTTTCTTTGCTTCCAGCAAGAAATGAGCTGAATAGATCGTTGTCCACCAATCCTCCTTACCCTCACCATCCCACAGAGTAACGGCACCATTATAGAGCTGGCGCATTTTTATTTTACGGATAGCTTCGATGATATTGGTATTTGCATTCACTTTGTCCTGCTGACGTTCCAACTGCATAAGGTCAGACAGATCTCCATAATACAATTGAGGAAATGCAGCTGAAACTGTTTGCTCGGTACAACCATAAGGATACTGCAGCAGGTAACGTAACTGCTCTCCCAATTCCAGCGCAGGCGACCGGCTCACCACCAAACTGTAATTGACACTCGTTGGCATGAAATCACTAAGACCTATATTTATTTTTTGCGTACTGCCGCCGATTATAGATCCGGTTCCTGTCATTTTCTGCAGTGCTGAAGGTGGACGAACAGATATCTCCGTAGCATCGGTGAATTTCTCTCCCATCCCACTTACAGTAATATTTACTTTACCAACATTAATAGTTGGGTCAGCGACAATTTTGAAAATAGCACGACCTTCCGTTCTTGCGGCCAGGTTTACAAGTTGGCCGTTACCACCCACAACTTTCATCGGTCCTTCGACGGCAATGTTTGCAGTTACATTGGCTGTCCGGTCGGTTGTATTTGTTAAGGTCACCGGTACATTCACTGTATCACCGGGGCTCAGGAACCTGGGGAGTGCAGTACTTACCACGATCGGGTCGGCGACTGTCATCGTGTTATCGGCTGCACCGAAACTATTTCCTTTGTAAGAAACCGCCATTAATCTTAATTCCCCACTGAATTGAGGCACATCAAATTCAAATTCCGCAACACCATGGCTGTTGGCTTTCTTTATACCGCTCCAATAACTAACTACCCTCACTCTTTTTGCCGGCATAGCGTTAGCTCTTTTTTCCATATCCTTGTCAAACCCGTCACCGCCCGTACTGCTCAGCTTAGCCCTGACTTCTTCGAATAGCAAAGGATATAGATCATATCCCGCAACCTGCAATGCTTTTTTCTGATAGAAATGATCATACGGATCGGGCGTTTTGAAATCACTTATCTGTAACACACCATTATCCACAGCCGATAAAGTAACCATACTGCCGGGGGCGGCTTTCACTGTTACTTTCTGATGTGTTTTTGAACGAACAGTTTTAGGAGCCTCCACCTTCACTTCGATCTTCCTGTTCTTTTCTTCGACCGGTACATTTTTAAATCCATGTGCCACCGTCAATGGAATATCTGAAACTTCATGAGGCTTTATTAATGTAGCCGAGATATACACGTTCGGCACATGTTCAACATTTAATTTCAGGTCAACACTGGCCGTACGGTTACTTACTTCCACTATTTGATGAGAAACAATATGATCTGTCTCCATCGTCACCAGCATTTTTCCGCTAAAAGGGGTTTTGAAAAGAGCTTTCACGCTTTCACCGGTATAATAAGACTTTTTATCAATGGAGATATCGATATTACCTTCCTTGCTTACTTCAAAAGAACTGTTGTTTCCGCCCCATGACCCATAGCTGTAAAAACCGCGGCTCACATAATTGCTGGCACCTAGGTTATAAATCTTTACTTCATAATCACCGGGTGTCCTGGGTATATAGGAGAAAACAGATCCATTACTTATTGAAAGCTGCTGTTCGACCATCAGCTTATCCTGTTTCTGCGACTCATAGCGGAAATAGTTGCCACTCTTGGTAAGCACGGTCCTGTATTCATGTTTTATTACTTCCACTTTAGCCGTTGCACTTACCGGATTGCCGTCTTTATTGACCGCGGCCAATTGCAATTTTACCGGCTGGTTTAGCGGTGAATAATATGACCAGTCCTGTTTGATACCAAAGAAAACATTCTGGGTAAAGACATCAAGGCTGGTACCACGACTTACCGGCCGGCCAGTCTCATCAAAGACAGTTGTATAAAAATTGGTTTGTAAGGTTCCCATGTTAAGGTACGCATCAGGCACTTCATATTCCACCATTGCATTACCCGTCTCATCGGTTGTTCCCTCTTTTACCTGTTTATCAAAAAAAGTATTCTGGTTGGTCAGGCTGAAATCATAGTCATCATACTTTTCCGGTGAAAAAGATTTTTGCCTTACCTGTATCTCTGTTTCATACTTGCGATTGGCCGCCGGAGGTCCAAAAAAGTTCGTAGCGTTGATCGCCAGTGTTGCCTTTTCACCGGGTCGTAAAAATGTTTTGTCCATTTTGGCGCTTACCCTGATACGGTCAGGCACAAATTCTTCCACTGAAAAGCTTTTTGACGAAAGCAACACATCATTCGAGGTGTAAACCTCCATGGTATAACTTCCTGTTATAGCAGAAGTGGAAATAGCAATACTTCCTTCCAGCGAACCTTCGTCATTCAGACTTTTCCGGACCGACTTCAACTCCTTACCATTCGGCATCAGGAATTTGATCTTCAACGGGACATCACCAGGACTTTTCCATTGTGCATCACGAAGTATCACAGAAAAATTGATCTTCTCACCAGGTCTGTACACATCACGCTCTGCATATACGAAGGCATCGAAGCCTGATGCATTATTCCTTTTACCACCTACGTCAAACCGGGAAGTGTTGACCTTTGTATTATTGAAAGGCAGGTAGTTAAAATCGTCACTGGTCTTTGCAATGATCATTGCGGGTTTAAAACCACTTACCCCCATATCTATCGGGGCTTTACTGGTGAAATTGATCGTTGCCATTCCATCCTTATCGGTGGTTGCTGCGCCGAGTAACTGGTTATTTACAGAATAAACTGAGACATTTACACTATTCAAGGGTTCGGCTGATTTGATCGAATTCGCAAACACGTATATCTTATCTGTGCCTTCTTTGGTGATCAGTCCGAGATCAGACATAGAGATAAAGCGGCTGTCCTTCACCCAATAATCTTCTGTTGACCGTATAACAACATGATAAACACCTTTGAAATCAGGTAATCTATCCTCAAACTGGGAGAAATTCAACAAGCGGCCAGCGCCGGCTTTGGGTAATGACCGGGTGTCAATTTCTTTTTCATATATAACATCTCCGAACTGAGCATTTCCACTGTTGTATTCATCATAATAATCTTCTTCGTAGCTCGCATACTCCGGTCCGCTCCGGCTTTCCTGTGGTTCATAACCATAGCGTTCAGCCATCAACAGGTTGTTCTCGTATATCTTGGAAATTATGATCTTTACTTTTGGGGCACTGGTGATCACCACTTCTATATTCTTGCCCCCCTTTTTAGAAAGATAAACTGCTTTCTTATTGGTGAATTTGATATCAGATTCCAGTTCACCAAAACCGATACCATCATTATAATCTTCCCTCATCACACCACCGATCTTGCCACGCAGGCCCTTGCTGATAGTAAGCGAATAACTTTTCTCCGTATCGAATTGTGCGCTACGTACGGTAAAGCCATAATCATTTGGTTCAACAGTATAAACAAGTGCTGGATCAAATTTCAGGAAGGGACGGATTCCCTCACTGGTGAGTTGCTGGCTGGTTATGATCTTAACTACTCCTTCGGTTCCATCATGTTCAGCTTCGACATGCTGGATGGTCAGCGAAAAAGGAGAAGGGATGGTCATTGAATTGACGATAGCTTCTTCTGTTCTCGTGTTACCTTTTTCAGGTTTCAGCCCCTTACCAATAGTGACCTCCATATCCCGATCCTTATCTTCTGCTTTCAGGCCATTGATACGCAATGATATCTTGTTATCGGGCGATACAGTAATAACAGTAAAGTCGGCATCATTCCCATCTACATGGATATGCAGTTTGTCCTTGAGATCGTCGGGGTGCACCCGGTAATTGAATACCAGGTCTGCCTGTGGTACAGCCGTAGTGCTGGATTCACCTACCCAAATGACCTGGGCATTATCCAGCGTCAGTAAAGGAGTATGGAAGCTTATCTTGTCACCGCCCTTTACAGAATTATATTTGCTGAAACGCAGTGCCGCACTTTTCACTTTGGCTTTGTAAGTAGTGGCAGGGCTGAGTGGTTCTGCAGGTGAGAAAACCAACTCATCCGGGCTTTGCCAGCGGAACTTTCCTCTCAGCTTTGGTTCAAATGAGATGTAGTCAGTGGAATCCCAGGCATTCAGCATAGAGTCGGTGGCAAGGGAATGGTTGAAACGGAAAACAAGATTACCCAGCACCGGCACTTCGCCTTTGGCATTGGTAAAGGAAAGAGTGATCGAATTCTTTTTACAGGAGGATAAAAAAATAGTTCCGGCTATTAGCGGAACTAAATAGGTTTTGATACGCATACAAGTGTGGTTAAAGTGGTCAGTTAGGAATGAGAAGTTAAAGAAGTTTGATTAGTAAAAAAAGTAAGCGTTGAATTTCTTATCTACCGGGTAGCAATAGGCCATGAGAACCTGCCCACCAATGGCAGAAATAACAGAAATTAGCAGGCGATGAGCTATGGAGGAATGTCCTTGGCAGGACGGTCCGAAAGGACTTCGCAAAAGGATGAGTCGGGAGGTTCCATACAGGAAACAAAGAATTTGACAGGAAAGATACAGTGCATAAAACCCGTGTTGCAAATTTTGAACTGTAAATATTTGTTAAGTGGCGAACGCTTTTATATCAACCCATATTTTTTTGCATCTCAACTGATGCAACCGACCGCAGCATTACATTCATGAAAAAACTAAAATTCAGGATCAGCAAAAAAGGGGTTGTCCGCTTTTTTAAACGCCTCGGTATTGGCTTCCTTGGTTTGATCCTGTTGTTCTTTATCCTCAATTGGATCTTTCCCGTGCCGGATAAGATCGAATATTCCACCATTATTACTGATAATAAAGGAGAAGTAGTGAATGCTTTCCTTTCCAGCGACCAGAAATGGCGAATGAGAACGGAGCTCGGGGAGATATCGCGCTTGTTACAAAAGACCATTGTAGCCAAGGAAGACAGGCATTTTTACTCCCACCCGGGGGTGAACCCTTTTGCGGTCGTTCGTGCGGCTTTTAGCAACCTCTTTCATATGCGCAGGATATCGGGCGCCAGTACGATCACTATGCAGGTAGCCAAAATGCTGGAACCCGGTAAGAGGAATATCTGGAGCAAAACGCGGGAGATCTTCAGGGCTCTTCAATTGGAACTGAAATATAGCAAGAAGGAGATATTGCAGATGTACCTGAACCTCGTGCCTTACGGTGGTAATATCGAAGGTGTGAAAGCGGCCTCTTTACTTTACTTCAAAAAGAACCCGGATCATTTATCCCTGGCAGAGATCACGGCACTCAGTATCATTCCCAATAAACCGGGTAAGATGATACCCGGGAAAAATAATGATTTCATTGTAAAAGAAAGGAACCGCTGGCTGGAAAGGTTTGCCACCCAGAATGTCTTTACAAAAAAAGAAATTCAAGATGCGTTAGCAGAGCCAATGAATGCTACGAGGGGAACAGTTCCTCACTATATACCTCACCTCTCCTATAAACTCAAAAAACAAAGTGCTACAAGCATTATCAAAACCAATATCGATCTGAACACTCAATTGAAAACCGAAAAGCTGGTGGAGGACTATTCCCGGGCACAACGGTTAAAGAATATACGTAATGCTGCTGTGGTCATTATCGATAACAGAACGCATAAGGTGATCACTTATGTCGGGTCTTCTGGCTTTGCTGATACAATGGATGGCGGGCAGGTAAATGGGGCGAATGCGGTACGTCAACCGGGGAGTACGCTGAAGCCTCTGCTCTATGGCCTTTGTTTCGACGAGGGATTACTGACACCCAAAACAGTGATTACCGACGTTGCTGTTAACTATAATGGTTATGCCCCGGAGAACTATGATGAAAAATTCAATGGCTATGTTACCGTAGAAGATGCGCTTGGCCACTCCTTAAATATCCCGGCAGTGAAAGGATTAAAGATGCTCGGGCATGAGAAGATGATCCAAAAATTATCCAATTGTAATTTTAAGCAGATACAAAAAGACAGGAGAAAATTAGGGCTCTCCCTGATCCTCGGCGGGTGCGGCACTACCTTAGAAGAAATGACAGGTTTATTCTCTGCATTTGCCAATGAAGGAGTATTTCTCAGTCCCTCCTATACACAACAGGATACCATATTACAAAGGGTAAATGTCATCAGCCCCGCAGCCAATTATATGATCGATGAGATCCTTTCGAAAGTGAATCGCCCGGATTTCCCCTTGAACTGGGCCGCTACAGAACGAATGCCGAAGATCGCCTGGAAGACAGGTACCAGCTATGGAAGGAAAGACGCCTGGAGCATCGGTTATAATAAGAATTTCACCGTAGGTATTTGGGTAGGTAATTTTTCCGGTTTGGGGGCGGCTGACCTGAGCGGCGCCAATACCGCCACTCCTCTTCTTTTCAGGATCTTCAATACAATCGACTACGACAGTGATGAAGAATGGTTTAAACAACCCGAAGATTGTGATATCCGGCAGGTATGCAGTGAAACGGGTTTAGTTCCTGCCGAACATTGCAAAAGTCTTGTTACCGACTATTTCATTCCATTGATATCATCAACAAAAGTTTGCGACAACAGGCAGGAGATCAT
>DATLCB010000149.1:0-27452 GCA_035526625.1 Chitinophagaceae bacterium
ACAAAACTGGTGAAAAGGGCATTTAATTTGCCCTTAGTAACTTTGCGACTGATCTCTATGATAGCTTTATCCAAATATGTCTTGGTGCTGACGGGTTTTTTTGTGCTTGGGATTGCTGCCGGAGGGCAAACTTCCATCAGCATTACTGCGCCCTTAAAAGAAAATAATTGCAAGCCCCCCAAAAGCCGGGAGCTCTTTCATGATTATATAGATGACAGGCAACAAAGTATTTTGAGGTCCGATGGTAGGAATGATAACCTGTTCACGCCCTCGCCTAACGACGAGATCAATTTCCTGCTAACCCGATCCTTGTTGCAAAATGTGGATGCTATGCAGTGCAGCATAGAAAAGGACAGCACATTGAAGGACCAGGCAAAAGTGAAATACCTCCGCGGGATCGATTACCTCCTCCGGTTCTTTCAAACCAATACCAGTTCAAAGAAGGTAAGTCCGGTCATATTGCCGGACATCATCAATGCTTATGAAAAATGCATGCAGTATGATAAGCGGGGCCAGTCGATCGAAGGCATTATAAAAAATTTGTCTTATGAAAGTGGCTACTCGGTGATCAATGCGGATAATTCCACTTTTGAAAGAAATGCTGGATATAAAGCCAGCCAGGATGCGGTGGTACTGAAGTACTGCAAACTTCACCCGGATAAAATATTCGCTACCCTCAATCTTAATCCGAATGTGTTGTTTGCCGACAGTCTTGTAAGAGCCGTAGCACAGCAGTATCCCAAACAATTATACGATCATGCCCAGGCAAATAATAAGTTTGGCAGCATCATCAGGAATATCAATGACGACAAGTTCATCCGGACGGTAGTGAAAATGGCAAGGAATAAGGACGGCCAGCAATACTTCTGTTTCCTCGACAATATCGTGAACGGCAAGCTGACCTTTGAAGAGATCGATGCCGCGAAACCCGACTCCGTTCTCTATTATCGCCTGCTTGTAAAGACAAGGATGGATTATGCCAAAAGGATGATCAATAAGGACACTGCCTTCGAGGTAAAAACACTGACGGATCGCCTGGAAAGAAAAGCAAGGGAGAACTTTGTAAATATCATCAACGGGCTGCACGATGAGAGGAATTTGGATGTTCGTTTCCGGAACATACAATCTCTTACAGCGGAAGAACTATATTATCTCGCGGTTTCAACAGATGGATCCATTTACACATCTAGTTTTGTGAAGGGAACATACCCGCTGATGATGAAGAAGATCAACAACAGGGGGGATTCCTTATTGCAGTCGCTGAATTTTGACCGCTACAGGAAATTCATTAAGATGTGCGCCGGTTTCAATACGCTGGATGATTTCTTAAGTACGTTCCCGCCTAAGAAAAGTCCGGGCGATGAGAGCGATGCGGAAAAATTAATGAGGGCATTTGTAAGCCGTTTGGAAATAGGTAACGGCCTGGAGGACGGGGTCGATGTTGCCGACTCTTATGCAAGCATTGCAGAAACGATGAAGCCCCTGGCCGCAGAGATATTAAAGAATATCCAGGTGAATTATAAAAGGAATGAGTCTGCAGGTAATAAACGGGGTATTGCGATCTATAATATCCTGAACAAGCTTTTCCTTTCAGCTGATACAACACAAAAGATAGATCTTACCAAAGAGCTCGGTATCCCTCCTGTCTATGAAGTTCCTTTTAAGGACCTGGACAATGACAGCGGGCAGGTAGCCGTGCAGTTATTTATATATGGGGACAAAGATGGGATAGGCGTATTCCCCGGTCTTATCAGTATGTTCAATAACAGCAACTGGAAGATCGATGGCAGCAATAAGCAATGGGTTACCATCACGGCGGCAAAAGGTAAACCGGTTTCGCTATACATGAACAGGCCCTTACCCGAAGAAACTAATGAGGATGCTAAAGCACAGGCCGCTCTTTGCGAATACCTGGCAACGAAAAATATCATTCCGACGGTTACGATCAACAGGGGTCATAGTTATAATGCACCTTACACGATCGACCAGATGTCAACGGCTTCCAAGATCGTATTCATGGGTTCTTGTGGTGGCTACCGGATGATACATGATATACTCGAAAAAGCGCCCGATGCACATATCATCGGTACCAAGCAGATCGCCGATGCACCTGTGAATAATCCTTTTCTGAAACTGATCATGGAAAAACTAAGGATCGGCAGCAATATCGAGTGGATACCTTTCTGGGCAGAGCTGGACAAGATGGTCACGGATAAAATATTTGATGACTATGTTCCACCGCATAAGAACCTGGGTGCATTATTTATTAAGGCTTACAAAAAAGCAATGGGAGAGTAGCTTAAGGCTAATGGCCAATAGCTAACCGCCAATACCTTAGCCATATTTTTACTTTTTCTGCTCCCTGCTTAACTTAGATTTGCTTTTGAATTCCTCTACTTTGTCAGAACCCAAAAAAACTTTTTTTGATTTTGCTTTATTGCGCCGGGTATTCCGTTACGCTGCTCCCTACAAGAAAAAATTTTATCTCTCGGTAGCGCTGGCAATTGGTCTTGCTTTATTTACACCTGTCAGGCCCTTTCTTATCCAGCTTACGGTGAATAAGTTTATCGCCAAAGGGTTAACGGCAATGCTGATCAATATCACCCTGATACAAATTGGATTGTTATTGGTTGAAACGATCCTGCGCTTCCTTTTTTCTTTTACAACTGCTACGCTGGGTCAGTCAGTGGTAAAAGACCTGCGGGTGGAAACGTACAAGAAGATCATGGGCCTCAACCTGTCACAGTTCGACAGGACACCGATCGGAACGCTCACCACCCGAACCATTAACGATATCGAATCGATCAATGATATTTTCTCCGACGGCCTCGTACCGATCATTGCCGACCTGCTTTCTATTTTTTGTGTCCTTGGTTTTATGTTATGGTCCGACTGGCAGCTAACTCTAATAGCGCTCATTCCTTTTCCAATCATCCTTATCGCCACCTATTACTTCAAGAATAGTATCAACCGCTCTTTTTTTAAAGTCAGGAATGCGGTAGCTGCACTGAACGCTTTTGTGCAGGAGCATTTGACAGGTATGGCGATCGTTCAGGCTTTCGCCTCAGAAGAGAGAGAGTATGATAAATTCAAAAAGATCAATAAAGAGCATCGCAATGCTAATGTCAAAGCGATCTTTGCCTATTCTGTTTTTTTCCCGATAGTAGAGATCGTATTGGCGCTGTCGATCGGGTTGATCGTATGGTGGACCGCAAAGGAAGCCCTCCAATTACAGCAAAGTCAACAGGGTACCGTTATTTCTTTTATTCTTTGCCTTAACCTCTTGTTTCGCCCGCTGCGGGTGCTTGCTGACAAATTCAACATCTTGCAAATGGGCATCATCGCCAGCGAAAGGGTTTTTAAAGTATTGGACAATCCTGATCATGCGGATGATAATGGTAAGTATGCTCCCGAAAAAATTAAAGGAAAGATCGATTTCGAAAAAGTTTCCTTTGCCTATACGGATGAACAATTTGTTTTAAAAGATATTTCCTTCCATGCCAAACCCGGAGAAACGATCGCCATCGTTGGTCATACCGGTAGCGGCAAGAGCACCATCATTAGCCTGCTCAACCGGCTTTATCACATACAAAAAGGAGAAATAAAGGTCGATGACGTGAATATCGAAGAGTATGGATTGAATGTGTTGAGGAGCAATGTAGGCGTGGTACTGCAGGACGTATTTCTTTTTTCCGGTTCGGTAATAGATAATATCACGTTGCGGAACCCGGAGATCTCAAGAGAAAAAGTTGTGGAGGCTGCGAAGATGATCGGCATGCATGATTTTATCATGCGACTGCCGGGAGGATATGATTATAACGTGATGGAACGGGGAGCCACTTTATCGCTGGGGCAGCGGCAATTATTATCTTTTATCAGGGCGATCTTATATAATCCATCGATACTTATCCTGGATGAAGCCACTTCTTCTGTAGATACGGAAAGCGAAATGCTAATCCAGCATGCGATCGATACGCTCATCAAAGGGCGTACCTCGATCGTGATAGCTCACAGGTTATCTACTATCCGCAAAGCGGGTAAGATAATCGTCCTGGATAAGGGTGAGATCAAAGAAATGGGAACGCATGATGAGCTTATAAAACTGGGAGGATTTTACAGCAAATTGCATGAGATGCAGTTTATCCAAAAGGATCCCCCGTCGGGCGAGAAAAGAACTGCTGTCCCGGGCTGATCGTTTACGGCACTTCTCTGATTATCAGCTTATATGAATCCTGCAAGAGCAAAGCTGATATACTTCTATTTTTACCACGGAAAATATCCAAATTCCTTTTCATCATCATCCCGATTTTCAGCTTCACACCCTTATCTTTGCCGCAAATTTCGGGACAGGTATGATAGTACGGCGTTTCAAATCCTTTACAGTAGCGGCTTTCAGCATAATTTTCAGTTTTTTTTCTATTGCGGCCTTTGCCGGCGGAGGAGAAGCTGATTCTACTCATAAAAAAGAGGGCTTTAATGCCACAGAGGTCATCTTTGGCCACATATTGGACGCCCATGAGTTCCATTTTTTTGATATCATAAAGAAAGATGGTACAAAGAAACCGGTCACTATCCCACTGCCGGTCATTTTGTATTCTCCGCAAAGAGGTGTTACCAGTTTCATGTCCTCTAAATTTCATCATGGACATGAACCGTATAAAGGATATAAGATCCTCACAGAACATAGCATTGAAGAGATGAAAAAAGAAGGGATCGATGCCAAAAAAGAAGGATTGAATCCCGGTCAGATCATACCGATAACTGCCGAAGGGAAATGGGACCGCTCGGTAAAAGTTTATGATATCTCCCTTACAAGAAACGTCGTTCAAATGATCCTTGCGCTCGCTATCCTTGTCTGGATCATGCTGGTCATCGCTAAAAGATATAAAAGAGGGGAGGGAGTGAATACGGCTCCAAAAGGTGTACAAAACCTTATAGAACCTATCATCACTTTTGTAAGAGACGAAGTAGCGAAACCTAACCTGGGTCATAAATACGAGCAATACCTGCCTTATATACTGACCGTTTTCTTTTTCATTTTGATCAATAATATTTTTGGATTGATACCCGGTTCTGCGAATGTTACCGGAAATATTGCTTTCACCGTTGTACTGGGTTTGATATCCTTTGTTGTAATTTTATTCAGCTCCAATAAACATTATTGGGGACATATCATTAATCCCCCCGGTGTTCCGGGTTGGGTGAAGATCATCCTGGTGCCGGTGGAGATACTGAGTGTTTTCATCAAACCGTTCGCTTTGATCATACGACTCTTTGCCAACATGGTGGCGGGGCACATTATTATCATTTGTTTGATATCACTCATTTTCATTTTCGCGGGATTGAATGTCTATGCGGGATGGGGAACATCCGTGTTCTCTATCGCCTTTACGATATTCATTTATTTCATTGAGATACTGGTAGCCTTTATCCAGGCTTTCATTTTCTCAATGCTGACAGCCGTGTTCGTGGGGCAGGCTTTTGAGACGGGTCATCATGCGGGAGACGCTCATGAACATGATGATGCTGTAATAGTATAGGATAGTTCTATTCATTATAAAAAACAAGTAGTATGAGTTTATCAATGGTATTGCTGAGCGAGATCGCTAATGCAAACGCAGGTGGTGCGATAGGCGCCGGGCTTGCTGCAATTGGCGCTGGTATCGGTGTGGGCCAGATCGGTAAAGGAGCTGTTGAAGCTATTGCCCGTCAGCCGGAAGCACTGAACGACATCCGGAGCAACATGATCCTGACCGCTGCCCTTGTAGAAGGTGCCGCGCTGTTTGCGATCATCGTAGGCTTCCTCGCTATGGTGTTGTAAAAACACTTTACTGCATCCAAAGCACAGGGCGGAGGATGCAGTATTTTAAATTATGACTTTTAACTTTTGAATTATATCATATGCACCCTCTTCTTAAACCTGAATTTGGATTGTTGATCTGGACATTGGTCGCTTTCCTCATCGTTTTTTTTATCCTTAAAAAATTCGCATGGCCTGCGATCATCAAAGGATTGAAAGAGCGTCAGCAGTCTATTGCAGATTCACTGGCTACAGCCGAGCGGGTAAAAGCGGAAATGGCACAGATGAAAAGCGAGAACGAAGCATTGCTTGCTACGGCCCGTGAAGAAAGAGCGCAACTCTTGAAAGAAGCAAGAGAAACAAAAGAACGCATCATCAGCGAAGCAAGCGAACAGGCAAAAGTGGTAGCTAATAAGATCATGCAGGAAAATCTTGCAGCGATCGAAGCACAGAAAATGGCAGCGCTGACCGAAGTGAAGAACCAGGTTGGTAAACTGGTGATCGAAGTGAGTGAAAAAGTGCTCAGGAGAGAATTATCCGATAAGAAAGACCAGGAGGCCCATATCCAGGGACTGGTGGGAGAAGTGAAATTAAATTAAGAAATGGCCAATAGCCATTAGCTGTTAGCCTTTACACGGCTCAGCTAGTAGCTAAAGGCTAATAGCTAAAAGCTTAAAAATGCCTAATCCACGTTTAGCTGGCAGGTATGCCAAATCACTGATGGATCTTTCTATAGAAAAAGGCCAGTTGGAAGAGGTATATGCTGATATGCAATGGTTGCAGGCGGTTTGCAAGAACCGGGAGTTTGTCAGTGTATTGCGCAGCCCGGTGATCAGCAACGATAAAAAAAATAAAGTACTGACAGCTATTACAGAAGGAAAAGTAAGCGCATTGACGGCAGCATTCAACCGACTCCTTATCAATAAGAACAGGGAAAGCTTTCTGCCGGAGATCATCACAGCATTTATCAGCCAGTATAAAACACATAAGAATATCCATATCGTAAAACTCACTACGGCTACACCCGTAAGCGAGACGATAAAGAACGAGATTGTAGACAAGGTAAAGAAGACCAGTGGTATGCAGAATATCGAGCTGGAGACATCCGTTGATGAAAGTTTGATCGGTGGATTTGTTTTACAAACAGGAGATAAGTTGATCGATGCAAGTGTTTCCTATGACTTGAAACATATTTCAAGGCAGTTTGATAATAACGACTTTGTATATAAGGTGAGATAAAAGTAATAGTGAAAAGTAGCCAGGGCGCCCACTATAAACAATAAACTACAAACGATAAACAGAAAGATATGCCAGAGATTAAACCAGATGAAATATCAGCGATACTGCGCCAGCAGTTGAGCAATTTTAATGCAACTTCCGACCTCGAAGAAGTTGGGACCGTGTTGCAGGTCGGTGATGGTATTGCCCGTGTATATGGATTAGGTAATGTTCGCTACGGTGAACTGGTGGAGTTTGAGAGTGGCGTTCGGGCTATTGCCCTTAACCTTGAAGAAGATAATGTAGGTGTGGTATTGATGGGAGAGACAGGCGGTATACAGGAGGGATCAAAAGTTCGCCGCACAGGGCAGATAGCTTCCATCAAAGTAGGCGAAGGTATGGTTGGTCGTGTAGTGAACACCCTTGGCGAACCTATTGATGGGCGTGGACCGATAACAGGCGAACGTTATGAAATGCCGCTTGAAAGAAAAGCGCCCGGGGTAATTTTCCGTGAGCCGGTAAAAGAACCTTTACAAACAGGTATCAAGGCGATCGATGCGATGATCCCTATCGGTCGCGGGCAAAGAGAATTGGTGATCGGTGACCGTCAAACAGGTAAGACAGCCATTTGTATCGACACCATCATCAATCAGAAAGAGTTTTATGCAGCCGGTAAACCTGTATATTGTATATATGTAGCTATCGGTCAGAAAGCATCCACTATTGCCGGTGTTATGAAAACATTGCAGGATGCAGGTGCGATGGAGTACACGATTATCGTTGCCGCTTCCGCATCAGACCCTGCTCCACTGCAGTTCTATGCGCCGTTTGCGGGTGCTGCTATCGGGGAATTCTTCCGGGATACCGGTCGTCCCGCACTGATCATCTATGATGATCTTTCCAAACAGGCAGTAGCCTATCGCGAGGTGTCGCTTTTGCTTCGTCGCCCTCCGGGCCGTGAAGCTTATCCCGGTGACGTATTCTACCTGCACAGCCGTTTACTGGAAAGAGCCGCTAAAGTTATCAGCGATGATAAAGTTGCGAGGAATATGAATGATGTACCCGATAGTATCAAACACCTGATCAAAGGGGGAGGTAGCCTCACTGCATTACCGATCATTGAAACGCAGGCGGGCGACGTCTCTGCTTATATCCCGACGAACGTTATCTCTATTACGGACGGGCAGATATTCCTGGAAGGTAACCTCTTCAACTCAGGTATCCGGCCTGCGATCAACGTAGGTATCTCGGTAAGCCGGGTGGGTGGTAATGCACAGATCAAGTCAATGAAAAAAGTGGCGGGTACTTTGAAACTGGACCAGGCACTTTACCGGGAGTTGGAAGCGTTCTCCAAATTTGGTGGTGACCTAGATGCTGCCACAAAGAATGTAATTGATAAAGGTGCCCGTAACGTGGAAGTGCTGAAGCAACCACAGTATTCACCTTTCGCCGTGGAGAAGCAGGTTGCGATCATTTACCTGGGCACAAATGGTTTATTGAAAGATGTTGCTGTAAGAAGGGTGAAGGAGTTTGAAGAACATTTCCTGATGGAGATGGACAACAAATTGCCCGATGTGATGGCGGAGTTCAAGAAAGGTAATTTGCCCGAAGATGGTTTGAAGAAGATGGTGGAGTTAGCCAATAGCATCATACCACAGTATAAAGCATAATTAAACAAACTTATACTTCTACAGGGGCAGCTGAAAAGCTGCCTTTTTTATTTACTGCAATTCAGCAAATAAATTGATATAGTACAATTGTAATATGACGGGATGATCTCTTAACTTTTCTGCGAAAGGAAAAATCCCCGGGCAAAACAGGTATTATTACCCTTAACTCTACAAAGCGATTGAAGATATTCTACAAGAATTCCGGTGTTAATTAACTGGCCATCAAATGAAATAGTATTCTTACTACAGAAAATACGGTAATTGATGCGAAAAAACTCTCGAAAAACTTGCAAGTAAAAAAACTGCGTATTATGTTTGTCTCCGAATCGAACGAATCCTAAGAAAGCAACGTAGAATCCGACCCCTGAAACAAACTATCTCTACGGGAATATACTCCCGGTCTGTTTCTCACTTTACAAGTCGGTTTTTCACAAGCGATCCCAGGAAGTTCGAAAGAACGAAACCCTAAACTAATCTCGACCCTAAAAGTGAAAACGATGAAAACATTTGTACTCTCAATGGCCGCTCTTCTCGCACTGGTAACTTCTAAAGCTCAATTCAGTGAGAATTTTAACAGCGTAACGATCCCTGGTCTTACGAATACCTGCTGGATCGTAAATGGTATGACAATCACCAATCAGCCTGGAGAAGCCATTAGCGGAACCAGCATTTTTACGGCTCCTCCAACGAGCCCGAATAGTAAAGTCGATCTTTACACCCCGATGCTGAACCTTCTTTCAACCAGTTCTACTATCCAGTTTGATTATCAATTAACGCAGACATTAAATGGCAGTGCTACACGTACGATCCTGGTAGGTCTTGTAAACACAGTTGGAGTCGTTGTGGCATCTAACACGATTGTAATGAATTCCGGTACAAGCACGGCGTTACAACATTATATGCATACATTCAGTATTTCAAGCCCTGGTGTTAACAGAATATTTCTGAGGATCATGGGGGAGGGAGGAAATGGCAATGTTCGCCTTGTGCTTGACAATTTCCAATCCAGCAGTACCTCTTTATATAGCATTGCAGGCAATTGCATTTTCACCCCGATCGTTGAATCTACCCTTCCTGTTAAATTAGCTTCTTTTACAGCCACTCTTTCTTCCAGGAATAAAGCAGATCTAAAATGGGTTACTGCATCGGAGATCAACGTGAGCCATTTCATTATCGAAAGAAGCCTGGATGGAACTAACTTTTCAGAAGCCGGTATGGTCTTCGCTTATGGTAATGCAACCGACAAAACTAATTACAGTTTTTCTGATAACCTCACGACCAGCATTTCTTCGGTAATTTACTACAGGCTTAAGTCGGTGGATATAGATGGTAAAGTAGAATACTCAGCGATCAGGGTAATAAGGATGGGAAGAGGAAAAGAGAACAATATCTCTATACTCACTTTCCCTAATCCTGTTCAGAATGAAGTAAGGATCACTATCCCTGCTGCATGGCAAAACAAAACAGTCAGCTATGAAGTATTCAATGCTACTGGCCAGGTAATAAAAAAGATGCAAACTTCAGCCAGCAGCCAGACCGAAACGATCAGCCTTAGCACCATGGCAAGTGGTTTCTACATGGTCAAAGCATCTTGCGGAGCCGAATCTGCTCAACAAAGAATTGTAAAGCAATAAAAAACATTTATTCTGGACGGATCAACCGCTTTTGCGCAAGCAAGGCGGTTTTTTTGTGTAAAATACATTTGGTTTATATTATAAACTACTTTACGTTTGTATAATAATTTGATTTATGGCATTAATGAGGTTCGGAATATTTCTTTCAATCGTTTTGCTTTCAGGCATTGTTGTCAATGCCCAGGTTATAATCAAAGGAACGGTCAAAGACAACAAGAATAACCCGGTTTCAGGTGCAAGTATCACGATCAAGGATAGCTATGATGGCGCCACTTCGGACTCTTCGGGCAAATATTCTTTTAAAACATCAGAGAAAGGTCAGCATGTATTGCTGATATCCAGTATCGGGTATATAAGCTTTGAACAATCGTTAAAATTGGAAGGTGGAGTATTGACAGTAGATGCTTCTCTCAAACAGGAGGTGACAGAGATGACCGCCGTTGTACTTTCTGCCGGCACGTTTGAGGCCAGCGACAGGAAAAGAGCTGCAGCTGTTCTTGATCCCATTGATATTGTTACTACGGCAAGTGCCAACGGAGATCTTACCCAGGCTTTAAAAACATTACCCGGGGCACAACAGGTAGGAGAGAGTGAAGGATTGTTTGTACGCGGCGGAACTGCGGCAGAAACAAAAACCTTTATTGACGGAACACTGGTTAATAATTTCTTTTACAGCAGCGTACCCAACATCGCCCAGTTCGGCAGGTTCTCCCCATTTATTTTCAAAGGAACTGTATTCAGCACAGGCGGGTATTCCGCTTTATACGGCCAGGCCCTTTCCTCTGCGGTGATACTCGAGTCCATCGATCTCCCTGAACAAACATCGGCCAACGTTGGAATAACCGTACTCAGCGCCAGCGCCGGATACCAGCACCTCGGAAAAAAGAAAAATTCTTCCTGGGGATTTAGTTACGGATACACAGATCTTAGTCTTGCCTTTGCTGTCATAAAGCAAAAACGGGATTTCTCTAAAGTGCCCACGTATCATAACCTTGATGCTAATTTCCGGATCAAAACCTCGAAAACCGGTATGCTGAAGTATTATGGTTATTTCAGCAGCAGCAAACTTTCATTCACCACGAACAGCATTGATACTTTAGGGTTCCTCGATAGGTTTTCGATAGGTAATAAAAATCATTATCATAACCTTTCCTGGAAAGAGAATTTACCGAAGCGCTGGAAAATAAATATGGGTGTTTCGTACTCCAATAATAAAGATGATATCAGTGCATCACTCCAGGATGCAAATAAAACAGATAAAGTAGTAAGCGGGCTGGAATTCAAAAACTTTAGCCTGGATAGTAGAGGAAACTATGTGAATGCCAAAACAGTATTTGAGAAAAAATTAAACGGCTTAAGTGCTTTTCGTTTCGGGGCAGAATATAATTTGAGCAATGATAAAGTGATCTATACGGCCTATGATGGTCAAAAATATCCTTCAGTTCTGAAAGAAAATATCAAAGCTGTTTTTTCGGAAGCAGATATATATGCCACAAACGACCTGGCATTGAAAGCCGGTGTACGGTTTGAGCATTCTTCCATTCTTGACAAAACAAATTTCGCACCGCGGGCATCTATTGCATATAAACTGGGAAAAGGCAGCCAGGCTTCGGTAGCCTATGGCATTTTCTACCAGAACCCCGAAAGGCGTTACCTGCCGTCTCCAAATACTTTGGATTTTATGAAAGCCACGCATTATATCGTGCAATATCAAAAAACCCTCAACCAGCAAACACTCCGGCTGGAAGCTTTTTATAAAAAGTATAAAGGATTGGTGAAGACCGGGAGAGTGGGCTATACCGAAGCAGCGATCAGTAACCAGGGGTTTGGGGATGCTAAAGGCTTTGAGCTTTTCTGGAGAGATAAAAAAACCATCAAGAATTTCGATTACTGGATCTCGTACTCTTACCTGGACACTAAAAGAGATTTTCTCAACTTCCCATTTGCTATCACTCCCAATTTTGCAGCAAAACATACGGCTTCACTCATCGGTAAAAAGTTCATTCAAAAATGGAAGATGAACCTGAATGGTTCGTATAATTTCAACAGTGGCCGGCCCTATTATAATATCAATTTTGATGGGGCGGATTATAAGTTTACCGACAGGGGAACTATTCCTTCTTACCATAATGTAAGTTTTGCGATCAACTACCTGCCCTTTATAGGTAAACAAAATCCAAAGTCATTTGCCGTTTATGTTTTGCAGGTAAGTAATATTTTCAATTTCAACCAAACCTACGGCTACCAGTATTCTTATAATGGTTACAGAAAGGAAGCCATAACACCTTCATCAAGAGTTTTTGTTTTCATAGGAGCTTTTATCAGCTTCGGAGTGGATAGAAGCGATGAGGTCACCAACATGAATTAAAAACCACAGCAAACAGTCAACATGGAAAACTCTAACACACCCGAACAAAAGAACCCCAAGCTCTGGGCGATCGCAAGAAAAAGGGCTGGCTTCAAAAGGGACCTTGTAATTTATCTTATTGTAAACGCCTTTTTATGGGCGATTTGGCTCCTTACCGATGATGATAAGCGCCATGGTATTCCCTGGCCGGTTTGGTCAACGCTGGGGTGGGGATTGGGAATACTTTTTCAGTACATCAATGCTTACAGGTTCCCGAGAGAAAGTTTAGCAGAACGGGAATATGAAAAATTGAAAAAACAATCATAACACTAAAATAAAATCGTCAACAATGAAAAAGGGATTATTACTACTGGTATCTTCTGTAATGATGGTATCCGTATTTGCACAGAGCGAAAAATATGTGAAAGCCATGGAACCTAAAGTAGCGATGCTGGATTCAGGCAACACTGCCGAGTCCTGGAAAGAGCTGGCCAATTCATTTGAACGCATAGCTGATGCCGAAAAAACGCAGTGGATGCCTTATTACTATGCTGCTTTTGCCAATGTAATGGCAGGTACCATGTCTTTACCGCAGGATGGAAGTTTCGGTGATAACAGCGCAGTTGCGGATCCTTATGCGGATAAAGCAGAGAATTTATTGAATAAGGCCGAAGCGTTGAGTAAGGATAACTCTGAAATATTCTGCGTAAGGAAAATGATCCACAGCCTCCGCCTGATGGGCAATGCGATGGCAAGGTATATGACCGAGGGTCCCAAAGCCAGTGAGGCCCTTGAAAAAGCAAAAAGCCTGAATGAGAATAATCCACGGGTATATATTTTGGAAGGCCAGGACAAATTTTATACACCTGAACAATTCGGCGGAAGCAAAGAAGAAGCAAAAAAGCTTTTTGAAAAAGCAAACAGCATCTTCCAGGTAATCACACCCGGCAGTACCATAGAACCACGCTGGGGCCGGGCACAAGTGGGTTATTTCCTGGGTCAGCTAAAATAAATACCATGGCAGAAGAAAATTTTTCTCCGGAACAAAGTCTGCAGCTGATCCACTCCATGATCAGCAAAACGAGGCAGAACATGTCTGACAAAAGTATTTACTTCCTGGTATGGGGCTGGTTAACTTTTATAGCTTGCACCGGGCAGTTCATATTGAAACATATGCTTGAATACGACCAGCACTATTTAGTGTGGCTGGTCGTATTCATCGGTATTGCCTTTTCCATTTACCAGGCAAAGAGAGATGGCAAAATGGCAAGGGTCAGGACCTATGTGGATGATAGTATGAAAAATTTATGGACAGGCATGGGTATTAGCTTTTTTGTGCTGTGTATGGTATTGACCCAACTCGGCTGGGGATCAGCAGTATTTCCGTTTTTTATTATGTTGTATGGCCTTGGCACTTTTGTATCGGGCAGTTTCCTCAAATTCAAACCACTTATCATTGGGGGTCTTATTGCATCAGCATTGGCGATCGGCTCTACGTTTGTCAGTTACGATTACCAAATGCTATTTGGGGCCGCTGCAATTTTTTTCAGTTATATCATACCAGCCTATATGCTTCGCTCAAAAAATAAAACCGAAACCCCATAATTTTTATGAGCAACTCCGAAAAGCCTTTAACCGAAAAAGAAAGTCTTGACCTCATTGCCCAAATGATCGCCCAGGCCAAACAATCGTATTACGATACGGGATTAAGCGCCATGATGTGGGGACTCGTTATTGCAGTTTGTTCACTGGTGAGGCTTTCTGAAATTCAATTCAAATACGAACTTCCTGTTGATATATACTGGCTGACCTTTGTAGCCATAATACCACAGGTCCTTATCTCTATCCGGGAAAGTAAGGAAAGGAAAGTAAGGACCTATGATGATATTTATATGGATTACCTGTGGCTGGCTTTCGGCATCAGTATATTCCTGCTGATCTTTATAATCAATGCGATCTTCCATGCATGGCCTGGTGTAGCAACGGACCCCATCGTAACAGGAGAAAGCAGAAAGCCGGGTTTCTATGAATTTGTTGCACCACTATTTTTATTGCTGTATGGTATCCCAACTTTTATAACAGGTGCGGCCTGTAAATTCAGACCTATGCTAATAGGAGGGTTGCTCTGTTGGATCTGTTGCATCATAACTATTTATACCACGATCAAAATTGACCTTGTACTAACTGCTTTTTCAGCAATAGCCGCCTGGTTCATCCCGGGTATTGTCATGCAAAAGGAATACAGGCGAGCAAAAAGAGAACTGGCCCCGGCTGATGTTTAAAGATCTGGACCCCATATTACATTCGCAGCTGAGATTGGCTGTTATTTCACTTCTTATCAGTGTGAAGGAAGCGGAATTCACTTTCCTAAAAGAAAAAACAAACGCTACGGCAGGAAATCTTAGCGTGCAAATACAAAAACTGAAAGATGCCGGTTATATTGATGTGACCAAACAATTCAAGGACAATTACCCGCAAACGATCTGTAAAATAACAAAGACAGGTGTTAAGGCATTTGAAGAGTATGTAGCCAGCCTGCAATCTTACCTGGGTAAAAAAAACTGACGTCGATCAATAACCTGTAAGCCTCCCCGGCTTATAAAAGAAAAGTCCCCGGTTACCCGGGAACTTATATTACACATGAATGGTGATGATCATTGTTTAATGAATTTCGCAAGCTTGCGTTGGCTGCCATCACTTACTTCCACTATATAAACGCCATGCTTAAGTGAAGGGTTCAAAGGAAGACTCAACATGTTATTACCTTTATTAATGGCAAGCCGATGCGTCATATGCAGGTGCCCTGCCATATCATAGATCTTAAGGTCGACCGCTTGTGCAAGAGGTGAATCATAGTTGAGGACCAGGCGATCGCTAACTGGATTCCCATAAAGCTTTAAGGTTTTGGATAGCTCGTTTTGCCCAAAGACCAGGGTTTTTGAATAACCCGAATTCTTTTTGCTATCCTGGATTTTCAGGCGGTAAAGGACCTTATGACTTGCATCGATCGTTTCAGTAAATGTATAATTCTCTGTACCACTCTTTTCCGTGCGGAATACCAATCCTGCCACTGCAAATTCACCGTTATCAATACTTCTTTCTATTTCAAAATGATCGGTGGCTTCATTTTCTTCTACTACCCAGTTCAGTTTTATTTGATCATTCAAACGATTCCCGGTTAGCGCCACAAAGTTTACGGACAGGACCAAGGCATTAGGAATGAATACTATTTTATCAAGGCACCCTACACTTGTTTTAACTACTATCAGAATATTCGCATCATAAGGGAAGAAGGTAGTATAGAAGGGACCATCTGAAACAACTGCTTCGGTTTTTGAAGTGACATAAGTATCTGTCCCATCCAGTTTTCCAAACACAGAACCATTATCGAGGTAGATCTGCATTTCAACAGGAAATGAAGAAGTGGGTCCTGATACAACATTATAATTTATTACAGACCCCGTAGCTGAAGTACCCCTTGAAATAGCAGAGGAGATTGCAATAGCTCCTGTGTTGCTGCCGATCAATGTCCCATTGGAAGCTTTAGGAGTGTGCTGAACCCCGGAACTCGACTTTACCCATTTTCCACAGGCACCGTCTGCTTCCCGTATAAACCCATTATCACTTCCTGCTTCCTGGTTACAATATTCAACCGGGTTTGAACCATAACCAGAAAAATCGATCATGAAATCTGGAGAAGCACCGCTCATATCAACAAATAATTTCGGCATATTTATTATATCACTTAATATAGCAGATTGTCCGCCCGTCCCACCTAAAAATGTATTCACGAGTGTACCATTATTATATAAAAAGATCGAGTAAGAAGATCCGGCACCTGTTCTCCGAAAAAAGAAATCATTGAAATTGGCTGGTAAAGCGGACTGGTCATAATTCAAATTGCCGTCTAGAACATTTGATCCACCCTGTACCCATTTTTTAAGCGACCCGCTGTTGGTTGTGAATGCAGCGCTGTTCCAGCTAAAATCGGAAGCAGTAGAGTTAGTTATTCCCTGGTAGTTGAAGGGTAGTGCCGCTGATCCAACAAAGAAATCTTTAGCAGCGACGGTCAGATTGGGAAGATCCATTACATAGAAACCTTTTTGACCGGAAATTTCGAAAAAGGTTACTATGGTATAATTATTCACCGAAACAGGCAGGGAAGAAGTGCTCGCATTATAGAGTTCGAAGAACTCATGCTTACCGGCACCCGGGTCGGTATATAATTCATTCAATAATATCTGGGAATTGCTTTTTTGGGAGATGGCAAAGCATGCCGTCATTAAGAGGGTAAAGATTTGTTTCATTTTCTTAGGGTTGAATGTTCACTCGTCGTGGTTCATCAAACAGGATCGGATCGGTCATCATCTTCGACGATCAGCACGTAATTGCTCCGTAAATAAATGGGAAATTTTTCTGGGTATTGATACGGATTGCTGTCGTAGTCTTTCGTGGATATTCAACGGATTCTTACAGCAAAAGAACGACGTGTTTTGCGCATATGCAAGTTTTTCGTAATGAAAAACTACGATGCTGAAAACTTTTTCAGCTTTAGCATTAAATAGTTGATCTGAAAAAAAGGGTTTCGTAAAATTACGAATAGCGTAAATACAGCCGGTCTGTTTGTCGGAAGATATGATAGTAATGAGAAAGCCCTTTAGACAAAGGGCTTTTTCTCTCTTGGTGCTCTAAGTGTATGAAAAAATTAAAGGAGGACCAGCACCCTCAGTGTTTTACTTGCTGCCTTGATTATTTTTCGGGTAATGATGACGCACAGGTTGTAATGCCCATTGAGGCAGGGGCCGTTCATTCCTGCTCTTTAGCATTTTTTCAAATGCTTTTTTCAGACGGTCATATTCCTGGCGAAGTATTTTGCTTGTTGATTTTGACATGATTGATTTTTTACGCATTAGGAATGACTTCGACCACCGGGGAGTATTCGGCTTTCTTATTCTTTTGGATCATTTTGATCCTGTACATTATCTTTTTATGGCCGGTATTTTCATAATAAACATATTTACCGGTTTTGGGAATATCGGTACCAAATACAAGAGCGGCTAAACGAAAGTTCTTTCCATCTGTGCTTTTCTCGATTTCAAACTGATCGGCAGCTTCATTATCAACCACCATCCATTCCAGGAATACTTTGTTGTTTTTAAAATTGCCCGTAAAATTTACCAGCTTAGCTGAAGAATTAAACAGGACAGTGGTGAAAAGAGGAGGTTGGCTTGTAAAAGGGGCAATACTTGCCTGTGCATTACCCGGTTGATAGAATATCCGGAGAGCAATTATTACCAGGAAAACTGAAGTCTTTGTCATTTCTTAGGGTTTGTCCCGGATTTCCAGGATCACAATGGCCCACAGAAATATTGGATGTTAGTTTAGGGTCAGGGAAACCTACCGTTGTAGCATTTACAATTAACAATACCAGGCTTGGATGGAAGGAAGCAGGTACGGATGTTTATCGTAGTATTACGAGGGTATATGAGGTTTTCCGAATCGGAAACAAACGTAATGACTGGGCTTTGAAAATACAAGTGTTTGCTTCAATATATTTTCAAATGCATATGAAAGGCCTGTTAATAATGCTGCTAACGGAGATCTACGAGTTCATAAGCGTTTGGAGTAACTAACTGTTCATTTAAATAAAGACTATTCTTCAATCGCTTCGTCTTTTGCATTGGCAAGGAAGGAGGTCATTTTCTTTAAAGGATTTTTCCTGCTGTCCTCATAGCCATTGCGTTGGTTGATAATATCAATACATTCAAAAATGGCGGTTAGGAAAGAGGAGTTGTCAGCTTTGTTCTTGCCCGCTATATCAAATGCCACTCCATGATCAGGCGATGTCCTTACCGCTGGTAAACCTGCCGTAAAATTCATGCCTTCACCTGTGGCCAGCGCTTTAAAAGGGATCAGTCCCTGGTCGTGATACATTGCCAGTACAGCATCAAAGCGTTCAAAACTCCTTCGTGCAAAAAAAGCATCTGCACTGTAAGGACCCACCACCAGCATATTATTATTCTTGGCTTCCTTGATCGCTGGTTTGATGATGGTTTCTTCTTCGTTGCCGATCAAACCTTCATCACCCGCATGCGGGTTGAGACCCAATACAGCGATACGGGGCTTCTCTATACCAAAATCTTTTTGCAGGCTTTGATTGATGATAGTAAGCTTGCTCAAGATCTTTTCTTTAGTTACATGTTGGGTTATTTCATGTACTGGCACATGCTCCGTTACCAGCGCTACCCTGAAATTACCCGCACATAACATCATGACGACATCAGGCACGCCAAAGATATTTTTTAAATAAGGCGTATGCCCGGGAAAATTGAATTCAGCGGACTGGATATTCTTTTTATGAATAGGGGCGGTGACGAGCCCGTCAATATTTTTCTGTTTCAGTGCTGCCACAGCAGTTTGAAGGGAAAGAACACCATATTTCCCGCCCGTATCCGTTAACTGGCCAGGCGTGATAGCAATTTCTTCTTCCCAGCAATTGAAGAGGTTGACCTGTTTATTAGTGATCCGGTTGAATTCTTTGGTGTTTTGATAATTAAAGTTGATCTCCGGTACTGATTTGCGGTAAAAGTTAATGGCTTTATTGGAAGCAAAGATCACCGGTGTACAATGGTCCAGTATCCGGATATCTGAAAATGTTTTAATGATCAACTCTATCCCTATACCATTCAGATCGCCACAGCTAATGCCTATTACCGGTTTGTTCTGGCTCATTTTTTTAGTTTGAATCCTGTAAAAGTAATTGTTTAGCGACGAATGAAAAGGCTTTCCCTTGTTGATACTATTTACGGATGGACCCCGCTTTTGTGGTATCGGGTGGTTTCCTGAACTGCAGGAACTGGAGGATCATATCCAGGTCGTAGGGTCTTATTTTTTGCGCCACTGCATGATTGCCCGGGTCATCCAGCAAAGCTGAGGAACGGTAGGATTCGATCTGTGTCCTGGAAAAATTAGGAATACTGTCCTTGCCTTGGCCGAATATTCCATGGCATCGGCTGCAATTGATCTTAAATAGTTCCTGGCCTTCTTCCAGCATTTTTATAAGGTTCTGCCTCGTTTCGCCTGTATATTGCTCAGGTACTATATATAATGTTTCCTTTTGTGTCTTGCAATGCAGGCTAATGATGAATGCGGGGAAAGCAAGAATAAAAAATACCTTTTTCTTCATAGCGATCAGTATTCACCGCCAACTACCCGGCTATTCAGCGCTTTATTTTTTGATACGGGTAGTCTTGCCGGCGGTAACTGCAAAGGTATATCTTCATTGAGGGAGTTGATAAAAGCAAGGATATCTTTTTTCTCGTTGCCTGTCAGTTTAAGTGAATCGGAGGAAAGAGTTTGATTGTTTACTACTAAACCTCTTCCTATGCCACCCCCACCATCATAAAAATCGATCACTGACTCCAGTGTTTTAAATATCCCATTATGCATATAAGGTTTTGTAAGAGCGGTATTCCTGACCGAAGCTGTTCTGAATGCCGCGTAGGTTTCTTTGGCAGGGTTGACCATATACCTGCCTTTGTCGGGACTCAATGACTTAAAGTTTGTGTCGGCAGGAACACCGAGTACTTCAAACTCCGATGAAGTATAGGGAGGTTTGCTGCCATTGAATTGGGGCACAAAATGGCAGGTGCCACATTGTGCTTTACCCATAAAAAGATTGAATCCTCTTTTCACCGAAGGCTCAGCGGTTTTCCTTTCATTCATAATATGGTCAAACGAGGAATAATAGAAGCTGAATTCGGAATAATACAGGATGATGGCAGATGCAATATGTTCCATGTTCACCGATGCATACTGCGGTGTTGCGGCGAGGTATTTTTTAAATACTTTTTTATAGTCGTCACAACTCATGATCTTTTTGAGCACCTCGTCTTTATTGCTCCCCATTTCGTCGGGGTTGGTGATGACATCAATGGATTGATCTTCGAGACTGATATGTTTCCCATCGATCATCACGAGCTGGTTATGGACGGCATTGATCAGGCTGGGTGTATTCCTTGCCAGTTTATGTTGCCCGTCAAAGTTGAGGTGAGTTGATAAAGTAGTGTCAGTAAAAAAGGTCGCGGGATTATGACAGGAAGCACAGCTTCTTTTATTATTCAATGATAAGATCGGGTCATAGAAAAGCAGCTTCCCAATGTTTTTTAATTCACTGAGCTGTGTCTCATCATCAATGCCGATAAAAACACCTTTGGCGTTTTGTCCGCGGTACAGCGATTTATCAAAGATGGAAGCCGTTTTTTTATCCAGGGAGTAATCAATATAGTTGGTGGACCTTACTTTATAATCCAGGATCATGTTGTGATTAAGCCGGTAAAGCGGGTTGATATAATGCTGAATAAAATGCAGGTGATCGAAGAGCGAATAACTGGATGGCTGAGATCGGACATATTGGATCGTTTTTTCAAAAAGCGCCAGGTATTCATCCTTCAGCGGGTAAGCAGGAAAGTTCAGATCATATGTTTTATAGATAGCTTCTACCGCTTTCAGCATATGTTCCATTTCAGGAATGATACGGGTCGTATCGGGACATTCAAAGCCGGTTGTATAAACAGCCGCCAGGTTCAGGAGAAAAAGCCGGTTGGCAAGAAAAAAATGGTGATGAGTGTTCAGGTTTTGGGTGATCGAATCTTCGAGGAAGACCTGCGTTGCCCGGATCGATCCATTGACCAGGGTTTCCAGGGAATCTTTACGGATATCTTTTTCATCCAGGTATAGCTCAGCCAGTGTAAGTCCTCCGCCTTCCCGCTTATAAGGAGCTTCGAATTTCTCGAATACCTCTGTTTCCCATTCTACCGGCAACGGCCCGTTGATCTTTTTATAAACGACGGGTTCCAGGTAACGGAGCCAGAAATCCAGTTCTTTTAATTTGGATCTTGTTTCGTGGATCTTATTTTTCAGGATGTCTATATCATTTTTGGATATCGTTCGGTATAGGCGGATGGTTTCGAGGAGTTCTTGCTGAGTTTCCCGAAAGCCGCTGATCTTTTCTTTGTAGGCAGATTTATAAGCAACAGGTTCAGCCGGTTGGGAAAAGGAGGATACCAACACGATAAATGTAAGCAGCAAGAGGATGCCGAGTGCAGTTTTTTTCATTGGATTATGGCGATTGGTTGCAATTGCAGCCAATCTATAACGTCACACGATTAAAGTCATTGTAAATATATTCAATAAAATAGATGTAGTGGGATAATTCTTGCATGGTCACAACGGGAAATGAAAGATTGAAACAGGGCAAAACCAAGCAGACAAACTTTAAGCTTTTTAAGGCCATGGTATTTCTACAATATATATTAATTAGTATCCAATCTAATGGAAAAAAGAAAGTGCATTGCTCGTGCCCGCCGCCGTTAGACTGTATTTCCGATCCCTCATCACCTAAGGGTTTTTACGATAGCCTTTTTTTAAACCGGAGTATTTCCACTCAATTAGGAGATTATTTGGTATAAAAAATTGACGGTGAGGTGATAAATAGTAATCTTTATTCCGAAAAACCGTTAAGCGTAATTAATAGAAAACCATTATTACGAAAAATCCAATAGTATGAAACCAAATGCCACCTGCAAAGTTTTGCTTTTATATGTAAGCATTTGCTTTGCAAATTCCATTTCCGCGCAAACCATCGGAACCTTTACTACAGTAACTCCAACCGCACAAACTCAAAATCTTGTCTTACCTTCTACGCACACTTTTCAGCGTATCATCAAGTCGGGAGATGTGATACCGGGTTCAGGAGGACTTACGCTGGCAGATAATCTAGATTTTACAGGATACGTTCCAATTTCCGGAAGCAGCAAAAATGGAAGACTTTCCATCAGTTCGGAATCAACAACAGCAGAAGCTGCCATTCTTGATATATCTTATTCAAACAGCAATCACCTTTGGTCGATCGGATCGGGTGGCAAAGTAAATTTTAATCCTACTGATATAGGTACGGTAAGAAGATTCTGCTCTGGTACTGTTACCCCTAACGGTACAGTTATTGTAAGTGAAGAGGACGCGTCAGCCGGAAATGTAAACAGTGATTCCTACACTGATATCGGATGGTTGATAGAATTTAATCCCGCCACACGTACCGTAATAAACCAGACCGGTGATAATGCGGTTGCCGATAAGCTTTGGGCCCTTGGCAGAGCAACCCGTGAGAATGCCGTTGTACGCAGTGATAATGCCGTTTTGTATACGGGGGCAGATCACACTACCAATGGATACCTGTATAAATTTGTGCCTACAGTTCCGGGAGTTTTTAGCAGTGGATCATTATATGTATTACGTACAACCGCGGGTCTTGGGAACGGTACCTGGAAACTAGTCCCAAACACGACATCAGCTCAACGGGAAGCTCTCGTAACGAACGCAGCAGCTGCACCAGCAGCCTGGAACTTCAACGGAATTGAAGATGTGGAGATCGGTCCCGACGGCAAGATATATTTCACCGCTAAAGCAGAAGGAAAAGTATACCGGTTCACGGATAATCATACAGTGGGTACGGCCACAGATATAACCGGACTTGAAGTTTTTGTGGGCAATTCATCTGCAGGCTTCACCTACGATGTAGATGGCCCTGGTGGTGCAGCGCCTGAAGCCTGGAATACCGGGAACGATAACCTCGCTTTTGATGGCGATGGAAATCTTTGGGTATTACAGGATGGTAACAGGGGACATATCTGGGTGGTAGGCCCAACACATACACAGGCTTCTCCGCAGGTAAGGATCTTTGCCACTACACCTGCCGGTAGCGAGCCAACAGGTATAACATTTACGCCAGATTATAATTTTTTGTTCCTTTCTTTCCAACACCCTAATGCCAACGTTACATCGCAATTGGATGCAACAAATACTTCCGTGGTATTCAATACACATACTACGGTCGTGATCGGCCGTAAATCAGTACTGGGTCCATTGGCCACGCTACCGGTGAAATTCACGGGATTTGATGCCAGGCTGGCTGGTGAAACGGTGTCTATCAACTGGAGTGTGACAGAGATCAGCAACCATGCTTATTTCTCGGTTGAACGCTCTGTAAACGGAACTGACTTCATAGAGATCCACCGGAATAATGATGATATAACCGGTGTAAGCAGCCGATCATTCTCTTTCAACGATAATAATCTTCCCGATGCTGCAGCACTCCATTATCGTATCAAACAATGCGATCAGAATGGCGAATGCAAGTATACGGAAGTGAAAATTGTGAGGCCAAGACAAGTGCGGATCGCTAATATATTCCCTCAACCGGCGCAGGATCATTTAACAGTAAAATATTATTCCGGAGCAGAAGGCATCGGAGTGGTAAGCATTACAGATATCAGTGGAAAAGTATTGAGCAGGGAAACGAAATTGTTTGGTAAAGGAATGCAGGCCCTGAGCATGAAGACGGGTCATTTGCCCGGGGGCATGTATCTCCTTACCATAACTGATAAAGAGCATCAACAGATATCACAACGTTTTATGAAAGAATAAGAAGGAAGTCGCCGATAGCCGTCCGACTTCCCCTACCAGAACACTATGAAAAAACTGTACCTCCTCATCACTTTATTGATCCTGGCATATACTGCGAGTGCCCAGGTCATACGCCCGTTTACCGTGCGGTACAATAATCCTTCTGTGAGAGGGAATATCGTTTATGTTTCTAATAGTATCATTTCAACAGCCGGTGTAGGTTCAGGTGTTCCGGGAACGGGTGAGATCGCTCCCGCAGGTACTACAAGAAATAATGTCGGTGCAGCCATGCATATTGATGCCGATGGCGTCGGTACAGCTGCCACTACACTGGTTGCTTACGGATCAAGTTGGTTCTTTCATGATACAGTTACGACAACAGTGGTAAGCAGCGGAAGGTTGAATAACTGGATACTACCAGCTTATAACCATTCCTGGTGGAGATCAGGTAACGCAGTGATCTATTACCAGGATGCAGGAACAACAGCAGCCAATAACCCGGGTAACAACAATTTCCCCACCACTTATTTCCGGAAAACAGTTAATATTCCAACTGTATCAACGTATTCTGATTTTACGATCAATATACGCAGGGACGACGGCGCAATTATTTATGTAAATGGAACTAAGGTTTACCAGGACGCTTTTATTGCCGCACCTACTACTTATCAAACATTTGCGATCCCGGCAACTAATATTGAAGGTGCCAATGAGTATGTTACCGTGCAGGTACCGGCTTCTCTGTTTGTTAATGGAAACAATACTATTGCAGTAGAAGTACATAATCAGTCAAACACATCCACTGCTAATATTCGTGATATGCTGTTCGACCTGCAATTGCTGGGTAACAACATCAATACAACATATAATTCATCAACCGCCGATCTGAATATTCCTTCCTGCTCGCAAATATTATTTGCCGGTCTTTACTGGGGTGCCGACCAGGGTACTTCGGGCACGGACAGTTCCTGGTTTGAATCTGGTTCACAATCAACTGTAAAGCTAAAACTCCCAAGCGGTAGTTACCAAATGATCAATTCACAGGTGTATAACCAGCATAGTCTGTCCTGGTCAACTGCCGGATTTAACCATACCGGTTATTTGTGTTTTGCAGATATCACCTCTCTCATCTCCAGTAGTCCGAATGGAACTTACAGTGTGGCGAATGTGGTAGCACCTATCGGCATCAATAATGGTTGCGGTGGATGGACGATTGTCGTTGCTTATGCGAACTCTACCCTGCAGCCAAGAAATCTCACCGTATTCGACGGAGCAGTGATCATTAACCTTGGCGACCCGGCAGTAGATGTAAATATATCAGGGTTCCTCACTCCACCTTCCGGACCCGTAAGTTGTGAGATCGGAGCCGTCGTATATGATGGAGACAGGACCGGTACGGATTCCCTGGCCTTTAAGCAGAATGGAGCCGGTGCGTTCTATAACCTTGCTACCACTACTATACCGGGTAATGGTAGCAATGATGCATGGAACAGCAAGATCTGGTACAAAACAGCTCATGTTACAACAAGGAACCCAGCTTTTAATAATACCCTAGGATATGATGCATCCATATTTGATCTTCCCAATACGGGTAATACCCAGCTGAGTAATAACCAAACCTCCGCTACGATCCGGTTCGCATCTCCCAATGAAAATTATTTTGTACATGCATTGACCACGTCGATTTCTCAATATAACCCGACATTTAATTTTTCTAAATCCTCCCTGGACGTAAATGGAGGAAGTCTGGCGCCCGGTGATGTTATCCAGTACCGGGTGGATTACCAGAATAACGGGAACGATGCGAGTACAGCAACTACCATCTATGATAATATTCCTGCCGGAGTTACTTACAAACCAGGAAGCCTTCGTATAAACGGCACATTGAAATCCGATGGTATGGCAAATGATGAGGCAGAATACGATGTAACCAATAACAGGGTAGTGTTCCGCCTTGGAACCGGTGCCAATGGAGTAACAGGTGGAGAAATTGCATCAGGTGCTTCAGGATTTGTAACCTTCGAAGTTTATACACCTTCTTCCTGCCAGGTCTATTCCTGTGGGTCTGTTAGTATCTCCAACCAGGCAAGGATCAGCTACACGGGAAAATTGTCTTTATCACCTTTATATGATTCCAGCGGTGTAATTGTAGCAGGTTGTAATAATGTGGGACCTGTAATTAATGCTGTTTCTGGTGCCTGTTCAACGCATGGAGATACCCTTTTGGTAAATATTTGCCCCGCCACTTTTATTACCATCCCGGTTGCTCCTTATGGAGGATACCGGTTCTATTCGGCTCAGCCTTTTGTACCTGCAAATCTATTCGATCCGGTAAACGCCGTAACTTTTTCAAGAACGATCTACGCTTTTTATGACGGACCCGGATCCTGTGATGATACGATCAATATCAACGTGGTCATTACTTCCTGCCCGGATATTGATGATGACAATGATGGAATACCTGATTACGTGGAAATAAATAACCCGCTCGCCCTGGGTGATCATGATGCTGACGGACGACTTAACTGGAATGATGCGCAGTATCCCGGCTTTACTGATCTGAATACAGATAATTTCAACGATAATTTTGATCCCAGCGCCGATTCGGACAATGATGGTATCCCTAATTTCCGCGACAGCAATTTTTCCGGTTATGTGGACACTAATAGTGATGGTGTAAATGATACCATGGATAAGGACCTGGATGGTATTCCCAACCACCTTGACCTGGATAGTGATAATGACGGGATACCGGATACTGCGGAGGGTTTTGGTGTAGATGCCAATGGTGATGGAAGGATCGATAATTACACCGATACGGATAATGACGGATTCTCGCAGAATGTCGATGCCAATAATACCGGCGTGACCAACTCTAATCTGGGATTAGGTAACCTTGATACGGATAGTGATGGTATTCCTAACTACCTGGATAAGGATAGCGATAACGATGGTATACCTGATCTGCTTGAAGTATACGGAACGGACAGCAATAATAATGGCAGGGTCGATGGTTTCACCGATTCAGATGCGGATGGTTATGCTGATGCCATAGATGCAGATGTGGGTAATGACGGAACCGCTGAAAACAGTGCAGCTGCTTTATTGCGTACCGGTACCGACGGAAATAATGATGGAAGGACCGATAGCTGGCCCAATAAAAATATGGAAAGCGATACCAAGCCCAATCCTTATGATCTCGATAGTGATAATGATGGTATATCGGATGTAACCGAAGCCCAGTTCACAGATGCAAACTGGAACGGGCAGGCAGATGGAGCTGTGAACAGTGATGGCTGGAATACGGGCATTGCGGCGCT
>DATLCB010000150.1:0-5985 GCA_035526625.1 Chitinophagaceae bacterium
CGAATCCAGCACGCCAAATGCCCGCAACAGCCATAGAATTACCGCGATCACGATAACTATATTCAGGATGCTTTTGATCTTGCCGTCCATGGGGATATACGTATTTATCAGCCAGAGAAGAAGACCTACAACGATCAAAGCAATGATGATATTCACAAAGGACATAAAAATGATTGAAAAATGGTGAAACCGATGTTTGTTTAGTTATTTCTCTTGAAAAGACAGGCAAAGATGAACTATCAGCTCCACCTGTTCTTATACAACTGCAAGAGGAGTTACATAATTCATACCATAGTTGATGATATACTGATCAAATCTGCGAACCTATTGGAATTATGTAATAATCTTCCTGAATTGTATAAGGGCTCAAGAGAAAGATCATCCACCTTTACGGAGCTAAGCTTTCACGCTTAACAATTATTACCCGAAAAGAAATTATTTGACCGATCTCTTTCTGATATAGCAGTTTGTTTTGGTTCAGATCCCTGCGCAGGCAGGGATCTGAACTTTTAGACCAATACGCAGATCCTGTTTTATATATCTTCCAGGTTGCTGCGCTTTTTATCCTTTAATTTTTTGAAAAAAGAAGGTGTTAGCCCGGTGATCTTCTTGAACTGGGTAGATAAATGAGCTACACTGCTATAATTGAGTTTCCAGGCAATCTCTGTGAGGTTGAGCTCATTGTAAATGATCAACTCTTTCGCCCGTTCAATTTTGTGGATGATAATATAATGCTCTATCGTAGTGCCGGCGGCTTCTGAAAAAAGATTGGCTAGGTAAGTATAGTTCTGACCAAGCTTTTTACTGATGTAATCGGAGTTCTTTGTTTTAGGCGGATCATCTTCATAATGTATCATCTCGACAATAATGGCTTTGATCCTTTCGATCAGCACTGCTTTTTTATCATCCATCAACTCAAGGCCGGATCCTGATAAAGCCTTTTTTAATTGCTCATTTTGGGAAGGGCTGATTTCTCCATCAAGTTCTACCTCGCCAAGATCCACTGTCTTGTAGCGCAGGCCAAGTTTTTCCAACTCTGACTTTACGATCATTTTACAGCGCAGGCTGACCATGTATTTGATGTAGAGTTTCACTGTTGTTTAAATAATAGAGAGAGATTGTTCCTCAACAGAGCATTGTCCCTACTTCATTGGGTGAGTAAAGGTATATAAACTTTAGATCAAGTGTCGGTAATAAGAATTCGGGCTATTGTTGGATCCTGGATCCCAAATAAAAAAACGGCTTCTTTCTGGCCGCTTTTGATTGATTACCGCAGAGACGGGGAGAATAAAAGTTTACGCAGAGGTACTCAGCGCAACTCTGCTCCCTCCTGTTCTCTGCGGTGAATGACTTTGTTATTCCAGCACAAACACCCATGACAGCTTGAACTCAAGCATTCTCAACGGCGTAGTATACACTTCTGCTACCTGGTGCTCATGGATATGGTTCGTCGTTGCATTGACGAATTTTACGGTCACTGCTTTGCCGTCCTGACCGGGAGGTGGAGGAGCCGAAGCATCGATCAGTTTTCTGGTATTGATATAATCGATCTTGCCGCCCGCGATATTTTGTACTCTCAGGTCGATCCATCCTCTTTTCTTTGAAGCTTTAGGACTAAAGATGCTCCAGTCAAGCTGTATGCCTCCGCCATAGCCACCGAATATCGTTCCATCCTTAATGATATTCTTCTGGTCAAGCGGTTTGCATCCATCTTCGTCATGCGGGTCCTCTATAAAAATATTACTGTAGAAACTCGCATAACCTGCTTTGGCAGTGATGTAGGGTGTTGCCTTTTTATCTTTCAGTAAGAGATACTTAGCGACTAAACTACCCTGCAACACATTGCTGCTGTAATTAACATTCGTTACTGTGCTCACCCCTCCGCCAAAATTGAAAGTTTGTTCCTTACTGGTGCTGGCATACGTACCCCACATGGCTTCAGCGCCGAGCTGTATTTGTTTGGTAATGCCCGGTATCTCGAAAAGAATATTGGCAGATATGCTATGAAGAGGATCGATCTTCTCATTCATTTTTCCCTGTGGTGCACTAAGCGAATAGCCCATTGACATATAAGAGTTGTTCTGGCAAATTGCTGTGATACCGCAAAGGGAAAGGATCAGGGTGTAGATATATCTCATAAGAAGGGTTTTAGGTTTGAATCAGGGCCAATATTAGTTTTGTCATGCCGACGAAGGAGGAATCTGTGAAAGATAAGTTTATAGACACTCGTTCCTCGGTGTGACAAATCATGGATATGTCCCTAAAATGACAACTTTTTTTCGAGATTTGCTTCAATCCGAATGTTAAAAATAAGACTGAAAGACCGGAAGTCCGAAAGACGGAAAGTCCCCAAGTCTTTTCGATATGTTGAGTTTTCTTCCTGACTTTCGGTCTTTCCGACTCCTCAAAAAAAAGCCACCCGCCTGATGGCGAATGGCTTAAATTTAAAATCTTCAATCTAAAATAGTATTAGAACCCTTTCTTCTCTATTTTCTTACCATCCGCATCGAGTTCGATCACATCATAACCAAGTTTCTTTACTCCATCGTAAATTTTCGCTTTATCACCAACGAGCAGGATATTCATCTTCTCAGGCCTCAGCATTTTCTTTGCCACCGCATCAATTTCTGCTTTGGTCAATTTAGCGAGGATCTTATTTTGCTGATCCACGTAATTCGCAGGGAGGTTATAATTCAGGATACGACCAATGAAACTTGCTTTCTGCAAACCGGTCTCATAGCTTCTTGCATCACGCTGACCAAGTGAGCTCTTCATGAATGTCAATTCAGCTTCGCTGATACCGTTCTCACGGAAATTCTTCAGCTCTTTCATTACTTCGAACAAAGCGCTGTCGGTTGCATCTGCACGGATACCGGAACTGAATTCAAAATCACCTGTGTACTCATCGCCGGTGAAACCGCTGCGGGCGCCATAGGTCCAGCCCTTATCTTCACGAAGGTTAATGTTCAATCGGCTGTTGAAATCGCCACCCAGTGTATAGTTCATCAAAGTTGCTTTGTAGTAATCGCCGGTAGCATCATATTTCAAACCAGTAGCATAACCAACACGGAACTGCGATTGCGCCGCTTTGGGTATATCCACCATATACACCTTTGTCTTATCGATCGAAGAAGCCAAACCGTTCACAGCAGGCACTTCCACTTTTTTATTCGGCAACTTATTCAGGAAAGCGAGTTTAGGCACCACTTCATCCTGTTTGATATCGCCTACGATCACCACTTTCGCACCTTTGGACGTCATGTTATTGTTGTAATAGTTCTCGATATCCTGGACTTTCAGGTTCTTAATGGTGTACTCTGTACCATTTGGACTCATGCTCAGGATACTGTTCGGTCCGTAATTCACTTTGGCGAAAACGATATCAGCAACAGCAGCCGGATCAGCTTTCGTTTGTTTGAAACCTTCCAAACGCTGTTTCTGGATACGTGTAAATGCCGCATCGGTGAATTTGGGATTGAACATCCTTTCTTCTACAAGAGCCAGCGTTTTGTCGAGGTTCTTTTTCAACGACTGTATGCTGAACGTAAATCCATCCACGCCACTTCCGGCTGTAACACTGCTGCCGAGTTTTTGCAATTCAACAGCCATTTGCTCTGCTGTATAGTTCTTCGTATCCTCGTTCATCATACTGGCAAACATGGATGACAGTCCTACTTTAGCAGTATCATTTGTCTGCATCAGGTGTCCACCGGGCAGGGTGATCGTGATCGTAACCGTTGGCACTTCTGTACTTTCTGTACCGATCATCTTTACACCATTCGCCATATCTTTTCTCCAGAACTTTGGCACTTTCACCGTAGGGTTAGGTCCGTTGCCAGGGATCTTATTCCTTACAAAATTATCTTTGGCTTTTACATATTTCAATCCTGCATAACCATAATCAGGAGCATCATACTTAGAAGAATCGATCTTATAATTATCAGCAGCGGCGAATAATTTTTCCTGGCCCTTTGGAAGAACGCTCAGGAAAACGCCATACTTGCCATTGATGTATTGGTTGTATACCCGCATCACATCTTCTTTCGTAACGGCCTGGTACATGGTGATCAGGTCGGCAATTTTATTGGGGTTGCCTGCGAAAGTCTGGAAAGCTGCCAGCTGGGAAACTTTACCTGCCACGCTTTGCAATCCATTTATCTGCTGTGCTTCGATACCACCTTTGAATTTGGCGATATCTTCATCAGTAACACCTCTCGCTTCAAAGGTTTTCAGCGCCGCACGATAAAGACTATCCATCGATGCCAGCGTTTTTCCCGGTGAAGGAGTGAACTGGAAACCAAACTCACCAGCCAGTTCAGATAACTGGCTTGAAGCGCTTGCATTCAGCGCCAATTGTTTTTTTACCAGTTCCTGGTAAAGAACAGAATTCTTTCCCTGTCCCAATACCTGTGCAAGACAAGCCAGCGCCCCCATATCCTTATGATAATTGGGAACGGTTGGATACTGGATCAGCAGCAAAGGAAGTTTTGCATAATTGTCTGTATAAGAAACATAGCGGTCCGCAGTAAGGATAGAAGGAGGAACCACAACAGGCTTTACTTCCGGTCCGCGGGGAATGCTGCCAAAATATTTTTCTACCAGCTTCACTACTTCCGCGGGTTTTACATCACCACCTACTGTCAATGCCGCATTGTTAGGACCGTACCAGCGAAGGAAGAAATTTTTCAGGTCCATTACATTTCCACGGTTCAGGTCCTCTATATAACCGATCGTCAACCATGAATAGGGATGCCCATAGTTATACAAATTGCGTGAAGCAGTTTCAAATGCCAGTCCATAAGGACGGTTATCATAGTTCTGTCCTCTTTCATTTTTTACAGTAGAACGCTGTATCTCGAATTTCTTTTGTGTTACAGCATCGAGGAGGAAACCCATACGGTCGGCTTCAAGCCACAGCATTTTTTCAAGCTGGTTACTGGGAACAGTTTCAAAATAGTTGGTGCGGTCGCGGTTGGTGCTGCCATTCAGCGTACCACCTGCTTCCGATACGATCTTGAAATGCTGCTCATCGGCTACGTTATCACTTCCCTGGAACATCATGTGTTCGAAGAAGTGCGCAAAACCTGATTTGCCGATCTCTTCCCGGGCGGAACCCACGTGGTAGGTCACGTCAACATGCACGAGAGGATCGCTGTGATCTTCGTGGATGATGAGGGTAAGGCCGTTGGGCAACACATATTTCTCGTAAGGGATAACGATCTCGCTTCCCTGCTTGGTCACTTTCTCCACCAGCCTGATCTGGGCGTTGAGGCCAACCGCCGACAGGATGAAAGCGAACAGTACTACTAACCTTTGTTTCATATTTAGATTTTTTTGAAGAATAAACCGTCTTTGCCCCTTCGACAAGCTCAGGATACTCAGGACGGGGACAGGCAATTTAAGCCCTTTCTGTCTTTAAAACATGACCATTTATCATATTGAGGAAAGTCAGGAGTCGTAAGACGGGAGTCCGAAGAAGATCCCCAACTTTCATACTTGATGACCCCTCCTTATCTGTCTTCCGTCTTTCGACTCCGGACTCTTGTCTACCGACTTCTGTATGCTGGTTACCGATTCCGGCTCCAGTACCGGTCTTCGGACTTCCGTCTTCTCTATCTTTGAGAAAACTTCAATTATGAGCACCACAGCAAGGAACAATCATGAAATAGACTATAAACTTTACGGCGAAGAGCTTCAGTTCGTAGAAATAGAGCTCGATCCGCACGAGACGGCTATCGCGGAAAGCGGTGCAATGATGATGATGGATGATGGGATCACCATGCAGACGATATTCGGTGACGGCTCGGCGCAACAACCAACTGGTTTCCTCGGCAAACTGGTGAGCGCAGGAAAAAGGGTGTTGACGGGTGAGAGTTTATTCATGACTGCCTTTACGAATGAGGGCCAGGGAAAAAAGAAAGTGAGTTTCGCTGCGCCTTATACAGGCAAGATCATACCGATGGACCTGCGTGAACTTGGCGGCAC
>DATLCB010000151.1:0-3841 GCA_035526625.1 Chitinophagaceae bacterium
TTTGAAAACTTCACCCTAAATCCTTTTCCTTCGGGAGAAGCCTTATACTAATTCGGATTTAGAAAATAATTTTGTTGAATCAGGCCAGGTTGCCATTAACCGTGACAGGGTTATCAAAATTAACCGTCCATTAGGAATCGAACCTGTATCTGGAGCTTCGTCCTCATTTATGGAATTATACCCTCTTAGGTTTGCAAGGAGTGATTCACATTTTCATGTTGTCTAAATATCATTCCACAATTGTCGCAATTCATCCTTTAGCACCGCAAGGCTTTCTTAATTTAGATAATAAAACTTTATAAATGAAAACACAAACTGCGAGTACCAGGACCGAGGGTTTACTTACTCTATTTGATTACCATACCGGCTTCTTTGCCAAAGCGCTTGATGGCATTTCCAAAGAAGATATGCATAACCGTTTGAAGACGCAGGCCAATCATCCTGCCTGGCTGGCTGGTTCGCTGGTCAATCAAAGGTTTATGATGACTACGGAGACGGGTACGGGTCAAAAACAAACGGGTGAAGAATTGTTTAAAAATACCAAGGGGATACAGGAAGGAGCTACCTATCCAAGCAATGAAGAATATATCAGTGACTGGAACCGCATCACTCTGGAGGCGCGGGAGGCCCTGGTAAAAATTGACGATAAAAAACTGGATAGCCCCTTTGAAATGGAAGGGATGAAAATGAGCTATTACGATTTGATCAGCTTTACTATTTACCGCGAAGCCAGTATGATCGGGCAGCTGGCCTTGTGGCGCAGACTGCTGGGGTATCCTGCATTGAAATATGATTAATGGAATTGATGGCAGTGAAGCCTTGACCTTCTACTGGAAAATTTGAACATTACGGAATTCACCGGAAAGAATATCGAGTTTAGGAGCCGTATTGTCACGAGGATCTTGGGTAAGCCGGGCGGAAAAGGTTCCGTTCAGTTTGCCATCGTTTCTTTAGTGGGTGTATTTCTCATATTACGTGGACTTGACCTGGGTATCCCTTTTATAAGTCCCTCCCTTCCACATTCGCCTGGAACCTCTGTGATTATGCCATCCTTAAGAACTGTCAGCGGGATCGTACCGGATCAGCGAAAAAAAAACCAGGAAAGAGGGTTACATTCCTTTGTCCGGCATTTACTTATTACTGTTAGCCCGATTCGATAAGTAAAACAAAAAATCATGAAAAGTATCCTTCTTGCATTTTCTTCCACTCTAATCATCCTGGCCTCCTGCTCAAAATCCGGAACAGACGATAATCCGGCAGGGGGAAGCGCCAATATTATTTCTTCTTCCTCTGTTCCGGCAGCTACGGTTGCTGCTTTCACTACCGAGTTCAGCGGCGCTACAGCTGTAGAATGGCAACGAAATAGCAGCAGCAGTTTTACGGTGCAATTCAATCACAGCAGCCAGCGTCATGATGCAGGTTATGATGACAATGGTCATCGTTCATCTCACAGTATAATTTGTATTGATGGCACGGTACCCGAAATTGTTTTGCAGGCTTTTCGCCAGCGTTTCCCCACAGATAATGTATATGAGTGGAAACTCCGGACCGATGGTACCTGGAAAGCACACTTTATGAGAGGCAGCGTTAAATATGAAGCTACCTATACAGCTTCTGGGGACCTGGTAAAGTTTGAAAGGGCCTGATCCAACTGAAAACTTTCCTCCAATCGCTCAACCTTATGTTCGCTGATAGAAAAGGACCTGGAAAACGGGTCCTTTTTTCTATACCGACAAATTACTTTATTCCGTGGGTCAGGAGAATGGGTTCGGATCGGTATTAATTCCAACAGCTGTACCTTTTTCTTTGAAGATTTATTCTTAGTTTGGGTTACAAAACCTATTTCTACACTTACAAATCCAGGTACAGCGCATGGAAGTAACGAGCAACTTCCCGGACTCAGAAATTGTGAGCCATATCCGGTCTGGCCAGAAGATGGATGATGTGATCAAAGCACTGTACCGGATTAATTTCAACAACCTGAGCTGGTATGTGATGAGCAACGGCGGTAACAGGCAGGATGCGGAGGATATATTCCAGGAAGTACTGCTTGCTTTTATCGATGCTGTGCAAAAAGATAAGTTCAGGGGTGATTCAACGATCAGCACATTCTTATTCTCGCTGAATCGCTTTACCTGGCTGAACGAATTGAAGAAAAGGGGTCGATCATTATTACGCGAAGAGAAATTTGGAAAGGAGCAGGATAAAGTGCAGGCCGATACAGGACACCTGATCGATGAAAGAGAAGGGAAAGCTACATTGATAAGGTTGGTGGAAGAGCTGGGAGAATCCTGCCGGAAGATATTGTTATTATTCTATTATGAGAATTTGTCGATGCGTGAGATCCTGGTATCGACCCAATATGAGAATGAACAGGTTCTCAGGAATAAGAAATATAAATGTCTGAAACAATTGGAGCAAATGGTAAGTGCCAATCCTGGTCTGAAACAAACATTGAAAAACGCTTTAAATGGATAACTCTACTCCGGATATATTGATACAATACCTCGATGGCGAACTGCCTGGCAATGAGCAGCAGGACCTACAACAAAAACTTGAACAGGATGCGGGTATGCAGCAGCAACTGGATACCCTTCGTTCTGCGACGGATGTTATACGTTTTTACGGGTTGAAACAAAAGATAGCAGGTTTGCATGTTGAAATGATGGATGAATTACTGCCAGGGGTGAAAAAAATGCATCCAATCAGCCCTGGAAGAAAACTAATTCGCTACAGTATTGCTGTTGCGGCGAGCCTGTTATTGCTCTTCGGAGCCTTTAAGCTGTTTAACCCAAAAGGATCGTCTCCTGATAAAATTTTTGCCTCGCGGTATGTAACCTATGAACTGGTTACCATGCGGGATGGTAATGGCATGGAGACCAAAGTCGAAAAAGCTTACCGGTCAAAGAATTATACCGAGGTGCTACGCATACATGATATGAACGAGGATCATACACCCCTTGGAGAATTCTTATGCGGTGCTGCTGCCCTTGAAACAAAGGATCTTCCCAAAGCGATCAAATGTTTCAATGAAGTGCTGGATGCTCACCGCCAAACGGGTGAAGGTATCATGAAGGATGAAGCAGAATATTATCTTTCACTCAGCTATATCCGCAACCAGGAGTATGAAAGAGCTTTGCTGTTGTTGAATACGATCGGGAACGACCCTGCTCATAAATACAATGATAAGGTCGATGATAAACTCATTCACGAGGTAGAACGTCTCCAGGAAAAATAACTTTTTGCTTAAGGTTTGATGATCGTCCTCTTCCATTTGGGAGAGGATTTTTTTTGCCCTGATTACAAATAGAAAGACAGCGGTTACTTATCAATGAAAAGAAAAATGTATCAATATGAAAAATAAAACTCGTATCACCGTTTTTGGTTTGTTCCTCTGCAGCATCCTTTTTTATGCCTGCCAGAAAGAGATGTCAGGAAATATTAAGGGCACCATTAACCCGGATCAACCGCATCCCATCACTATTTATCTTACCGATCACCAGACCCCCGTGTTTGATAGTGTATTCATCGATCTCCGTGGTGTTGAAGTAAAGCTGGAAGATGACACACTATCCAATGGAGGCTGGGTAAAGCTGATCATTCACCCTGGCGTATATAATATTCTTCGTTTCCGGAATGGACTCGATACTTTGTTTGCTACGGGCAGTTTGCCTAATGAAAGGATCAGGAAGATCAAACTTATAGTAGGTACTCAGAACAGGGCGATGAAGAACGGACAGCAGTACCCCCTGCGTGTTAAAGATGAGGACAGGGAAGTGATCGCCAATGTGGAGCCCGGCAATTTCGAGATAACATCGAATGGAACAATATTGTTCTGGAT
>DATLCB010000152.1:0-6715 GCA_035526625.1 Chitinophagaceae bacterium
AACCTTGCTTTCATTTTTCCATTCTGACTAAGATAACTGTCCACGTCGATGGCTTCTTCTGTCATTACTACTTTCTTGGTCCAGTCAGTAACACGACCTGCATCATTCTCACAACCTAAAAGAAAACAGCAGCCTGTAACAAAAGCTGCTGCATAAAAGATTTTTCTATCAAGGAATGGGTTAGTCATACTTCCTTTTGATAAACCACATATCACTGAAAGCGAATCCCGCAGATAAACGGAAGAGATTTTCCCTCAACAAATTATTATTATTTCCCCGCTTGATATATTCAAAAGAAAGGTTGAGTATAGACATTTGGTTTGGGCTAAGGCGATTATAGTTGGCAATAGGAAGGCCAAAACCCATAGTGATACCCAATTGCGGTAAGTTTTTATTTTGTGCATTGATATAATCGGAGCCTATGATGAAACCACCACGATAAGCGATACGGCTAAAAAAATTGCTGCGGGGAATGGGGATCACCTGGCCTCCGAGCCTGACCTCTAGTTTACTTTTTACTGAATCCTTTTGACCATAGAAACGATAACTATCCCAGTTCTGATAATTAATGTCAATTCCTACTAAAAAACCTCCTGATTTTCTCACCTCAGGGATCTTTTGAAAAGTAATACCACCTGTGATAGAAAAAGGCATTTGGATCTTTCCTTTTATATCTTTTACTTCCGATACACTGTCTAGTCGCAGGTCGCCCAGCGTCTGATCATACAGGAAGGTTTCTATTGTCCTGTCCTGTGTAGCAGTTAATTTCTGACCCATATTGACAAATACACCGGCGCCAAAGAATTTCTTTGCCTCATCGATCGGGAGCCTGTATTGTAACCCTGCGTCAAAATAGATCCCCTTGAAGTTTGTCTGTGTTTGATAATTGCCGCTGAAGTATTGCACCGTATCGTTCCTGAACTCGCGGCGGGTACTATAATCTTTTTTACCAAAAAGGTAGCCTACATTAAAACCAAAACTCAAATTTTCCTCACCTCTCTTCTTTTGTTTTTTGAAAATCTTAAAGCCTGTTCCTCCTGAAACAAGATAAGACCCTCCGTCACCTTCAAAACGGGTGGTAGCACTGTCAATAGTATTACCGGATACCGGATCTTTCAAACGCTCCGCACGAAAGACCTTATAACTGATCCGGGATATAGGACGCAAACCAAAACTTAACCCCCAGCCTTGTCTTACAGGAATTCCGATATTAACATTGGAGAACAAAAAATTGCTGGCTGTAAATTTTCTTACGGGGGTGGTCTGCTTTAATGTCCTGTTATCAAGATTTACACCGACGTCAAATATCACCCTGCCTGATTGTAATTTTTTAGATCTTGATTCTTTATAGGCCTCAAAATCCGAATAAGAAGCAGGGTTGCTAAAATTGACAGTGTTATGGAAAAGGTTGATATTATCAAAATAACCGGCTGATATACCCCCCATAGAACGGGTAGAAATGTTTGTATTTGGAACCAGGTCACCGATACCAAAACGGGAATAAGGTGAGTTATCCTGGCCGAAAACAGGTATAAATGAAGCAGAAATAAAAACCAGGAGCGTCAGGGAAAAACAGTGTAACGTCTTGATCTTCTTAAGGGTTATTGACTTCGCTAATTGCATACAGACCTTTAAAGATTAAATCAGGGTCTGCAAATATCTTGTTTTTAAGGTGTGAAGCCAAATACACTATATCGCCCCCGGTTAACAGCACGTTAAAGTTCCTCCATCGCTCCCGGTAGGCTTCAATGAACCCATCGATCTCTTTGGCCATGCCTAATACCACCCCGGAAGTAATATTGGTAGTCGTATCGTAACCGATCAGCGGCACATTGTTGTCGGCTTTTACAATGGGAAGCCTGGCCGTATAATAATTCAAAGCTTTTAACCGCATTTCCAATCCTGGTGATATTCCACCGCCAACAAACTCATTATACTTATTGATGAAGTTGTAAGTAATGCAGGTGCCAAGACCGATCACAAGATTATTCTTACCTGGATAAAAGTGAACAGCCGCCGCGGATAAGGCCAGCCTGTCGGCCCCGATAGATTCGGGTTTGCCAACAGGTGTGGTAAAAGCAACTTTAGTAAGGTGACTTAGTTTATGAAATTTAGTATTAAGAGATAGTAATTCTTCAATAGCAGGGTTATGTTCTATAACGGATGAAAGGATCGTTTTGGCAGGCTGAAATTTTTTGATGAGCGACTGAATAGTTTCTACGGAATCATCAGGCAATGTGATCGCTTCTTTCATCTCAGCGCCCTTGAAGACAGCCACTTTTTTACGGGTGTTACCAAAATCGAAACAGAGTGTGGTTGACATGAATTACTTGTTGATTATTTCCCGAGATCAAATCCACTAAGGTTCTTAAAATGTCCGTTCAACTTTATTTTTTCTTTCAGCTGTTCCATCCCGGCTACCATCGGTATCACTTTGGCCAAAAATCTTTTTAAATATTCCTGCCGTTGTCTTTCATCCAGCAGACCCAACAGCTCATATTCTTCTTCGAGGGACATCCCGATATGATGCGCTACCTCAAATACCTTCAGTTGGCTGTCCTCATTTTTGAAATCCTTGTTCACTTTCAGCAACTCATGAAGGTCGCGGATACTGTTCATCACTTTCCGCATCAGTTCCGGATTACCCTGCTCGTAGGTCTCCGGGTAATTGACAATAGCTCCGCTATATAGTTTGTCCGGCACTTCTTTTATGATCTCCAGTATCCGGAAGATACGTACGCCTTTTGTTTTGATATCCATCTCGCCGTTCTCATGAACTGCTGATAATTCTGTTATCTCCACCAGCGAACCATGATCCTGCATTTTATTATCGATCACTGTAGGAATACCAAATGGTTTTTTGGCGGCTTGACATTCATTGATCAATTGTTTATACCTCTCTTCAAAAATGTGCAGGTTCAGGTTTTCCCCGGGATAAACCACAATACCTAGCGGGAATATGGGAATGAAGTTTGTCATAGGTTCTATTTACAATTCTTCGGCTCCGATCAGAAGCAATAGACAATTTGCAATTGACCTCTGCAAATTTAGACAACTGTTCCCTATTACCCATTGCCTCCAGATAGGTATCGGGATTCCTGTTCCGCATTCAGTTCTTTTAATTTTTTATACTTGAGACGAGTATACCAGGCCGTCATTTTTGCACTACTATATCCTTCACGACCATCCAAAAAGCCAAGTTTGAAAATATAATTCCTGATAAAACTAAACCCTGGCGATAAATGAAGCTTGAACCAATTGGCGGATCTGCCCTGTTCATGGTATTTCCTGGCGCTTAATTCAGCATAGTGCTCCATTTTTTGCCTGTAACTATCTATATCCCGCAAAGTATAATGAAGAACATTTCCTTTCAATCTTTTTATGATAACCCCAGCTGGCAATACAAGACTTTCATGCACCGCAGACTCATTCCATTGCACTGCCCGGCGATTGAATAAACGGATATGGTAGTCGGTTCCCCATTCTCCATGCTTTAAAGGTTTGCTTCCAAAAAAATTACTGAATGCCATCTCGTAAACAGTCTTCTCATTTTCTGGTTGGACCTGTTTCAAAGATCTCTTCAATTCTTCATCGATAGTTTCGTCCGCGTCAATATTCAGTATCCAGTCGTACCGGGCCTGTGCGATCGCTTTATTCTTTGTTTTACCAAAGCCCTCCCAGGTCCCTTCATAGATGCGAACAGGGAATTGTTTTACCAGCTCTTGCGTTCCATCGGTGCTGCCATTATCATATACAACGATATCATCAGTCAGCCCCTGCAGGCTTTGCAGTGTGGTGCCGATGATCGCGGCCTCATTTTTACAAACAATAACTACAGATAGCTGTTGCATAATGTTTGCAAATATTAAACCTTTTCGCCGTTTGACCAGTACCTTATCGCGCAAAGGGCGCAGGGGTCGCTGAGAAGATAAAAGCATTTTCCTCAGCGAACTCCGCGTCCACTGGTTGACCCCTTCTTCCTCTTTTTAAAAAAATAAAGCTGTAAGTTGCCGCTCCGAAGGAGTCATCGACCTTTGGACTAAATTATTTTACCATTGAACTGGTCCGAATTACTAAAGCAAATGCAGGAAGGCGATATCAAAGCCCTGGCCCGAGGTATTTCACTGGTTGAAAATGAACAGCCCGGTTATGAGGCTTTGCTGCAAGCATTGCCTGCTTCCCCAGCAAAGATTATTGGTATCACTGGTCCTCCCGGCGCAGGTAAAAGTACATTGACAGATGCATTGATCGGATTACTTACCAGTGCAGGTAAGAAAGTGGCTGTTTTGTGTGTGGATCCTTCTTCTCCTTTCAACCTCGGCGCGGTGCTGGGCGACAGGATAAGGATGAGCGATTGGTACACGCATCCTGATGTTTTTATCCGTTCACTCGCTACCCGGGGTTCAATGGGCGGGTTACACCCGAAGATCATCGAGATCACCGATATGCTGAAAGCTTTTCAGTTCGATCATATTATCGTGGAAACAGTAGGCGTTGGCCAGAGCGAGATAGAAATTGCCGGGCTGGCTGATGTCACCGTGGTGGTGATGGTTCCCGAAGCCGGTGATGAAGTGCAAACCATGAAGGCCGGGTTGATGGAGATCGCTGATATATTCGTGGTCAATAAAAGCGACAGACCCGATGCCGATCTCTTTGTAAAAAATTTACAGCAGATGCTGGCGCCTGCATTCAGCAAACACTACCATGAAGTGCCGGTGATCAAAACAGTGGCTTCGCGAAAAGAAGGCGTGGCAGCATTGCTTGACATCATTCAACACCAATTGCAGAAATCGCATGTATCTGACAGGACCTTTTGGTTATTAGCTGAAAAAGCATTTTACCTGGTGGAACAAAAAAGAATGAAGGATATCGACAAAGTCATATTAAAGAAGGAGATTGAAGCAGCTTATCAAAAAGGAAACTTTAATTTATATAAATTCATTGCTGATAAATAGTTCATGGAAACGATACCAAACGAAGATCTTCCAAAGCTCGCCATTTGTGAACCTACAGGAATAATAGTAGAGCCGGGTAAAACATATTCCTGGTGCAGTTGCGGTCTCAGTGAGAAAGAACCCTTTTGCGATAGTGCTCATAAAAATATAGAAGGAATGCCTTTTCGCAGCCTCAAGGTCGTATTTGATAAAGCAGAGGAGATTTGGTTTTGCCAGTGCAAGCGAACTAAAACCCCTCCTTTCTGCGACAACACACATAAAACATTCCGTAAATAACCTCATCACATAAAGTAAATTTCATATTTCATAGTTTTTCAAGGACTGTGGATTTTCCCTATCCATAGTTACAGCGGAAACTGCTTATTTTCGGAACAGATGAAACGATCATATACAGTTCTCGTTGAGCATTTGAGCAGGTCAGCGCAAAAAAATTATTTCTCTTTTCTTTTTGTCTTGCTGAGCAGCATATGCTTTGGTCAAACAAGTAATATAAACGGGATAGTAAATACTTATCACAAAGTAATCCAGGTGATCCCTTCAAAAGCCTGTCTTCGCGTTGCCGATCCAACAGGCCTCAACGTCAATACGATGGTAATGGTTGTGCAAATAAAGGGTGCGACAATTAATACAGCTAACAACAGCAGTTTTGGCGATACAATTTCTGTTAATGGTGCTGGCAACTATGAAATAGGAACGATCTGCTATATCATTGGAGATTCTGTTTTTCTTTTTCATCAGTTACTCAACACTTATGACTCCTCTTCTAAAGTTCAATTGGTACAATTCGCGGAATATTACTCTGCGAATGTGGTCGGTACTATAAAACCAGCTCCTTGGGATAGTGTGGCGGGCACAGGCGGAGTGATCGCTTTATATGCAGAAGAAGATCTTACGTTAAATGCCCAAATTCTTGCTGATTCCAGTGGTAACAGTGGTGGTGTTTTTACATTAAGTGACAATAATTGTTCTAATCTTTTTGCCGCCACGGGTTATGTATACAATCCTACTGTCGTTAATCCCCAGGAAGGCGCCTATAAAGGAGAGGGTATAGCAAATCTAACCATTGGTCAAAGTGGAGGTCGTGGCGCTCCGGCTAATGGTGGCGGTGGCGGTAATAATCACAATAATAGTGGTGGTGGCGGAGCAAATTTGACTATCGGTGGCATAGGTGGAGGTAATACCAGTGCTTCTGGCTGTAATACTAATTTACGAGGGCTTGCTGGCAAACCTCTCAATAGTTCAAGCGGGAAAAAGATTTTTTTTGGAGGTGGTGGAGGCTCTGGTCATAGTAATAACGGCTCCATAAGTTCAAATTATGGCGGTAATGGTGGCGGATTGATCTTTATATGGGCAAACAATTTGATCGGCAACAATGATTCAATTACGGCGAATGGCGGTGATGGTGGCACATCAGCTGCTGATGGAGCAGGGGGTGGTGGGGCCGGAGGTACGATCATTATGAATGTTGCAAATTATACAGGTAATGTTTTTATCCGGACAAATGGCGGCAAAGGAGGACAATCTGATAATGGTTTCACTAATCAAAAATGTTATGGCGGAGGTGGTGGTGGCAGTGGTGGGGCAATTTATTTTAGTACATCAACAGCTCCGGTAACCAAAACTTCAACCGGAGGGAGTGGCGGGGCATCAATTAACCCTTTTAATTGCACGGTTTCTGCACCTGGAGGTGCAGGAACTGCCGGTAACATTTTATTCGATTATGTTTTCCCCCGTTCTACGAACCCTGCTGGTTATTGCCG
>DATLCB010000153.1:0-6065 GCA_035526625.1 Chitinophagaceae bacterium
AACTGTTGTAGGCGCCGGTGCAGTAGGTGCTACCTGCGCTGATAATATTGCCCGGGCCGAACTGGCACAGGAACTGGTATTATTGGATATTAAAGAAGGTCTGGCCGAAGGTAAGGCCCAGGATATGATGCAAACTGCCGCTTTACTGGGTTTTGATACCCGTATTGTTGGTAGTACCAATGATTACAGCAAAACTGCCGGCAGTGATGTAGTTGTAATTACATCAGGCTTACCCCGCAAACCTGGTATGACCCGCGAAGAATTGATCGGCACCAACGCCGGTATTGTGAGAGGCGTTGCAGAAAATATTCTGAAACACTCACCCAATGCCATCATCATTATTGTTAGTAACCCCATGGATACCATGACCTACCTGGCGCTTACCGCTACCGGTTTGCCCAAGAACAGGATCATTGGTATGGGTGGCACATTGGATAGTAGTCGTTTTAAATACCAGCTCAGCCAGCACCTCGGATGTTCACCCGCTGATCTGAATGCGGTTGTAGTGGGAGGTCATGGCGACACGACGATGATTCCATTGATACGCCTTGCTACATGGAACAGTGTTTCCGTAACCAATTTTTTAAATGCAGAACAACAGGAGAAGATCGTAAAAGATACGATGATAGGTGGCGCTACGCTTACGGCGCTTATCGGTACTTCCGCGTGGTATGCTCCCGGTGCAGCTGGGGCTGCGCTGGTTGAAAGCATCTTGAGAGATGAAAAGAAATTGTTTACCTGTTGCGTTTCGCTGGATGGTGAATACGGCCAAAAAGATATTTGTCTTGGTGTTCCAGTGATCATTGGCCGGAATGGATGGGAAAAGATCCTGGACTTTAAATTAAATGAAAGTGAACAAGCTGCATTCAACAAAAGCGCTGATGCGGTCAGAAGCATGAATGATGTGTTGAAAACACTATAATACTGTTTTACTATTTGCCGGGTCTTCTTTAACGTCAATGGTGAATGGCCAATGCGGAATACTTCGAAATTGCCGATTCCCTATTGTCTAATGCCTCTTGCAGCTGTGAAGATTACCGCCTGATCAAAAAACAATAACGAAAAAGCTTTCCTTCAAAATCAAAAGGAGTAGTGGCTTTGGTAATGTCACGGATATCTGTGGCCCTGATCTTTTCAGTATTCAAACTGAATTTACGGAAGTTAGTACTGAAGTATAGAACACCGCCGGGTACAAGTGCAGCCATGCAGTCATTGATCAGTTCCACGTGATCACGCTGTATATCCAGTATATCCTCCATCCTTTTGCTGTTGCTGAAAGTAGGCGGGTCCATTACGATCAGCTCAAAATGATCAGGGGGCAATGTTTTGAGGTACCGCTTCACATCCGCATGAACAAATTTGTATTTAGTCCCGTTGGCAAAGCCATTCACCTGCATATTTTTTTCTGCCCAGCTCAAATAGGTTTTCGAAAGATCTACCGTGACCACTTCTTCTGCGCCCCCTGCGGCAGCATACACAGAAAAAGAACCTGTATAAGCAAAAAGGTTAAGTACTTTCCTGCCGGCGCTTTGTTCCCTTACCATTTGTCTTGTAAGCCGGTGATCCAGGAACAGACCTGTGTCAAGATAATCACTCAGGTTCACCATGAACTTCAGACCATTCTCTGCTACGATGAATTCATGTTGAACCTCGTCGAGTTTCTGGTATTGACCCAATCTCCCCGGTTTTCTTTGGCGCAATTTCAGGAAGCTGTTTTCTTTGGTTATACCTACCACTTCACTGATGATCTCCATACTCTTTTCCATCCAGCTATCATGCTCTTCTTCATTCATGCCATGCCGTCTCTTATACTCGGCCACATATATTTTATCTTCATATAATTCAATACAAAAAGGAAATTCAGGAAGATCATGGTCATACAACCGAAAACAACTAACCGACATTCGTTTAGCCTGCTTGTTCAAATGGCGGAAAACCTTTTCGAGCCTGTTCCAGAACATAATAAACTTGTCATCCTGCATTGTGAACGATGATGGTGAATAGAAAATAGCTAGTTTCCTGAAATTGTAATCAAATATATGCAGACTCGTAGAGTTGTTTTAAATTTGGATCCTCCCGGCCAATAGTAATAAATCTAAAATCTTAAATTTAAAATCAAAAATTGCTTCAGTGTACGCCATTGTCGACATAGAGACCACAGGAAGTTACGCGGCAGCTAATGGCATCACCGAGATATCCATCCAGTTATCTGATGGTCAAATGGTGACAGGGAAATTTCAAACGCTGATCAATCCCTGTCAGCCTATTCCTCCCTATATCAGCGCTATGACCGGTATCACTGATAAAATGGTAGCCGATGCACCTAAATTCGAAGAGGTGGCTGAGAACATTTATAATCTTCTTCGGGACAGGATCTTTATTGCGCACAACGTAAGCTTTGATTACTCCTTTATAAAAAGTCACTTGCGTGAGGCCGGTTATGAATGGGATACCAAAAAATTGTGCACCGTCCGGCTCAGTCGCAAAATATTCCCCGGCTTTCCTTCTTACAGCCTCGGCAAACTCGCTGCTTCGTTGGGCATCACTATTACTGACAGGCACCGTGCGGGTGGCGATGCAGAAGCCACGGCTAAGATCTTCCAGTTGCTTGTGCAGAACGATAAGGAACAGCATATACAAAAAAGCCTGCAGCGTAATTCAAAAGAATGGATACTTCCTCCCAATGTGCCAAAAGAGCATTTTGATAAATTGCCATACACCCCCGGGATTTATTATTTCCATAATGAAAAGGGAAAGATCGTTTATGTAGGCAAGGCCAATAATCTCCGCTACCGGGTCAATAGCCACTTCAGCAATAATTCAGCAAGCAGGCAGAAGCAAAATTTTATGAAGCATGTACATGCCATCAGTTATCAAAACTGCGCCACTGAGCTTATGGCCTGCATACTTGAATCAACAGAGATAAAAAAAAGATGGCCCGTTTTTAATTCGTCACAAAAAAGATGGGAAGATGTCTATGGCATTTTTTCCTTTGAGGACCAGAAAGGCTACCTCCGCCTGGGGATCGACAAGAACCGGGAACGACTGAACCCTGTTCATACTTTTCATTATCTTGTAGATGGACATGCTATCCTTCGTAAGCTGATCAAAGAATTTGGTCTCTGTCCCAAACTTTGTTTTATACAAAAAAGCGACGACCGTTGTGAAGGAATAAATGAAGGTTATTGTTCCGGTGCCTGTGAATTGAAAGAATCCGCTGCTGCTTATAATGAAAAAGTAAAAAAAGCCTGCGCCTCACTTCTTTCCCAACCCACCTTTGCCATCATTGACAAAGGCCTCGATGGAAGTGACAGGTCCTGCATCCTTGTTTGGGAAGGAAGATTCTATGGCATGGGTTATTTACCTGCTGAAGTAAATGTTACTGATCCGGACACATTGAAAGATCATCTTACCACGTATAAAGAGAACAGTTATATCCGCAATATCGTAAATGCTTATGCGGCGCGGTTCCCAACTAAAGTGACCTTCCTGGAAACGGTAGATCAATCAAGCCATTCAACACTCCCGGTGTAAGGCGTCGTGGCAAGTATAGCTATATCCTGTTCAGGGAGCACCGTGAGCTTTCTTGTAACAGCGCTCATCCATGCAATATCCACTGTAAGAATTGCAGAAGTGGTTTCAGGATCTTTTTTGATCTTGTGTTCGATCGTAAACCGCGAAAAATCCCTTTTCGCTTTCACCAATCTCATGCCTACGGTCACAGGGTCGTTCAACCTGATCTCGCGTTTGAACACACATTCTTCCCTGAATATGATAGGGCCTGTTTGCAACTCTGCCATTCGTTTCCACGTCAAACCCACTGAATTCAAAAATTCGATCCGGCACATCGCACCCCAGTCATAATAAACAGAATGGCGGAGATGGAAATTCGGATCAAGATCGGACCAACGGATCTGTACAGGCATTTGAAAAGCACTCATATACACTTATTTTTTATCCAAATTTTAGAAAATGAAGGTAGCTGAAATACCGGTCCTTATCCTATTTTTGCCGACTTAATACTACTACATGAAAAAAGTGATCTTATTTACCTTATCAATTGCCATCGGTTCGTTTGTTATTGCACAGCCGGGCAAGCCCGCACCTGTACTTAAAAACATTACGGACTCAGCGAGCTATGCTATCGGGTTAAGCGTTGCGAATTTTTATAAACAACAGGGAATTAAGAGCATCAATGGTTCACTTGTTACCAAGGCTGTTAATGATGTGATGAGCGGGAAAAAGCCTTTGATCGATGAAACAACTGCGAACAATGTGATGAACCTGTATATGAGCCGTATGCAGGAAGAGAAAGCCAAATCGAAGATCGATTCCGGTAAAGCTTTCCTTGCCAAGAATAAACTTCGCAAAGGAGTAATAACTACTGCTAGTGGGTTGCAGTATGAGATCCTTACCCAGGGAACAGGCGCTAAACCCAGTATGGTGGATAGCTTTGTTGTTCATTATCGCGGTACGCTGGTGGATGGTACGCCCTTCGATGATTCTTATTCACGTGGACAGCCGTTGACAATGGGGCTGAACCAGGTAGTAACGGGATGGCAGGAAGGTTTACAATTGATGAATGTGGGTTCCAAATTCAAACTATATATTCCTCATACTTTGGGATATGGCGCATTTGATTATGGTCCTATTCCGGGGGGTTCGGTCCTGGTATTCGAAATGGAGTTGTTAGATATTAAAAAGCCAAAATAACTTAACCTCCTAAAAATTAAAACCCTGCTATGACCATAGCGGGGTTTTTTTATGCTAGACATCTTTACACTACGTTTTTACAGTAGCCAATAAAGAAGTAGAACCACCAGCAACAGGAACAAGGAAAACAGGAGCAGGTAACCATTGATCGCTACTTTCCTTTTGATTACATTTTTCTTAAAACTTATCATAGGAAAAGGCGGATAATGTTGTACACTATAAAAGCTGAAGTACCTAAAACTAAGGTGCCTGCTACGATCCTGAAACTGGTAGGCCGGTCCTGGATGGTTTCATCTCCTAAGAATGACCAGATATTCGTTTCAACTATTTTGATGACCTTTTTCATTGGGATCTTTCTGATAGGATAATCAAAAAAGAGACCAAGGCTTCTTATAAGGAGTACCTCCTTGTAAATTAACAGGACAGCATGGAAAGTAGGATTCAAACAGTTAAAGTCCTCCAACCCAGTCATTAAACAGAGTAGAACTGCTGACTATCGTTTATCTATTCCTGAAAGATGTGTAAAAAAAAATGCAGCATCAGGGATGTGCATAACTCCAAAAAAGAAGGGGTGGCAGTTACGCCACCCCTTAAGGTTTACATAATAAACCCGAAGCACTATTGTTTGTTCACAACGATCTTCTCCACTACCTGTTCGCCAGTTCCCACAGCAACGATCCTTATCATATACATGCCGGGTTGCAGGTTTTCTATAGTTATATTGTTATTGGTGATGCCTTTTACCTGGCGCACGATGCGACCGCTCAGATCTGATACAGAAACCTCGCGGGTGATCGATGCATCTTCAAACACTACGTTCACCTTACCATTATTGGTCGGGTTAGGATAAACGATGGTCTTACCAAGTTGCCCGTTAGCACGTACTGAACGGATCTCGCTCTGCTTGGATTTACCATCCATGTCTACCTGGCGTATGCGGTATTGGCTGATGCCTTTGATATTGTTTGGATCAACATAAGAGTATACAAGTGTTTGATCACTGTTACCATTCTGCGCCTGTGTTGGAACAAAGGCGATCTGTTCCCAGCTACCATTCACATTACGCTCTACAAAGAAGCCGGTATTGTTCTGCTCAGAAGCAGTTTCCCATCTCAGCATTACATTGGCATTGCTGCGTGCGGCGGTGAATGATTTGAAGTTAACTGGTAACGGAGTACACGAGCTGCTATACACCCTTGTGATCACGATACAACCGGAAGCCGTAACGATCTGGATGATCGCATCATAACCGGTAGGTATCTGTACACCAGGAAGTACAACGGGTGCTACTGTTGGTATTGAACCTGAAGTTATCAGCGCATCACCACCATTCAATGAGTGTGAATAGTTCA
>DATLCB010000154.1:0-3754 GCA_035526625.1 Chitinophagaceae bacterium
TAATATCCTCAGCCGGTGGAGGAACCAATTGCTGGGTGGTAGGTGGATTGACAGGCAGTTCCTATACAAGCCTTGAAGCCTCCTGCTTGCAAAGCCCTTGTTTTGATTTTACCAATCTTCAATATCCATATATTGAATTCAAAGTGAATTGGGAAACGGAACAACAGTTTGATGGCGGTAGTTTTCAATATTCACTTGATAATGGAAGTACCTGGATGAATGTGGGATCGGCAAATAATCCCATTAATTGTTTGAATCAGAACTGGTTCAATTATTCTCCTATCAATTATCTGTCTTCTTTTTCTTCATCAAGGGATGGATGGTCGGGCAATATTCAAACGGGCGGAGGTGGTTGCAAGTCTGGTAATGGAAGCAACGGTTGGCTTATAGCTAAACATACTATGCCTTATCTCAGTGGTAAAACGGGGGTCCTGTTCCGTTTTGTTTTTGGGGCCGGCAGTATTTGTAATAATTATGACGGCTTTGCGATTGATGATATATTGATCGGGGAGGCACCACCTAATGCTACCACATTTACCTACACTTGTGCAAACAATAACCGGGTCAGCTTTACCAATGTTTCATCCCTCTGCCCGGGGCTAAGCTGGGATTTCGGCGATCCTGCGTCGGGAGCTAATAATAGTTCTAGTGCTCCCAACCCGACACATGTTTTTTCAGCTCCCGGAAAATATACAGTAACCCTAAGCGCCAGCGGACCAGGCAATGCTCCTTCCATTTTTACAGATGAGGTTGATCTTATTGGCGTGGAAATATCAATGCAAACAGCAGTGGACTGTCAAACTAATACTGGGGGTTCGTTGATCGCCCTTGCTGGTCCCGGTGGTCCATTCAATTATACCTGGAACACCAATCCTGTACAAACCGGATCTACTGCTACCTATCTCTCAGAAGGGTTTTATACCGTAACGGTAACAGGATCGGGCGTATGCCCGGTAACAGCTACGGGGAAGGCAGAAAAGGACCTCTCCTGTATCGGGGTCTTTTTCCCCTCAGGGTTTACCCCTGATAATAACAGTAAAAATGATGGTTTCGGTCCACTTGGTTCTCTCTTATCAATGACTAATTACCAATTAAGCATTTACAACCGCTGGGGAGAACGGGTCTTTTATTCCCGGGATCCGTTTGAAAGATGGAAAGGAATAGTAAGGGGAGTTAAAACAGATGGAAATATTTTTGTGTGGTTAGCAACGTATTCATTGCCTGGAAAAGGAAAAGAATTTAAAAAGGGGACGGTGATCTTAATCCGCTGATTTGTGCTGCTCCAGTCCAAGGGACGCCATCACCAGTCTTATTTCACCAAAACTGATATCGTCGTTTAGTTTTTGCTTTATGGGAGTGATTGAAGTACCATCAACCCCTTCCAATGCAGATTCGATCAATACAATTTTTTCCCGGCTTACAAGTTTACTAACTTCTATCTCGCCAAGACTGACGAGCTTGGCAAGGTGCCCTTCTATAGTGCTGGTTGCGAGATTTCGTTCTTTAGCGATCTCTGAGACCGACCTCCCTTCCCGAAAAAGCCGGAAGGTTTCAGAATGGCTTTGCCCCTTCTTTTTTGCGCTACTGGTATTATCCTTTCCCTCCCGCTTTGCGGATTTTTCATGTATCAGGGAGTGAAGGTCTTTCTGTTCACAATAAGTAAGTATGATATCAAGGAACTGCTGACCATAGCGGTCGATCTTGGCATCACCAAAGCCACTGATCTTCCTTAGTTCTCCCAGGTTTTGTGGAAGGTAGCGGGCCATCTCGTCCAACGTAATACTTCCAGCCACGATATAAATAGGCAAGTCTTTTTTTAAGCAAATACTATCCCTCAAATGTTTTAATTGCATAAACAAGGCGGGGTGCGGGCTATCCATTTTTTTCTGTGAAGTGGCCGCATATGAATTAACGGTGAAGGGGGGCAATACAAAGTTCCGCTTCCTTTGATGCCATGCTTCTGAACTGAAATTATCAGTAAGGCCCTGGAGCAAATGTTTAGTTGCGCTAAGCTCAGCAAAGATCCCTTTTAGCTCTTCGTTATACTCTTTAGCGTGAAGCCTGCTGTCAGTGACCGCAGGGGATTGTTGCAGGTCGTTAATAATAGTATCAATTTCAGTTACAAAATGTGCTGCTGCCCTTGTGGTCCTTTGTTGTAAAGCAGTATTCTTTTCGGTCGTTCCGGGAAGCTGAAACTGTGTACGTAGCCAGCTTTGAAATTTCCCGGCGGTTTCCTGCAATAGATCAAGTTTTCCCTTTATCTGTGCCAGCCATGGAATAGTTGCTAGATTAAAAGAAGCGCTATTCTCTTTCAAATATTCCTGCAATTCATTGCAGTAGTTGATTGCTAAGCGGAAATCAAAAGTAGATAGCAAAAGTTTTTCCTGGTAATGACGGCGGGCGGTTTCCAGTTCCTGGTGCAGGCTGGCTGAAGAAGATATGGCCTGGGAAAACCCGACGATGCGTTGATCGGTAAAAAGGCTGCTGGTTTTTAGTTTACTTTTTAAGATCAATCCCTGAAGACTGGTACAACGGCTTAGCGCCACATAAACCTGTCCGGGAGCAAAGGCTTCGCCAGCATCAATGATAGCTTTTTCAAAGGTGAGACCCTGGCTTTTATGTATCGTGATTGCCCACGCCAGCCGTAAAGGATATTGTGAAAAGGATCCCAATAATTCTTCATCCATTGCCAGGGATGTTTTGTTCACTGAATAGCGAATATTATCCCATCTCTCCCGGCAAACCTCAATTTCTTCTTCATCATGGCATTGCACGAATATTTTGTTTTCTTCCAGTCTCGTCACTATGCCGATCTTTCCGTTGAAATATCTTTTGCCCCGGTCAGCCAGGTCATTTTTTATGAACATTACCTGGGCGCCTGCTTTTATATGTAAGACCTCTTCGGCCGGATAGGCATTCTGCGGAAAATCATCTTTTATCTCAGCCGCATATTCAAAAGTGGGTGTCGATAATTGGTTCAGGGCTGCAATATTAGTATTACGGGCCTGTTCATTATGAGTCGTTAATATGATATACCCATCATCTTTGCTTCTCAAAAAAGCGGGCTGATAACGATCTTCCAGGATTTGGATCCCGTCTTCCTGCACTTCATTATTGCGTACCTGGTTAAGGAGACGGATAAATTTTTCTTCGCTTTGCCGGTATATTTTATCAAACTCGATATAAAGCGGCGGCTCTTCCTTTATTACATGGCTGTCGAAAAAATAGGGGCTATCATAAAACGTTGAGAGCATTTTCCACTCGGCATCTTTGATAACGGGAGGCAGTTGGAACATATCGCCGATCAGTAAGAGTTGTACACCACCGAACTTTTCGTATGGTCTTTTCCTGAAATATCGCAGAACTGTATCTATGGCATCCATCATATCTGAACGGACCATGCTTATTTCATCTATGATGAGCAATTCGAGTTGCTGTAAAACCTTTCTTTTCTCCTTAGTAAATCGAAGACGGCTAATGAGGTTGTGGCGGTTGACAGTTGTCTCGTTCCTTGGAAAGCCATTTGATTCCAGGATAAAGGGGGAGAAAGGCAATTGGAAAAAAGAGTGGATGGTTACGCCGCCTGCATTGATCGCCGCTACACCAGTTGGTGCTACGACAGCCATTTGTTTATGGCAATGTTGACGGATGTATTTTAAGAAGGTGGTCTTGCCAGTTCCGGCTTTACCAGTAAGAAAAATGCTGCGTCCGCTCTGGTTAATAAGATCGGCGGCTAATTGGAATAATGTATTGC
>DATLCB010000155.1:0-10943 GCA_035526625.1 Chitinophagaceae bacterium
ACCGCAAGGCTGACATAAAAAGGGCCGCTAAAAAAAGGATGCGCCTTGGTGTCGACCCCTCTGTTACAGAACAATTTACTTTCGCTCTTAATGCCAGCAGCAGGGACGGTGGACCTGAATGGGTAGAGGATAATGAATTTATTTTCCAGGGAGAAATGTATGATGTCGTAGAGAAAAGGATAGAAGGGGACAGGATGATCGTACGCTGTATCAGTGATAAGCAGGAAAAGAAATTGATGGTCCATTACAAAAAATTGGTAGAGAAAGATTTTGGCGAACGATCTAAAAAGAAAGCCTCGGTCTTTCTTAAGTTGATAACTACTCTTTATACTACAGTAAGCAAATATGCTTATCCTAAGTTCGATATAGCCGCGGTGCTTAATGTGGACAGTCGACAGCGGCCACTATTATTCGTCATTAACGAGGTACCCACTCCACCACCTCAGATCAGCTGATCTTCTTATTCTTCCTTGTGGTTTTGTAGCTGAAAATAGCTACATGCCCTGTTATTAAATTGACGAATCAAAACAAAATATCATGAAACGAATTTTACTATTCGCTATACTGGCGTGTACTACCCTGTATTCTTATTCGCAAAAGACCCTCAAAGGCAAAGTGACCGATATCAATTCTAAAACTCCTTTATCCGGCGCCACTATATTATTCGGAGGCAAAGGGGGAGTGAAAACAGATAAAGACGGTATGTTCTCCATCGACTGCGGCAAGACCAATAAAATAGTGGTCTCTTTTGTTGGCTACGAGCCTGCCACGGTGAATATCCAGAATTGTGATGATGAACTTTCTATTTCACTGGTCCCGTCCAGTGAATATCTCAACAACGTGGACCTCGCATCCACCTCAGCACAGAATAAAACATTGCTGAATCAACCTGTATCTATTACCAAACTGACACTGGCAGATCTGAACAGGGGACAAGGAATTTTTCTGCAAGAGGCCATTGAAACAAGTGTTCCTGGTGTGCAAATGAACAGGAGAACTGTATCAGGAGGTCAACAATTCAATATCCGTGGATATGGTAACGGAGCAAGAGGTACAAATGGAGTTAACAGCAATTTCGACGGGCAGGGATATAAAGTTTATATCAATAATATCCCTCTTACGGATGCAGAAGGAATAACAACTCTGGATGATATCGATTTTGCTTCGCTGGGAAATGTTGAAATATTGAAGGGCCCAGCAGGAACATTATACGGCCAGGCTATTTCCGGGGCAGTGAGTTTCAAAACCCTTAAACCTGAGAACGGAAGAACTTCTATCAGCCAGGATATCATGTTTGGAAATTATGGTTTGCAGCGATTCACCACCCGTTTTTCAACCGGAAATGAGCGCAGCGGTATTTTATTGAATTATGGCAAACAGAAATCGGATGGTTTCTCTATTCATAATTCTTCTCACAAGGATTTTGCTAACCTGGTACTAATGAGTCAGCCAAATGAAAAGCAAAATTTTTCATCTTATGTCGGCTTCACTGACAGTTATGATGAACGTTTAGGCGAACTGACCATTCAGCAATGGGCTAATAAGGATTACTCAGGCAATCCTGAATACATAAAAAGAAATGCACATAGTCACGTAGTTACTTACCGGGCCGGGGTAACGCATACGTATAATTTTACCAAAGGATTTTCCAACACTTCTACTGTATTTGGTACGGGTTTCAGAAGTGATGTAAGCAGTGCCGGGGGATGGACAGATAAAACAACTGTCAATTATGGCTTCCGCATTTCGTTCCAAACAAAAGTTTCAGTGGGCGATAACCTGGGACTGAATGGGATCACCGGGATGGAAATTCAGCGGCAGAATGCCCAAACGGTTGGATACAATATGAAAGCTAATCCGAATGATCCGAATCCGGGATCATACACATATGGTGTCAGTCCATATTGGGTGATCAATGCCAATACATCGAACATAGCTTATACAACACAACCAACTTCATTTTTTACAGAATGGACATTGGCCTTTCCAAAGGATCTGTCCTTTTCAGCAGGTATAGGTTATAGTTCTCAAAAAATTTCTTTGGACGATCGTTTCAGGGCGATCACCACAACCTACGCGGGTCATTTTGATACCAGCTATAAGGGTATGTGGTCCCCACATCTTGCTCTTAATAAAATTTTCAGCAAACAAGCTTCGGTATATGCATCCTATAGTAAAGGTTATAAAGCCCCAGTAAGTTCTTATTTCTTCATTGTTGTTCCCACCACACCTAACCCGACAGGAATTGTGAACAGCAATATCAAACCTGAATTCGGCGATCAGTTTGAAGTGGGTTCAAAAGGGTTATTGTTAAATGACCGGTTGAACTACCAGTTGGCTTTATTCTCTTTCAATATTCACAATAAAATGACAGCAGTATCAGTACCGTTGAATGCGGGTACTACAGCCTATAGCTATATGGTGAACGGCAGTACACAAAAACATAAAGGAGTTGAAGCATCATTGAAATATGCGGTAGTGAACAATCCGAATAGCGTCATCTCGAATGTTACACCTTTCATCAATTTCACCTATTCTGATTTCAAATATGGTGCAGGATTCAGGATCGTTACTGGCGCTACTGTTGCGGGGCGTGATACTATTGATTACAGCGGCAAGAACGTATATGGTGTGCCTAAGATCATGAACGCTTTGGGTGTGGATGTGGCAACCCGGTTCGGCCTGTATGCAAACCTGGTACATATCTATAAGGACGGAATGACAATTGGTACAAAGAAAACCAGCACATCAGGTCCCAAAGTATTTACTACTTATTATACTACCAGTTATAATTTGCTGAATGGCAAGATCGGTTTCAAAAAGAACCTGTCCAGCCGTTTCTTCATGGATATTTTCTTTGGTGTGAATAATATTGGCGGTACACGATACCCGATCATGATCTTCGTGAATCAATTAGACGATGCCTACATACCTGCTCCTCCTAAAGCAGTGATCTATGGCGGGGTGAACCTGAAATTTAATATTAAATAGCGTAAGGAGGCAGCATCAATAGTGCTGCCTCTTATTAAATCATTTATATGAAAAAAATACTTGTACTGACAACCGGCATGGTTGTGCTGGCAGGCTGCGGTCGGTTTGGAAATAAAGAGAAGGAAGAAAAGAAGGATATGCGGATCGTTTGTATCTCCAAGCATCTTACAGAAATGATGTTTGCACTCGGGCAGGGGAGCCGTATAGTGGCGGTTGACCTGAGCAGTACTTATCCAGATAGCGCTAAATTATTAAAGACCGTAGGTTATCACCGGGCATTGAGTGCCGAGGGCATTATCTCCATGGAGCCAGATCTTGTCATTCACAGTAAAGATATCGGGCCCGAGAATGTAGAGCCGCAATTATTGAAAGCAGGTATCAAGGAGAAGATCTTCCCCGGCGCTTCTACGATAGACAGTGCCAAAATGTTATTGACTGAACTCGGCAATTATTTTCATGCAGAACAAAAAGCAGATGCGGTGATCAAAAAAATGGATGCTGATATCAGCACAGCCATGGAGCTGTCAAAAAGAATGAATATCGTTGATTCTCCTTCCGTGATGATCATACATTTTGGCCGCGCCAATAACGTGTATTTTGTCATGAGTGGTCGCAACGGCGTAGGTGATAAAATGATCAGGCTCGCAGGAGGGAGACCCGTGAAGTATGATGCCAAAGGAGCGAGACAGATCAGCGCGGAAGCAGTTGCTGAAGCCAACCCCGATATCATCATCGCTACTGATTTTGGTTTCGACCAGATGGGCAGTATGGACAAGTTTGCAACAGGTGTACCGGGCGTTTCGCTGACCAATGCGGCGAAGAATAAAAGGATCTATCGTTTTGAAGAGCATGACCTGATCTATTTCGGACCAAGAACAGGTGAGAATATCATTAAACTAATGAACTTAATCCACCCCAATGCTGCAAAAAAGTAAATTCTTTTTGCCTGCCTTGGCCATCCTGTTCATCGTTACGCTGATCCTGGCCATTTCATTTGGTGCGGTCCCGATCTCGCTTAATGAGATGGGCAATGCTTTACGTAACTTTTTTCGGGGTGAAGGTCCGGGCAATATACATGAAGGGGTTTTCCTGCAGCTTCGCCTGCCGAGAGTACTCCTATGTGCCATCACTGGTGCGATACTTTCGGTTTCTGGCGTACTGATGCAGGGACTTTTTCGCAATCCCATTGTTGAGCCGGGGCTGATCGGCACCAGCGCCGGCGCAGCTTTTGGCGCCTCCTTCATATTTGTGATGGCCGCTAAAATGGGCCCGGAAATAAAAAGTATAACAGGACCATTTCTGGTCCCGGTTTTCGCATTTGCCGGTGGTCTGCTTGCAACGGTAATGGTGTATTCACTGGCAAAAAATGCAAAAAGAGTTTCGGTGATGTCGCTCCTGCTCGCCGGGGTTGCGATCAATGCGGTTGGATTAAGTGGAACCGGTTTCATGAGTTATATAGCCAGGGACCCGCAGGCAAGAAGCATCACTTTCTGGAACCTTGGCACTTTTGCGGGTGCGAGTTGGTTACAGGTATGCATTGTTGGCGTGGTAGCAGGATCCATCTTTATATTTTCTCTTCGCTATGCCAAACAATTAAATGCGCTGTTGCTCGGTGAAGAAGAAGCTTCTTATCTCGGTGTCAATACAGCCAAACTGAAAAGAAGGATCATGGTCCTGAATACAGCCATGGTCTCAGTCGCCACGGCTTTTGTAGGCGTGATCAGTTTTGTAGGTTTGATCGTTCCCCATGTACTACGGTTGTTGATCGGTAGTGACAATAAGAAATTATTGCCTGCTTCCATGCTTGCCGGCGCTGTCATACTCACGGTGGCAGATATGGGCGCAAGATTACTGCTTAAACCGGCTGAGATACCGATCGGAATCATTACCTCTTTAGTTGGAGCGCCAGTATTTATATTCCTGTTGAAAAAATTCAATGTGGCACAACAAAAAGGAGGGTACAATGCTTAGGACCGAAGGAGTGTCTTTCCAGATACATAAAAAACAAATTCTTAAGAATATCAGCCTTGAATTCGTTCCGGGTGAGTTCAATATGATACTGGGACCAAACGGTTCAGGCAAGTCCAGTTTCCTAAAAATTTTTAGTGGCGAGATCAGGGAATACACAGGATCCGTTTTTTACAGCAACAAAAAAATAAATACCCTGACTGGAGAGAAGATGGCAAAAGTGCGTGCCGTCATGAGCCAGCAACCGGATTTGAGTTTCCCGCTTACAGTTGAAGAAGTGGTGATGATGGGACGCTACCCGCATTTTAAATTCAACCCTGGGAAAAAGGACATGGCTATTTGTGATGAAGTGATCCGGCGGATGAACCTTGATGAATTCAGGGAGCGGAATTATCTCACGCTGAGTGGCGGTGAAAAACAAAGGGTGCATTATGCAAGAGTGCTTGCGCAGATCTGGGAAAAACCAGAAGAGGGAGTTCGTTATCTCTTCCTGGATGAACCATTGGCCAGTTTGGATATAAATTATCAGCAGGAATTTCTGCAACTGGCCAAAGAATTTTCCGGGTCGGATACGGTCCTTGTTGCTGTTATGCACGACATCAACCTCGCCGCCCATTACGGAGATAAATTATTCTTCTTAAAGGAAGGTGAACTGGTAGAGCATGGCAAGCCTGCAGATGTAATGACGGCAGCTACGATCGAAAAGGTCTTTAACGTAAACGTAAAAATCATACATAATCCTGTTACTAATGATCCATTGATGATCTATATGTAAGAGGGAAAGACATTGCTGTGTATCAGCAATTACAGGTAGTTTGTTTGATAGAGCAGGGCCGGGTGATCTCACCTGGCCTTTTTATTACAGAAAGTAATAAAAACGTTAAAGGAAACAGCTTCTTGCTTTTCCTTTGAAGTGAATATCCTGCTTTAAAATGATTTTAACAATAGCCGGAAGCCCACTAGACTGGTCTGGCACAATCTTATCATTACTGTTTCCGAACAAACTTTTTATCCACTTAAACAGTTGAAACATGAAAAAGATATTTACACTTTCACTGCTCGCGATCACTGCGGCCTTCATTATGATCGGCTGCTCAAGAAACTCCCGCGGTTACGATGGCGGATTCGATGAAGGCTACTGGCTCTCGAAAGAAAGAGGTGAAGTAGTTTACAGCGACACTTACTGTAGTTATTATATTGTAGAGACCAATTATGGCTATAACATTGTACAGGCTTACAGCGGTTACAAACCTTACGAAGGAAGTATGGTATATGGTAACTTCAGCAGCCGCGGAACCCGCGACCTGTACAACCGTACAACGGGCTATGTATTTACCGGTTCGGTGACTGACTACTGGCTTACTTATAACGAAGCCCAGGATGCGCTGGATTATTACTGTCCCCTGGGCGGTAAGGGTGAGACAGTGACCAAAAGAGTTTTCAAAGCTTCAAGTTTCAAAACAGAGACAAAATAACTAAGCACAGACTAAGGATACGATCATCACCTGGCAACGGGTGATGATCTTTTTGTTGAACGTCGAGCAGATGAACAAATGAATACCGAATGAAGAAAGAGGTCGTTTGCCTTCAGTCTTCATCGGTTCGATATTCCAAGACTTTCCAACGATGCTATTATCCTTTGCTGTGTTTCCTTTTCACTTAATGATTGTGGTGTGAAGGAGGTGCCAATAATTTTTTCATAGAGTTCAATATATCTTTTGCTGATGGTTTTTACCCATTCATCGCTCATTTCCGGGACGTTTTGCCCTTCTTTGCCCATAAAATTGTTTTGGATCAGCCATTCCCGCACAAATTCTTTACTCAATTGTTTCTGTCGCTCGCCTTTTGCCTGCCTTTCATCAAAACCATCGGCATAGAAATAGCGGGAACTGTCGGGAGTGTGGATCTCATCCATCAGGATCAGTTCGCCATTCAATTTTCCGAACTCGTACTTGGTATCCACTAATATCAATCCCTTTTTGGCTGCGATCTTTTTTCCGCGGGCAAAAAGTTGCAACGCAAGACTGCTCAATTTCTCCCATTCAGCTCTTGTGGCCAATCCCTGGCTGATGATATCTCCAGGTGAAATATCCTCATCATGACCTTCTGCTGCTTTTGTGCTGGGCGTGATGATAGGGGTCGGGAAGTAGTCATTCTCTTTCATATCCTCCGGCATATTGGCGCCGCACAACACTCTTTGTCCTGAAGAATAAGTTCGCCAGGCATGACCGGTCAGATTCCCCCTTACGACCATCTCAATTTTAAAAGGGTCGCATTTTTTTCCAATAGAAACATTGGGTGCCGGAGTATCTGAAAGCCAGTTGGGGCAAATATCAGTTGTCGCTTTCAGCATATAAGCGGCGATCTGGTTCAACACTTGTCCTTTGAAAGGTATCGGGCGGGGGAGGATCACATCAAATGCCGAGATCCGGTCGCTGGCCAGCATGACGAGCCAACTGCCCGAAATAGTATATACATCTCTTACTTTTCCACGATAAAAACCTGTCTGGTGGGGAAGTGAAAATCTGGTCATCATCCGAAAGTAAGGAGGTCAAAAAAATCGGCCAATATTAGCCCCCTCCAGATTTCAACATTTTATCCCTTTCCCCTTAAAAATTAAATTTTTACAAAAAGTATACAATGCTTATTTTTCCACCAAATTCCACCGAAGCCAGCTTCAAAGGAGTCCTTTGGACCTTCGGAACAAAACTAAAACTTCTATTATGAGAAAAAGCTATAGCTTTTTAGCTGCCTTGTTTATGGCTTGCCTGTTCTCTATTTCTGCTTCCGCTCAATCCGTAACTATTTCCGGCACTATCAAAAACAGCACAAGTAAAGAAAGTGTGCCTGCCGTATCGGTAGTAGTTAAGGGCACCAGCCAGGGCACTTTTACCAATTCTGATGGCAGTTTCAGCCTGAAAGTATCCAAGCTTCCTGTTGTCCTCGTGATCTCATCTGTAGGATATGAGAACCAGGAGCTGACAGTTTCTGATGCTTCCAAACCAATCGAAGTAAATTTTGTCGTTAATAACGCATTAGGCCAGGAAGTAGTAGTAGCCGCTACCCGTACTCCTCAACGTCTTCTTGAATCACCCGTTACTGTTGAAAGAATGAGCAGCGCTACGATCAGGAATATCCCCGCTCCCTCCGCTTATGAAGGGATCGGTAATTTGAAGGGGGTGGATGTTCATACAGCCAGTCTCACTTTTCGTACGATGACGACCCGTGGTTTTGTAAGCAGTGGTAATACACGTTTGAACCAGTTGGTTGACGGTATGGATAACCAGGCACCAGGTCTCAATTTTGCTGTAAGCAGCATTGTAGGTTTAACTGATCTTGATGTTGATAATATCGAAGTCCTCGCAGGAGCATCCTCTGCTTTGTACGGTTCCGGGGGTATGAATGGAACGGTGCTGATCACCAGTAAAAGCCCTTTCAAATACCAGGGTTTCAGCTATAATGTAAAACAGGGGATCATGCACGTGGATAAGAGGCAGCGTACCGCGGCCCCTTATAACAATATTGCGATGCGCTGGGCTAAAGTGTACAAGAATAAACTGGCTTTCCGTTTATCTGGTGAACTGATCCGTGGTAGTGACTGGGAAGCTGAAGACTATCGCAACAAGCAACAAATTGGTATTCTTAGCAAAGTAGTTGGTGGTAATCGTCAGAACGATCCCAACTTCAATGGGGTTAACGTGTATGGAGATGAGACAAGTGTTAACCTCAGTCAATTATCGGCTTTGCTTGCAGCAGGAGTAAATGCCAACGTTTTAGCTGCAACGGGTGGACTTTTGAATTTGCAGAACAGCGCCACAGCATTTTTTGGCACTACTCAATACCCGACCACAGCAAGCGTAAATGCTTTTGTCGGTTCTTTGCCATCAGCAGTTCAACCCGCGGCACAATTGTATCTCCCGCTATTCTTTGGATATACCCGAAACTATTTTGGTACGCAGACCAACGTTACAAGGACAGGCTACAACGAAGACAAACTGGTTGATTACAACACTCTCAATGTGAAAATGAATGCGGGTATCCATTATAAGTTCAGTGATAACCTCGAAGCATCTCTGAATTCTTATTTTGGTACAGGTACCACTGTTTATACCGGCGCTAACCGTTATTCACTCAGGAATTTTAAAATGGCCCAGCATAAGTTTGAATTAAAAGCCAAGAACTGGATGTACAGAGCTTATACTATCCAGGAAAATGCGGGTGATTCTTATATCGGTGATGCACTGGGTGCCTTCATTAATGAAACATGGAAACCTAGTGTGAATACAACAAGTCTTACAACGATCGGGGGCTCATGGTTCCCGCAATATATGGTCGCTTTTTCTGAGGGCCGCCGCCAGTCTGCAGGATCTTTAAGTGATGCACAATTGCATCTTTCTGCCCGTTCGACCGCTGATGTGGGTCGTTTCATGCCAGGTACAAAACCCTTTGATGATGCAGCACAGGTGATCAGGAATACGGCGGTTAACAAACCAGGTGGCGCTAAATTTCTCGATAAATCAGACCTCTATTCGATGGAAGCGCAGTTGAATCTGTCTGATATGGCCCATTTTTCCAATCTGGTGGAAGTAATGGCAGGTATCAACTGGAAACAATGGGTGCTTAACTCTCAGGGTACCATCTTTGCGGATACTGCCAATGCTATCCGGATTAATGAGTATGGCGGATTTGTTCAATTAAGAAAAAGATTGCTCAACGACAGGTTGACGCTGACCGCATCTGGTCGATACGATAAACAAACAAATTTTGAAGGCAAGTTCACTCCAAGGGTAACAGCGGTAGTGAAAGTGGCCAACGATAATCATCTAAGACTTTCCTACCAGACAGCTTATCGTTTTCCCAGCAACCAGAATCAGTACATCAGTTTGCGTCTCGGGGGGGGAAGCAGCTTCCTGATCGGATCGCTCCCAGAGTTCCAGACCTATTATAAACTGAATGGAACAAGACCAGGCTATACTGCCGCAAGCATCCTTTCTTACCGTGCAGGTTTGCCTGCTGACTCCAGCAGGCTGGTAAGGGCAAGCTTCAGTGAGTTGAAGCCTGAAACTGTAGCCTCTTATGAGGTAGGTTACAAGGGTATACTTGCCAAAAGATTGCTTATTGACGCTTATTATTATATGAGCACTTACAAAGATTTCATTGTGAGTGTGGCTGCGGGCCAGACTCAATCGGATAATGCTGGTAAACTGCCTTTATATTCCTCTTTCAGCACAAACAATGTTTCCTACAATCAGAATTCCGCAGCAACTGTTAAGTCAAAAGGCTGGGGGCTGGGACTGGAGTTCAAAGCTTATAAGAATTACATTTTTTATGGAAACCTGTTCTCTGATGAGTTGACAGATGTTCCGAGCGGAGAAGTGACATACTTCAATGCTCCTAAATGGCGCTACAATATCGGTTTGAGAAATGATGATGTGTGCAAGGGGCTTGGATTTAACGTGGTGTTCAAGTGGCAGGATAATAACTATTACGAAGGAACATTTGTATCCGGCACACTGCCTTATTTCGGTTGGTGGGATGCGCAGGTATCTTTCCGTCCTAAAGGCACCAAGAGCACCTTCCGTGCAGGCGGTACCAACCTTGGCAACTTCTATGCCCGCACAGGATATGGAAGCCCTTCAGTTGGCGGATTGTATTATATCAGCTATGGTTACAATTTATTCTAAACGATCTTATACTCTGGGTTAGAGTACGGCCCCCGATATGATCGGGGGCTTTTTTTATTCTTTCCTGCCCGGAGCCTCGCTTGCCTGGAAATATCGAAAGACCATAATGTCGCCCCTACAGGGCTGATCCGGATATACGCTTTTAACCTACCATAATGTCGGCCTTACAGGCCTTCTATCAACCTCAGAAATGATAGAGGGTGATCGAAGGAAAGGAGACTTTATAGCCCCATCGGGGCGAAAGTATGATAGAAGGCAGTTACAATTTTTGTGAGCAGACCTGTATGCCGGCATTATTCT
>DATLCB010000156.1:0-4276 GCA_035526625.1 Chitinophagaceae bacterium
CCTTTTGCCACACGTTGTGTAGGGGAGTCGACGATGACCAGCGAGGGATCACTTCTTTCTAAGGTATCCAGTCCTTTGAAAAGGTTATCATATTCGAAATCAGAAATAAGCGGGTCAGTCAAGATATAATAGCGGTACTCATGAAAGCGAAGAACATCTCTTAACGACGAGACCTCTTTTTTGGACAGAGAATTGTTTTTCTCCTTTTTGATCAATTCAACCGTTAGTTTTTGCAGTTCTTTTGTGGCCTCTTTAGTGTACATATTGAAAATGCGGGTAGAATCAAACCCTACACGCAATTTATCATTTTCTGTGTTATAACTTTAAAACTAAGATACCGATCGCTGGTGATCGAGAATGAACTGGATAAGTTCTTCTACACTACTATCGATAAGGGAGACAGCATCCTGTATATCATCCCTGCTTACCTGTGCCGCGAAAGAAGGAGTTTTTAATCTTTTCATTACACTCTTTACTTCCAGTCCCTCATACAAAGTAGGGCGGACCAGGGCCGCCGCATGTATAAAGCCGGATAACTCATCCAGGGCATAGATCATCTTATCCATTTTGCTGGCAGGCTCCACACCAAAATATTTCGGACCATGACTGGCAATGCACTGAATGATCTCAGGATCGATATTCCTCCTTTCGAGTTCTTCAATGATAATGCGGCAATGGTCATCGGGGTACTTTTCCCAGTCAGCATCATGCAGCAATCCGGCCAGTTCCCATTTCAAAGCTGTTTGTTCGTCTGCATTTTCTTTTTCAAGGGCCCATGCTTTCATATTAGCAGCCACTTGTTTCATATGGAGCCTTAATTTTTCATTCGGTACCCACTCATTCAGCAAGGCATGTGCTTCTTCGATGGATAGCAGGTTACCTATATTGCGGGGATCGCCAAAGACAGAGCGACCTAAGTGATGTATTGCCATGAGTGAAAGTTACGGCATAAATTTGCTGCATGAGTACGTTGGACCAACAGGTATATAAAGGAAAGATCTCTTTCATCAACTACCAGAAGCAATTTGCCACGATCGGGTACCTGCATAATAATAAAGAGAAGACCGTAAATTTCAGAACGGACATGGGAAAGGGTAAGAAGGCGCAACAGTTCAGGCTTGGCGACGGGGTAGATTTTCAACTTAAGTTATCCGATCGCGGTGATAAGATGGCAGCTTATAATGTAAGATTTACTCATAATACTTCGATCGATCTGTTGATCCAGAAGGCAGCGATCGAAAACCGGTTCGCGGGTTATTTAAAGGTTGTAGAAGATAAATATTTTGTCAAAGAATTGGAAACGTATATCCTTTTTCCACTTCGTCTCTCTTCATGGGAAGTTCCCCCTGTAGAAACCGCAGTTAATGTTGCGATCAATTTCAAGTTGATAGATCTTGATAAACAAAATTCTATCCAGGCTGAGTTATTTTCACATAACTACATCCCCGAATACAGGAAAGCACTTCAGCATTTTAATAACGAGATCGATATAGAAGCCAAAGTATCCAGGGTATCCCCGCATGCTGTGTACCTGGACCTGTTTGGAGAAAAAATGAAAGCAAAGCTTAATGTAAGCGAAGCAGGTGAAGTAAAAGAAGGCGATACAATACGGGTGCTGATCACTTATCTTAATCCTTATCGCATTGTTGTTAAAAAAATAAGTGAGTAAACACTTCACCGGTCGTTCAAAATTGTAGGTTCACCGAATTTGAGGGATCCGGGTTCCCTTGCACGACTAATTTGCATCAAGTAACATTTTATGTCATTAAAAATAACCGGTAAACTTCCCGCGGGAAAACACAAAGAGCGATTACAACGATCACCTAATTATAAGAAAGGCGCTTTTCAAAATCTTTCACCGACCCCCATGAAGCCGGAGGGGATAAGTTATTGGAAGATGATGAAAGAGTTCTTCAAAAAGCATCCCGATACGGCACCGCCCGCGAAGCTGCCTTTTGTAAGAACAGATCTTTCTGAATTAAATACAGGTGAACCTGTTCTGGTATGGTTTGGTCATTCCTCTTATTTTATCCGGATAGAGAACAAGAACTTCCTGGTCGATCCAGTCTTTAGTGGCAATGCCGCTCCACTTTCTTTCATGGTAAAAGCATTTCCCGGAAGTAATGAATACAGGGCGGAGGATATGCCGGTGATCGATCATCTTATTCTAACGCATGATCATTACGATCATCTTGACTTTAAGACCCTGCGACAATTAAGAAAGAAAATAAGAAGTGTTTTTTGTTCATTGGGTATCGCATCTCATTTAAAGCACTGGGGGATCGATGCGAATATCATCACTGAGATGGATTGGTGGCAAACAGCAGAACTGGACAATGGTATGCAATTGACCGCAGCGCCGGCGCGGCATTTCTCAGGCAGAGGTATAAAACGAGGACAAACTTTATGGGCATCCTTTATTTTAAAAACGGCCCGTCATAATTTATACCTCGGGGGTGATTCCGGTTATGATGCACATTTTAAAGAAATAGGAAATAAATACGGTCCCTTCGACCTGGCCATCCTCGAATCAGGACAATATAATACCATGTGGCCGCTGATACATATGATGCCCGAAGAAACTGTGCAGGCAGCTGTTGACCTGAAAGCAAAAGCGATGTTACCTGTTCACTGGTCAAAGTTCCGGTTGAGTATGCATGCCTGGAATGAGCCTGTAAAAAGAATATTGAAGAAAGCAAACGAATTGAACATCCCTGTACTGACCCCTCGAATCGGCGAGCGGTTTTTTTTAAATAACCATGTTATCTTTCCCGACTGGTGGGAGCTATGACCCGCAGGTTAACCGGCCGCATGGTTGAGTTTTGATCTTTCAGTGTAGTTTTTTTCAATCGATATGTTTCATATATAATTAGGATTACCAGGAGTCCGAGAAGAATGAGTGAGGCTATTTCGGTTCCATATCCAAGGCCCCCTTTTTCCTTCGATTTGGTTAACAGGTCACCAAATGTGGCACCGAACGGACGGGTTAAGACGAAAGCGATCCAGAATAAAACTACACGGGAGATCCTTGTAAAGTAATAACCAAGCACGACCAATACCAGCACTGCTGTTATTAATAAAGCGCTGCCCGCAAATCCCAAACCTGAATCATCCGCTAGAAAATCACCCAATGCTGTACCCAGTGTATTCGAGAAAAGAATAGCTGTCCAGTAAAATAGCTCACCACGACGGGATTGGATATGGCTCACGGATATAGTTTTCTCCGTGATCTTCCATGCGATCAATACAATTATCAATATAGATATTAGTATAAGACTACCCAGGGCATAACCCAATTCGAGTGTCCTGTCCATATAATCAGACATTGTCGTGCCTGAAGTACTGGTAGCGACGATAACCGCCCAATAGATGGCAGGGATATATTTTTTTGACATTAATTGAGCAATCACCACCACCAGGAAAAACGAAAAGAATATTATAGTGCTGGTACCATAACCTACGTTCAATGTTTGGGCTATAAAATCTCCACCCGTTTCCCCAAACGTAGTGGCGATTATTTTCATGATCCAGAATAAGAGGGTCAGTGCGGGGATCTTATTCCATATATGACCTGGGTTATCAATTGGATCTTTCATGCTGGTCGTTTAGAACTTTATAGGACAACGATGATGCCATCCATTCTGAAGAATTCCTGTAGCGCCAAGCAGTCCAAGAGGGTAATATTTTAATTGAGCAAAATATTTATTGTAAATCAATTCATTATGAAGGTGCGGTCTAAAAATAGTTCTTCCATATTCAGGTTAGGACTTTTCTCAAAGCTATCTTTGCGCTCCCAAAAATAACCTTGGTTAACGGGGATAGAACGGGGGATAGCCCGTCTGTTTATTATATAACCGCTGAAAAGTTATAGGCTTATGCCTGAGCTTGCAGCTTAAAGCTTGAAAGTAATGAGTAAACTACATTTTACAACCAAACATGCGAACGAGGCTACTGTTCAGCGCAACTGGTATGTTGTGGACGGTACTAATCAAACCGTAGGTCGTATGTGTGCCCGGATCGCTGCGATACTTCGCGGTAAGAATAAGGCATACTATACACCTCATGTTGACACCGGCGATTATATCATCGTGATCAACTGCGAAAAAGTCGTATTAACAGGAAATAAATTAGATCAGAAGGTCTATGACCACTATACGGGATACCCGGGTGGCCGTAAGGAAGAAGTGGCAAGAAACCTCATTAACCGCCGACCAGAAGTGGTGATCGAAAGAGCGATAAAAGGAATGCTTCCTAAGAACAGGCTGGGCCGTAAGAT
>DATLCB010000157.1:0-4958 GCA_035526625.1 Chitinophagaceae bacterium
AACCAAAACCAACTGCTTATGAGAAATATTTAAATAATTTATTGTATCGTGATCTCTGTTGCCGATGCTTTGACTACTTCTTTCTTCGGAAGGTTTAATTGCAACACTCCATTGATGTAAGAAGCCTCTATTTTCGTTGCATCTATTTTTTCATCCAGTGTGAAAGTTCTCTTAAAGGAACGATAACTATATTCACGCCTGATCTGTTTTTCTTTTTCTTCTTTTGTGCCAAGTGAACCCGAAGCCTCTGCTGAAATTGTCAGCAATTTGTCATCTACGTTCACTTTGAAATCTGCTTTCCCGAATCCCGGAGCTATCACCTCTAAGCGATAAGCTTTTTCTGTTTCTTTGACGTTCACCGGAACAAAACCCTTTGTTGCGGCATCGTTAAAATCATTTTTAAAAAGAACAGGTAGTTCAGAAAAAAGATTGTCCACAAGATGGTGGAATGTTCCTTCGAATGGTCTGCTGTTGAATTTTACGTTTGTCATGCTTATTTAGTTTTTATTTTTTTGTATTTGTTTCCTCTAGCAGTTGGTCAAACCACATTCCAAACGTTTTTTAACTACCATTTTGTCCGGATGCTTTTATTTGGAAAGACAATATTTCCGAAATGAGGAATTTTTGCTGACAGAATTTCAAGTGTTGTTTCGATGACGGGACAGCCCGAACATTTTAATTAGTTTTGCGCCCTGCGCTCCTTCGGAGCGTTTCATTAAAAAACACGATATGTATCCTGAAGAAATAGTGATCCCCATGAAAGAAGAGCTGACGGAGAAAGGATTCGCTGAATTACTGACGTCGGGCGAAGTGGACACACAGTTGTCAAAAGAAGGAACAACCCTGGTAATGATCAATTCTGTATGCGGTTGTTCGGCTGGTACGGCCCGTCCAGGTGTGCTGATGGCAGTAGCTAACACGGGAAAGAAACCTGATTATCTTACGACCAGTTTTGCGGGTTTTGATATTGAGGCTGTACGCAGCTTACGTCAGCATCTCATGCCTTATCCGCCATCATCACCATCGATAGCCTTGTTCAAGAATGGCCAGTTGGTTCATTTTATTGAGCGTCACCAGATCGAAGGACGTTCCGCACAGATGATCGCACAGAACCTGATCGGGGCGTTTGAACAATACTGTAATTAGAAATGCTTTTAGCTGATATCCTTTAGCTATTAGCTAAGTTACTTTGTCTCGAGATTTGCACCTCAAACAAGGAGGCAGAATTTCCAGATAAAGTGCGATTCACATTAGCACGCAGAGCTTATGGCGAGGAGCCAATAGCTAACAGCTTTATTGTATATTCGTCCTCACCAACCAACTATTCATGTATCCCAACCTGTATTACGCTTTCAAGGATCTTTTTGGAATTGAGTTGAATTTTCTCCGGTTCGTTAACTCCTTTGGTTTTTTTGTCGCTATCGCTTTTATCGTTGCAGCTATTTTACTTGCCAATGAGTTAAGGAGAAAAAGCAAACAGGGGCTTTTGCAACCTACCGAGATGCAGGTGATGGTGGGAGAACCAGCCAGTATCGCGGAACTGGCTTTGAATTTCCTTCTTGGATTTATCCTCGGCTATAAGATCCTCGCACTTTTTTTACTCAAAAGTTCTGCTACGCAGGATCCCCAGGCCTTTATATTTTCCACTATGGGAAGCTGGCCCGCTGGTATCGGCCTGGGATTATTATTTGCCGGGTTAAAATGGTGGGATAAGAATAAGAGAAAGCTTGGTAAACCCGAGAAAAGAACCGTACGGATCTGGCCACACGACAGGGTGGGAGAGATCACCATTATTGCTCTTGTGTTTGGCCTGCTCGGAGCCAAGCTGTTTGATATATTCGAAAACTGGAGTGGTTTTTTAAAGGATCCCGCCTCCTATATCTTTTCACCTTCTGGCCTTACCTGGTATGGCGGGCTTATATGCGCTGCCCTTGGTATTTGGTGGTATGCCAGAAAGCATAAGATCGGGTTCTGGCATCTCAATGATGCGGCAGCGCCAGTATTGATGCTGGCTTACTCGATCGGTCGTATTGGTTGCCAGGTGGCAGGAGATGGAGATTGGGGCATTCCAAGTGATCTCGCCGATAAACCCGGTTTTTTGCCGGACTGGATGTGGTCTTACAGGTATCCGCATAACGTGAATGAAATGGATCCTCAGATACTGATACCCGGCTGCGAAGGGAAGTATTGTAATCAACTTGAATTGGGGGTCTATCCAACTCCCTTCTATGAAGTTATAGTCTGTTTTATTCTCTTTCTTGTCTTATGGTCGATCCGTAAAAAATTTAAAGTACCGGGAACATTATTCGCTGTTTACCTGATCCTTAACGGTTTGGAGCGTTTTTTTATAGAGAAGATCAGGGTAAATAACCGCAACCTGTTTGGAAATAATCTAACGCAGGCAGAAGTGATCTCCTCCCTGCTTGTCCTTTCCGGTATAACCCTTTGGATAATACTCACCCGGAACTACAGGCGAAAAACTCCGGCCGAAACCCTGTAGTAAAGAAAGATCCAAGGTTTGTCCACACATCTGCTTTCTGGCAGGGTTTTTTGACATCTTGTTCAGAGTGAAAACGTTTGATTAACATGTGTTGGTAATTTTTACGTTGAATCACTATGAGATACGATGATTATTAGATACTTTTGCCGATAGTCCCGGACGGTAATTCAACTTTTATAGCTTTAACTATCCAAGCAATTAACTATCCATTTGCAACAGCTTGCAAACAAAGACTGTCTATTATACGTTGACACTTAAATCTTATTAGTTATGCGGCAGCTCAAAATTGCTACCCAGATCACCAACAGGGATTCGCAGGCAGTTGAGAAGTATTTACAGGAAATTTCTAAAATTCCGATGATCACGCCAGAAGAGGAAACTACCCTTGCCCAGCGTATCAAAATGTTTAACAGAAATCCCGTAGACTCTCAAAGGGCATTGGATAAACTGGTCCAGGCGAACCTTCGTTTCGTTGTATCTGTGGCCAAGCAATACCAGCACCAGGGCCTGTCATTAAGTGACTTAATTAACGAGGGTAACCTCGGCTTGATCAAAGCGGCACAACGCTTTGACGAAACCAAAGGTTTCAAATTCATTTCTTACGCTGTGTGGTGGATCCGCCAGTCGATACTACAGGCGTTGGCAGAGCAGGGCAGATTAGTCCGCTTGCCTCAAAACAAAATTGGCACGTACAACAAGGCTAACAAAGCTTATATGGCTTTCGAACAGGAACACGAAAGGGAGCCATCAACAGAAGAGTTAGCAGAATTACTGGAGATGAGTGAAACGGAGATCAACAATATCTTCCAGAGCAATACCCGTCACACTTCACTCGATGCACCTGTGCACGAAGCAGAAGATGTAGCGATGGGTGACCTGCTCGAAGGCAGCGATGACACAGATGATGATGTAATGAAAGATTCGCTAAGAAACGAGATCCGGAGAGTATTAAAATCACTCAGCCCAAGAGAAGCAGAGATCGTGAATGCTTACTTCGGATTGGACGGTGAGAATGGAGTTACGATCGAACAGATCGGGCAGAAATATGACTTGACCAAGGAGCGTATCCGCCAGATCAAAGAAAGGGCGATCAAACGTTTACAAAAAGCAAGGTATAGCAGCGCATTGAAAGCTTACCTTGGTTAAATAATTAAACGATGGGTTTATAAGGATAGTCCTGGCTTCGTGCCGGGACTATTTTTTATGAACCAACTTGTACTTCTTTATAAACATTTTTGACTGGCGGCTGTTATTTTTGCATATACATGAGATCCCTTTTAGCCCTTCTTATTCTTATAATTTTATTTACCACAGGTTGTGAAAGAGCTGTTGATTTTAAACTTGCGCAAACCGCACCCAAACTGGTGGTGGAAGCCAGTATTGAAAATGGACAGCCCCCCATGGTATATCTTTCAAAAAGCCTCGGCTTCTTTTCAAAGATCGACCCGGCCACCCTTTCCAATAGTTTTGTACACCATGCGGATGTATTTATTTCCAACGGAACGCTTACGCATAAATTAAAGGAGTACACAGTACCGGTTGGCGGAGGCTTTAATTTTTACTATTATTCTAATGACCCTTCCAGCCCCGCAACACTATTTACCGGCGAACTAAGGAAGCAGTATTCGCTGCGGATAGTATCGGAAGGAAAAGAATACACGGCTACAACCACTATACCCGATACAACGAAGCGTATCGATTCTGTTTTTTGGAAGCCTGCTCCTGCAGGTAATCCACCCGATTATGCAATGATCATGGCAAGGGTGTATGACAGGCCGGGATTTGGTGATTATGTCAGGTATTATACTAGAAGGAACAGTGATGTTTTTTACCCTGGCCTTGCTTCCGTGTATGATGACCAGGTGATCGATGGCAGCAGTTATGAGGTGCAGGTTGAAAGAGGCGTGGACAGGAATACTGTTTTGGTAGATGGTTATGCTTTTTTCCTGCGTGGCGATACTGTTACCTTAAAACTCTGCAGTATTGATAAAGCTACTTTTGATTTTTGGCGAACGATGGAATACACTTATGTCAGTGTTGGGAATCCATTTTCCACGCCAACTAAAGTGATGAGCAATATTCATGGAGGCGGGCTTGGGTATTTCGGCGGTTATGGCGTTCAATACCGCTCTCTCATTATTCCGCGATGAAGCACTGCCTGCACAATTAACCATTTACCATTAATTTTACCAAACCCGTTCACGCTTTCCTTCAAAAGTCACCAGACGGAAAAGAAAATATAAAATGGACACAACAGAAAGGATACAATGCCTGATCATTGGTTCAGGCCCGGCAGGATATACCGCAGCGATCTATGCTGCCAGGGCCAACCTCAAACCTGTTTTATACCAGGGCATTCAGCCAGGGGGGCAGCTTACCATTACCACCGAAGTAGAAAACTATCCCGGTTATGCTGATGGTGTCCAGGGACCGGAAATGATGGTGCATTTTGAAAAGC
>DATLCB010000158.1:0-15300 GCA_035526625.1 Chitinophagaceae bacterium
TACTTACAGGGTCAATTTAGCAAGAACAAAGAGTAGTCGCTACATCTTTATCAATTCTACCAGTACGAATACTTCCGAGATAAGGTACCTGGATGCCAATGACGCCAATGCTTCGCCGGTCCTGATCCAGCCAAGGATACAAGGATTGGATTACAGGGCGACCTATTTCGAAGGGGATGTATTCCATATCTACACAAACAAGGATGCAAAGAACTTCAAATATGTGAGCACGTCTATCGCCAACCCGGGTATTGCCAACTGGAAAGATATTATCCCTGCCAACGATAAGGCTTTCCTGGAGAATGTTGAAGTCCTCAAAAATCACATCGTTGTACAGACCAAAGAAAATGGTCTTACACAAATAAAGATCCTTGACCGTAAAACAGCTAAATGGAAAACTCTTCCTGTTGGCCAGGAAGATTATGTGGCAGCGATGTATATGGCTACTGATGAATATGAAGCGGATAGCATTCGTTATTTTTTTACTTCTCTCAGTACACCAGATGCAGATTATATGTATGATCTTCAAACGGGGCAGAAAAAACTATTAAAGCAGCAGGATGTGGGAAAAACATTTAATGCAGCTTTGTATCAAACGAAACGTATCTGGAGTGTATCCGGCGATGGTACGAAAGTGCCGGTCTCCCTCGTATTCAGAAAAGACAAGTTCAAAAAAGACGGGAGCAATCCTTTATTATTATATGCCTACGGCTCTTATGGCGCCAATTCAGATCCGTTCTTTGATCGTTCTATAATAAGTTTATTGGACAGGGGCGTTACTTATGCTATTGCACATATCCGGGGCGGACAGGAAATGGGAAGAGAATGGTACGAACAAGGCAGGGTAATGACCAAGAAAAATACTTTCATGGATTTCGTTGATGCAGCGCAGTTCCTGGTCAATGAAAAATATACTTCCAAAGACAGGCTTTTTGCCAATGGTGTTTCAGCCGGTGGTATGTTGATGGGAGTTGTGACCAATATGCGTCCTGACCTGTTCAGGGGTATTATTGCAGAAGTACCCTGGATGGATGTGATATCAGATAGCTTTGATCCAAATATCCCATTGGTCACACTGGAATATGAACAATGGGGTGATCCAAATAAAAAAGAGCATTATGACTACCTGCTTACCTGGTCACCGCTTGATAATGTTAGGAAGGCAACCTATCCCGCCATATTTGCAACAGGCGGATTACATGATACACAGGTTCCGTATTCTTCCCCGGCAAAATGGGTGGCAAAAGTGAGGGAGAATAACCTCGGACCCAACCCGGTTTTGTTCAAAGTCAATATGGGCGCAGGGCATGGAGGCGAATCAGGACGTTACGCAAGACAGAAGCTTACCGCTTTAAAGTATGGGTTTATGCTGGATCAATTAGGATGGAATGAAGACAAACAGACCTTCACTATCAAAAAAACACCTAAACCGTTCTGAGTGATCTATCAATTCAATGGCTACAAGCCTGTCGTTCATAAATCATCATTTGTTCACCCACAGGCTTCAGTAACGGGTAATGTGGTCATTGGAAAAAAATGCTATATCGGACCGGGAGCGGCGTTGAGAGGAGATTGGGGAGAGATCATCATAGAGGATGGTTGTAATGTGCAGGAAAATTGTACGATCCATATGTTTCCCGGCATCACTGTACTATTACAGGAAGGCGCACATATCGGTCATGGCGCTATCATACATGGGGCCACGATCGGTAAGAATTGTTTGGTCGGCATGAATGCGGTGATCATGGATAATGTACAATTGGGAGATGAATGTATCGTCGGCGCTCTCACTTTTATAAAGGAAGGCGCACTCATACCCCGTCGCAGCCTGCTGGCTGGCAATCCCGCTCAGATCATCAAAGAAGTAAGCGATGAAATGATCCGCTGGAAAACAGAAGGCACCTTATTATACCAGCAATTGCCTGCGGCTCTCCGGAAAACCTGGAAAGCTTGCAAACCTCTCAAAAAGCGGCCCTTAGATCTTCCCAAACAACCCAAAAGCTATCGCAATCTCAAGGACTCATAGACAGCCTTTCATAAAAAATTCTTCACCGGGTTCAAAAATTGGTGTAATTTAAAACTTACTTATCCGTTCCGCTCTTCGGCGGGACCGTAACTCTAAAACCAGCATATGAAAAAAAATTTACTCCTCCCATGCCTTTCCCTTTTACTCACCATCACCACCTTTTCACAACAGCCTGATCATTTTGCCTACTCGATGACCGATGTACCCCAGCAAAATGGAAATTGGGTGTACCTGCGAATACTGAATACACAAACTGGAGGTTTCAGTGGTTCGCTTATCAATGGCACTGCTGCGAAGCAAATAGCTTTAGATGCTTCTACTAAAAAGCGGATCACGGATCTTGGTGCCAATACAATGGGATTTGACCAGCAACCCGCTTTCAACAGTGGCGTAGCCGCACTGGCTTACGACAGCAGGCACGCAAGGGTTTATTACACCCCTATGTTCATCGACCAGCTGAGGTATTATGATATCAAGACCCAGCAGGTTTATTATGTAACTGTTCCGTTCACCGATAAACCAGTAAAATCTTCTGACCAGGGAAATATCGTTACGAGAATGACATTTGCCGCTGATGGTAATGGCTATGCAATGACCAATGATGCTACCCAGCTGATCCGCTTCACCACTGGGAAAAAACCACAGATCGTTGACCTCGGTACTATAGTTGATGATCCTGCTAACAAGAATGTATCTATCCACAATTCCTGCAGCAGTTATGGTGGAGATATGGTAGCTGATGATGACGGTAACCTCTATGTTTTTTCTGCCCGCAATAATGTTTTTAAAATAAATATTGAAAGCCGTGTTGCAACTTATCTCGGCAATGTGAATGGCCTGCCAAAAGGTTTTACCATCAATGCTGCCGCTGTTAATGGAACTAACGAGGTATTAGTGGGCAGTGCTACAGAATCTGCATCGCTGTTTGTGGTTGATCCTAAAACATGGTCGGCTACAGCATTACCAGCCAATGGAACGATCTTTCATACTTCAGACCTCGCCAGCAGTAACCTGCTTATATCCGGTAATAAAAAACCGGTTGTGAATATGGAAGTGATGCGGAACAAACCTGTGAATACAGTTGAATCAGGCAGGATCAGTGTATATCCTAACCCAGTTACCGATAACCAGTTCGTTGTCCAGTTTGGACAGCTCGAAGCAGGAAGCTATAAGATACAGGTAATGGATGCAACGGGCCGCCAGGTATTACAGCAGTCCCTAGCGATCAACGGAGATAACCAGTCACAAAAAATTAAAATGAATTCCGGAGTTTCCAAAGGTGTTTACATGGTGAAAGTGCTGAATGCCGAAAGCAAAACAGTATTTAGCTCAAAGATCGTTCTCCAATAAACAGTGTCCCTGATGTAAAAGCGATAGTTGAAAGACTGTCGCTTTTTTTGTTGGCTACTTCACAGTTCATCCGTGTGAATCCGTGAAATCCGTGGCTATTTCTCTTGGGGTTGAACTCAACGGTCATCCTTCCATACAAGCCGCACATGGATAGCTGTGGAAGAGAAATCAGCGCATTTACCATCTCCCTTACCCGTAATTCCTCCTGAAGGAGCGCAGATGGAATTACAGTTGGCATCAATCAATTCATTATACTGATCGCAACAAGGGCTGTTGAATAAATAAACATTCCTGCCCTTATAACTATACTGGTTCACTTCGGCTGGAGGGTTCCATTTGGGTTGTGTTTTTATTTGTTCGATTCGTTGAGTTACACAATCCGGCGTCTTTTCGTCTTTATTGCATTTCCCTGCAAGCAAGAGGGAAAGTAACGCTGCGAAGAAAATAAGTTTCATGAAAAGTGGTTTAGATGAATGACAGGTATATTTGCAATTATTATGCTAAGTAATGGAAAAAAGCAATTTCGTTGACCAGATACGCATTTTTTGCCGCAGTGGACATGGCGGGGCAGGCAACAGGCATTTTATGCGTAATAAATTCACGGCGATGGGCGGTCCTGATGGAGGTGATGGCGGTCGTGGCGCTCACATCATTCTGAAAGGCAACCGTAACCTTTGGACATTATTACACCTGCGTTATCACAAAAATGTATTAGCCGAAGATGGAGAGAGAGGCGGTTCAAATAACAGTACCGGAAGAGATGGTAAAGATATCGTTATAGAAGTGCCCCTTGGTACGATCGTCAGGGATGAGGAAACAGGTAAGGAAGAAGTGGAGATATTGGAAGATGGGCAGGAAGTGATCTGGATTCCCGGTGGAAAGGGAGGGTTGGGTAATTCTCATTTCGCTACATCAACCAACCAGGCGCCTGAACACGCACAACCCGGTTTGCCGGGTATTGAGGGATGGAAGGTCCTTGAATTAAAAGTACTCGCCGATGTCGGACTCGTTGGCTTTCCCAACGCTGGCAAATCAACTTTGCTTTCAGTGATCACGGCGGCCAAACCAAAGATAGCCTCCTATGCGTTTACTACCATCACACCTAATTTGGGAATTGTGGAATACAGGGATGGAAAAAGTTTTTGCATTGCCGATCTGCCGGGTATCATTCAAGGTGCGGCCGAAGGCAAAGGTCTTGGTCATCGTTTTCTCCGCCATATTGAAAGAAATCCCGTCCTCCTTTTTTTGATCCCGGCCGACAGCAATGATCATAAAAAAGAATTTGAGATATTGGTCAATGAGCTGGAAAAATACAACCCTGAACTGTTGCACAAGCAATTTGTCATTGCGCTGAGTAAAAGCGATATGCTCGATGAGGAATTAAAAGCGGCTGTCGAAAAAGAATTACCAAAGGATATCCCGCATGTTTTTATTTCTTCTGTTACCCAAAAAGGGTTGACGGAACTCAAGGACCTGTTGTGGAAAGTATTGAATCAGCCGGTGGAATAGATAAAAGATAATAGCCAAAAACCAAAAGTTGTTTTCTCAATAGGTTTTCACAGAATAGATTGAGACCTGCCATAAAACAATTTTTATCTATTCACTTTTATCTTTTATCTAACTCTTTTCTATCAATACCCCCGACCCACCGTATCACAAGCAGCCTTCAGCAAAGAGTTATTACCAGGATCATCCTGCCATTTTTCCCACATCATTATACCATTAGCGATATCCTTTGCCAGTTTAGCTTTTCGCTTTACGGTGTATTGACCGTTGTAATAGATCGTATAATTGGTGAAGCCACCAGCTGTTACTACTGCTGAATCGTACTGCGGGTTACCGCCCTGTGCCAATATACCTTTATAAGTCAGGATCGTTCCTGTTTGGGTAATACCCGATGGTCTTCCATAAGCAGGGAGACCCAATACACATTTGGTTGCGGGCATTGCCCTTGTGGTTAGCCAATAGTTCAGGCAGGTTTGCGCCAGTGCATAATCACTGTGATGTTTATAAGGAACTGAAGTACTGAAGTCATCGTATGCCATTATATTAAAAAAGTCCACATAGGGAAAGATCTCATTACGTATAGCATCCCTGTTCCCACCTGGATACTTACCGGCTGTAATGGCAGCTGTTAAATAATAACGTCCATCCCGGTGGAGTGAATCCGACAATTCTTTCATCAGTAAGGTAAACGTAGCATCTGTTCCATCTGCAGTTGTAGGATATTCCCAGTCTACATCTACCCCATCCAGTATATTTTGCCGCACCGTATTCATAACGGCCTTAATAAAATTATTGCGACCCATAGCTGTTGATGCCATGTTCTTAAAATTCGTTTTGCCATCTCCGCTGCCATCATTGATGCCCAGGAAAACTTTCGCATTATTGGCTACGGCCTTGGTTGATACAGCATTCAATGAAGCAGTGGGTGAAGAAGGCGCCGATAATCCTCCAGTGGCATTTACCTGATAAAAAGCATAGACCACCACATTAGTCATTCTGAATTTAACATCGGGGACTTCTGATAGAACCCGGTAAGACGGAAAATAGCCTACTACATAATAACCAAATGGAGAGGGGGGCTGGATCACTGCATAAGTAAAGGCTGTTACACTGCTAACGCAACCCGTAGCCGACCCGCTTGCATTTTTTGGTACCACATACCAGTAATAAGTAGTGCTTGCCGAAGTCACAGGGATCGTGTAATTGTAAGTGGTAGCTGAAATGTTTGTAGCAATGGCAGTGACAGGTATGGGTGAAGTACCAAAATAAAGGTCATAAGCATTAGCATTGATTACCGCTGCCCAGGTAAAAGTAACAGAGGTCGAAGTAATAAAAGCCTCATTTGCAGGTGTTGTATTGAAAGAACATCCAGGTACGGGCGGCGGAGAAGGGCTATGTATAAATGAAGTAACGGAGCTGGTACAACCTGTCGCGTTGCCGGAAGCATTCCGCGGGACAACATACCAGTAATATGTAATATTACCAGAAGGAGCAGGTAATATAAGATCATAACTGGTGCCGGATGTATTGGATGCAACCACCGTTGAGGGCAAGTTGGTTGTTCCCAGGTAAACATCATACCCTGTTGCGCCGCTGCTGGCACTCCACGAAAGAGTAAGGGAAGTTCCCGACACCGTGCTGCCATGAGCAGGCATTGTGTTGCTTGTACACCCCGGTATTGCGGGAGGGTTGGGCGGTGGAGTGCTGTCTTTTTTGCTGCAGGAATTAATAACGATTAGCATCAATATGATAAGGAGAAATAATCCCTGGCGCATAAGCAGTTTTTGGTTCTGTAAAATAGTATTTTTCATTTCTATGTGTAGTGTCTCAGATCAAATTTCTTTTGGGCCGGGAAAACGGAAGGTCTGTAAGGAGCTATAAAAAGTCGTTTAAACCTGCGCTTCCGTTTTTATGAGTTTGTGGCTATTTGAAACGGAGATCCTCTTCCCATAACTCCTTTTTTGCGACCGCTGTTTTTTGTAGTAGGTTTGTTCCCCACAAAAACACCTAAACATGAAGAAGTTTTTTCTAACGATCGTATTGGTCATCAGCTTTGCCGCGAGGTCATTTGCGGATGAAGGGATGTGGCTGCCCTTGCTTTTGGGTCAGCAGGTATATAATGATATGGTGAAGAAAGGTCTCAAACTTACCAAAGAGCAATTATATAGTATCAACAAGCCTTCCCTGAAGGATGCCATCATCATTTTTGGTGGTGGTTGTACCGGGGAGATCGTCAGTGACCAGGGTTTGATATTCACTAACCACCACTGCGGCTATGATGCGATCGCCAACGCCAGCAACATGGACCATAACTACCTCGCAGATGGTTTCTATGCAAGGAATAAGGGCGAGGAGATCCCTACTACATTGTCCGTTCAATTTCTGTTGCGTATTGAAGATATCACCAAAGAAGTAATGGATTCACTCAAAGGTCTTAGTGGCACTGAAAGAGTGCAACGCCAGTCAGCGGTACTCGCAGCTATCAATAAACGGATGAGTGATGCCTCACAGAATATCGAAACAAGGGTAAGTCCGTTGTTCAAGGGGAACCAGTTCCTTGCTTTTGTTTACCAGCGTTACACAGATATACGTCTTGTTGGCGCTCCGCCTGAAAGTGTGGGAAAATTCGGCGGTGATACCGACAACTGGGAATGGCCTCGTCATACCGGGGACTTTTCGGTTTTCCGTGTTTATACAGATAAGGATGGCAAGCCCGCTAAATACGCTGAAGGAAATGGGAATATTCCGATGAAACCTAAGTGGTACCTGCCTGTTTCTTTAAAGCCACTGAAAGACGGCGACTTTTCAATGATATGGGGTTACCCCGGCAGCACCAACCGCTACGAAAGCTCTTATGGAATCAGACTCGCAACGGATATCAATAATCCTTCGCTGGTGAAATTGCGGGATGCTCGCCTTAAATACATGTTTGAGGAAATGAAAAAGGACCCGGCTATCAAGCTGAAACTGGCCTCATCCTATGCTGGTATCGCTAACTACTGGAAATTTTATGATGGTGAGACCAAACAATTACTCAAGTATGATGTGTATGGTCAGAAAAAAATGTTCGAAGAAAAATTCGTCGGCTGGGCGATGAATAAGCCCGAATACAAGAACATTTTCACAGACTGGGACAAGGCTTATGAAGCCTGGAGGCCTTATACCAAACTCCGGCAGTATATCAATGAAGGCGTAGCAGGTTCACCGCTTATTTCTTTTGCGTCATCCCTTATTCAACTCGAAGCCTTATTAGTAAAACCTGGTACTCCGGCGGCTGACATAAGAAAAGCCGTTGATGCAGCCAATAATCAACGTAAAACTTTCCTGGAAGGAGAAGATAAAACCTCGGATCAGAACATCGTGGCTGCAATAACAAGGCTGTTTTATGAAGATGTCGCGAAAGAACAGCATCCAGTTGGTTTTTATGGTGGGTTGAAAAACACGTATGGACCCCTCGATGATGATGCTACTTATAAAAAATACGCAGCCAATATCTTCAGCAAGACGATGATTTTCGATGATGCAGCCTGGAATGCATTTGTCAAAAATCCTGATGGCGTAAAATTGCAGAGCGATCCGGCTTTTGCACATGCCAGCGCTTTCATAACCAATTATACAAGTAAATACAGCCCGCTCTACCAGCAGTTCACTGCAAAAAATACAGAGTTGGGCAGGCTTTACCTTAAAGGCATTATGGAAATGGATCCTGTGAAAGCGAAAATGATGTACCCGGATGCTACATTCACCATGAGAGTGAGCTATGGCGCCGTAAAATCTTATCGTCCCCGCGATGCGGTCTTCTATGATTATGTAACTACCTCCAAAGGAATTTTAGAGAAATATAAGGCCGGAGATTATGAGTTTGACCTGCCTGCCAAACAGATCGACCTGTTGAAGAAAAAGGATTTTGGACAGTATATGGATCCTACCCGAAAGGACCTGGTCATCGGTTTTATTACTACCAATGATATCACGGGGGGGAATTCCGGTTCTCCTGTTATCAATGCAAAAGGCGAACTGATCGGTCTTGCTTTTGATGGCAACTATGAAGCGCTGAGCCACAAACTGGCTTTTGACAAAGACCTTAACCGTACTATTTGTGTTGACATCCGTTATGTACTCTGGTGCATCGACAAACTGGGTGGCGGCACTAATATCATCAATGAATTGAAGTTGATGAAGTAAATGCATCCAAAAAGTTTTAAGGCCACTCATCTCTTAAGGACGGGTGGCTTTTTTTTTATCGTGAGCGAAGCCGGGGGATTATTGCGTAACATTGTAATGCAATTGCTGAATTGAAAAAAAGAATTTCCATAACGACCCTTTTACTTACACCTGTTCTTATTTTTTCCCAAACCCGTTTCAGCGTAGCTACTGATGTAAGCTTGCAACGAAGTATTAAAAAAGGTCAGCAATACTGGGCCATTGGGCATACCACGCATGCCCATTTTCATCTTACACCGAAAGACGGTATCTATGTTTGGTTCGCTTATTATTCCAATGGCAACTACAAGAATAATGTTATCGCCACAGCCAAATCTCCCTCGACCGTTCCCCAGCAGATCAATTATGTCAACAGTGGGAATATGCGGCTGAAGGAATTCTCCATCGGGTGGAAAAAATACCTGGTCGGCAATGCTTTATCTGAAAGCGGCTGGAACCTTTATGCGTATGCTGGGTTTGGCCTATTGCTGGGCAGGGTGCTGAACACTCATTCGGTAGGTATTGATACAACGATCTATAATGCGCCGGTATTGAGTGGGCGGGCTAATTTCAAAAGGCTGACCATCGATCCGGGCATCGGGTGGGAAAAATATATCGGCGGCGATCTCTATCTCTATCTTGAAGGAAGGGCCTGGATCCCGACCGAGGGTTATCCAAGCAAATACATTTTTGTAAATGATCATGCCCCCTGGACTGCGATGCTCAGTCTCGGGCTCCGAGTCTTGTTTTAAGTAAAAGCGAGATCAATATTTGATATCGAATCTCCCGTCTGTAACGGATATAGTTTGCGCCGCATTCAGATCATTTTCTGCATTGAACTGAAAAGTGCCGGAAACAATACGGGCTGTAGTGTCAAAGCGGGTAAGTGTTATGGAACCTGTCTGTGCCGCTGAAGTAACCCACTCATCAAGTGGCGTCAATCTTCTTTTTAGATGATATGCGTAATTAATGAGGGCATTGGGATAAGTATAATCAGTATTTAATAAGAAGGTCCCTGTACTCGTCACGTTCACGAGATGCAGTTCAAATTCTGTTTCAGTCGGTGAAGCAGAAAAATTCTGTGCTTTAATGATGAGTGTATGATCCAGGAGGCGGGCCGTTAATAGGTCGGCATCAGGAATTCCGGCAAAACCTTTCGGCACCCACATTTCTCCGTTTATTTTCAACCCGAACGTATTTGCGCCAGTCTGGGTAGCAGGTGGTAATTCTTTGGTTTCCTTTTTACAGGATGAAAAGAACAGGATTGCGGTACAAATGATGATAGCGTTTTTCATAATAAATGGATGACTTATATAACGTAAAGTCGCGGATTTTGGTATGGCTAGTCCAAAATCATGCTAAAAGTTCGTCTCACCGATGCGACTGATGAATTATCTTTAATCTCTTTCCTTAAAACAGGCTTATGAGCAATGCATTAACTATCAAACATGTTGAATTATATAAACTATCGATCCCTCTTATTGAACCTTTTATAACATCCCTGGGAACCGACATTGCAGCAGAAAATGTTTTAGTTAAAATAATCACAGAAGAAGGCCTGATCGGTTTTGGTGAATGTAGTCCTTATATGCCGATCAATGGTGAAAGCCAGGACACCTGCTTTATCGTGGGTCAATACCTCGCCCGGGCATTGAAGGGAAAGGACCCGCTGCAGATCGAAAGCTGTATTGACCTGATGGATACGATCATTTATGGCAATACCAGTATCAAAAGTGGTTTTGATATGGCGCTTTATGATATCGCATCACAACATGCAGGCCGTCCGCTGTATAAATTCCTGGGTGGAGAAAAGAACAAGACCATCATTACCGATTATACGGTAAGCATCGGTGAGCCCGATAAGATGGCAGCGGATGCCTTAAAAATAAAAGAGCAGGGCTACCCGGCCATTAAAGTAAAAGTGGGCAAGGGCGGAACTAAAGATGTGGAAAGGATAAAAGCGATAAGAAAAGATATTGGTAATGATATCCCTTTGCGTATCGATGCCAACCAGGGATGGAAAGTAACAGAAGCAATAGAAACATTGATCGCACTAAAGGAATTTAATATCCAGTATTGCGAAGAGCCAATAGCGAGATGGAAATATATGAAACTAAAAAAGATAAAAAAGAACTCCCCGATCCCGATCATGGCTGATGAAAGCTGCGGCGATGAGCATGATGCTGAAAGATTGATCGAACTCGGCGCCTGCGATATGATGAATATCAAACTGGGTAAATCCGGGGGTATTTTTAAAGCCTTGAAGATGGTAAAGATGGCGGAAGAAGCCGGCATCCACTTGCAAATTGGCGCATTCATGGAATCAAGACTGGCGATGACAGCCTTCGCACATTTCTCCCTGTGCAGCCCTATCATCGAGCATTATGATTTCGATACGGCGCTGATGTTCCGTGAAGACCCGGTCACTGGTGGTATTAAGTATATGGCAGGTGGAGTGATCGAAGTGCCGGAGCTGCCAGGTTTGGGAGCAACGATCGATGAAGCCTGGTTAGAGCGGATGGAGAAAGTAATTATCTGATTGAATAATCCAGGTGATCAAATTTTACATTATGAAGGTTGTACTTGCGATCTTAACTATTCCTCTAATTATTGGGTGCATGAATAAACAGGAAAAAACCGATGTTCCCCGCAATCAGGGTTACGTTTTGAAACAGGGTGAAGGATTTGTTTTGCCAGGTTCAGATAGTAGTGTACTTGTGAAGTCCAGCCCCGGGCAAGGATCTGAAAATGATATCACGATCGTTCAGAAGATAAAACCAGGTGGTGGAACGGGCTTGCACTATCACAAAGATGCAGATGAGATCTTTTATGTTATGGAAGGTGCCGGAACGGCGGTGTTGGGAAGCAGATCCTACAATATAGTGGCTGGCGATTTCATTTTTATTCCCAAAAACCTGGATCATAAGCTCAGGAAGTATGACTCATCCGGGATCTTGAAAGTTGTTTTTTTCATGGATAAACCCGGGCTTCTTGATTTTTTTAAGGAACGCCACCAACAATTCTTTATTGACAGGAAAACTATGACTCTGGATGAATTAAATAAAATTGCAGAAAAATACGGCACTCATTTCAAAACACTCAATTAATAATCTCCGTAATGCTGCTGCTACCCAAAACCTTTCTATTTTACAACAAGAAAAGGGATAGCTTATTTACTCTTCGCAGTTTTTCCAGGTACACTGGTCTGCACAAGGCTAAGTTTGGTCATCTCTGTACCATTAAAGATCCTTGCTATATTGAGGTCTCTGCGCACATTGAATTCATCGATCTTGGATTCGCTTACCACCCGCCACAAATTCTTTGATTTCAATTCCGCGTAATCATTGGTTTGAATGAACATACCAACAATGGCAGAACGTGTCTTAAAACTGATCTGCACTTTTGAAGAATCCAGCTTAGCGGTTTGAAAAAAATTCTCGATCTGTTCGCTTGTCATAATACTTAGTTGTTTAAACGTTAAAACGCTAAAAAGCAGGCGATAAAGAGTGGCTGCAATAGCCGTAAGAAAGATTGCAATAATTCTCTTAATGCGGGCTCTGAAGGAAGGCGAAGATACGGTTTATAGGCCAGACCTCTGCGAGAGAGTTGAGAAGACCGCACGCAAGGACGCTAAGTAGATAAGACGCAATGAAGTACAATAAAACCTTGCGTCATTACTCGTTTGCGTTCTTGCGTGAAATTACTTTAGCCTCCTATTATTATTACCTGATCTTCTCCTTTGGTCTTTTCTTTTTTACAACCGGTGCATTATCCAACACCGAAAAATAGTTTAACTTTCTACTCCACCTCAAACCACCGAAAATGAAAGACAAACCATTTCGATCTTCATTTTTGCTATTGCTATTATTACTCCTCAGCATTTCTGTTATCGGGCAATTCCGGGATGTAAAATGGGAACCCTGGCAAGCCATGCCCTGTTTCCAGGGAATATCTGTCAGTGTGCTGAATATGGGTTATGGTAAAGAAGCGGGCGGTTATCTATGGGGCATCCGCATCCGGAATGATTATAACACGCCGGTAAGGGTGAATTACAAATTGACGATTGGCGAAGAAAATAAGGTGGCCACCGGTTTTATGACCTCGGGATTATTGAAAAAAGGGGATGTGTGGACGGACGGCGGAGATGTTTTCACGGCGAATCTTTTCAAAAGCTCCTCCAAAGAATATTTTGTTGCACTGGATAAAGTTTGCTTTGATGGTTTTAAATGCGGAGGTAATGACGAATGCTATGCCGATTGTGATGCGTTGAAAGGAGTACCTAATCAGTCATGTGGATTTAATGACAACGCTGCCGTCAAAAACAAACCTTTATCGATTGAAACAGGAATATGGACGGATGGAAATCCGGGTTCAACTATTAAACTGATCAAGATAGAGGAAGGCATAATATTCCTGGAAAAAGAGGAAGGGGGTTCTGCCTGGCTCTATAAAACGATCTCACCCGGCCATTACAGGATTCGTTATTTTGGGGGTGACTCATCCAATCACGCCGATCTTTTGATTGCAGATAAGCATAACATCGATCATTATCGATTCAACTACCACCAGAACCACTATAAATTTACTTCGCCATTAATAACAGAACGAAGCGATTGGGCCGAAGATGGCTATGAAAACACAAAGCGGGCTATTATTAAAACAGAAAATGGATTATTTGTATGTTATGACATAGGCTATTCAGTAATGTATTATCCCAAGAGCGGAACGAATGAATTCAAAGATAAAGAGGGAATTGGCTACGAATTTATTGGCAATGATCAAATGCATTTTTTACCGCGTAATGACCCGAAAGGTTTTTATTATCATAAAGCGAAAAAACAAAATAAGAGATCATTTGCCGGAAAAGTAAATTCAAATATCGGAGACTGTATCTGGCAAAGTGAAAGGAACAATCAGAAATTCAAAATAAAAATAGCCAGCGATGGGATCTATATGGCAGCACTTGACGCCGATTTTGGCAGCACTCCAAGCTGGCCCGGCGCCGGTAATGGCATATACGAAGCACATAACGGACACACCACTATACAGCTTCGCTTTGTAAATGATAAACGTTATGGCGTTTCCTATAATGGCGGCTCTCCCGATTATTTTAACTGCATTTCTGATCTTGAAAATGCAGATGAGTGGGTACATGTACGGGATAAGTACGCTGTAAAAATAATTGAGCAGGAAGGTGGTGTGCTGTTTAACGGCAGCGGCAATATCATTCTTTTTACAACTATTGCCAAAGACACGTACCAGGCTTCCGATCGCCCATGTACGCCCGATTGTTATAAAACTATCATCCATTTTACGGGTAAAGATTCTTTTACTGTACAGTACACCAATCTCCAGGGGCAGGTAAACCAAACGGATGAATTTGTGAGAAAGAAAAAGTAGGACCTGTTCAATCCATTACCTGATCTTCTCTTTGGGTCTTTTCTTTTTTAGTACTGGCGCATTATCCTTCCAGCGCCACAGGTGTATGCAGGCATAAGTACGGTAAGGACTCCATTTTTGGGAGAGACGCATCATATTCTCCTTAAATTTTTTCTTATCAGCATTGTCCAGTTTATAAAGTTTGATCATGGCGTTCTGTATGCCCAGGTCATCCACGGCGAATACATCTTCTCTTCCCAGTGCAAACATTAATAGCATTTCAACGGTCCATCTTCCTACACCTTTGATGACGACCAGGTATTCGATCACTTCCTCGTTGCTCATCTTTGCCAGCTTCTTTGCATCCATGCCTGCATCCAGTTCGAACTGCGCCACATTCTTTACATAATTCACTTTTGCATTGCTGAGCCCGATGGCCCTCAACTTTTCAAAAGGCATATCGAGTATCTGCTGAGCGGTAGGTTCTTTTCCTTCAAAAAGATCCAGGAAACGGTTGTAGATCACATCAGCCACTTTAGTCGAAAGCTGCTGGCTCATGATAGAAGCACAGAGATAAGTGCAGATGTTCTTTCTCTTGACAAGTTTATGCGGCTGGCCAGCATCGATCAGCTTCTTTAGCTTTTTATCCTTGCTCAAATGAGGGATGTAGTGCATAATATGGTTTAGTTGACAACTGATAGTGGCTAACTGATAATTTTCTAACTATCAATTGTCAGTTATCCTCTATTCACTGCTCCAGCTCATCTCCCCTCCTTTCTCATCCTTTAATAAGATACCGAGCTGCGATAGTTCATTCCTTATTTTATCAGAAGTGG
>DATLCB010000159.1:0-2403 GCA_035526625.1 Chitinophagaceae bacterium
CCTTACGATTTACAGCAAGATTGAATTTCAGTGTTACTCCTGACCTGACATTGCAATATTATGGACAGCCCTTTATCACCCGTCCGCTATATAGCAAATTTGCCTATGTCTCCAACCCGGTGGCCAAAGAATTCAACGATCGTTTCCATGTTTATTCGCCTAACGAGATCAGCTTTAATAATGGCGTGTATAGTATAGATGAGAATCACGATGCAATTACGGATTATACATTTGGCAAACCAGATTTCAACTTTGTACAGTTCCGTTCCAATCTTGTGGCACGCTGGGAATACAGGAGAGGTTCTGAATTATACCTTGTATGGTCGCAGGGAAATACACCTGATGCCTACGATGACCTGGCATCCCCTGTTTTCAATAGTCTTTTCGATAATGCATTTGCCGATCAGGGAAGGAATATATTCCTTGTAAAATGGACCTACCGGTTCCTGAAATAAGCGACTATAAGGCTAATACTTTTTCTTTCGCTTCTGCAGAGGTTATAACAGGGATGATCTCGAAGTCCACGAGGTCTTTCCAGCATCCGATCCATTCGTTTACCCGATCTAATGATTCGGCCTCGATCACCTGGTAGCATACAGTTACATCTTCATTGATCCAGCTATTGATATACTTCACTCCTTCCGGCATCATCCGGCCTTTTTCTTCAAAGCGCTGGTACATTGACCTTACCAGGCCTGGACGGAATCTTTCAATGATCATGTATTGCATAATTATTTTTTGAATGACCAGGAATAATGATCAGCAAATGGATAAACTGGCCTGTTTCTTGTTTTTGTAACTTACACAAAATTTATATATGAAAACACAAGCCCTTTCATTTCGTGTGGCAACTCTCGGTCTCCTTTTCATTTCCCAGAGTGCCATAGCTCAATCAAGCAGTAAGGACAAGAAAATAGTCAGTGATGCAAAACTGGCAAAGCAAGAGTTCCTTAAATCAGATGGTCTCCTGAAAAATATGTTCAATAGTGCATACGCCTATGTGATACTTCCCAATGTAGGCAAAGGTGGTATCGGGTTAGGAGGGGCTGCCGGTAACGGCGCTGCTTTCCGCGGAGGTTCATTGGTGGGAATGGCGAAAATGACGCAGGTCACCATTGGTTTTCAATGGGGCGGCCAGGCTTACCGCGAAGTAATATTTTTTGAGACAGCAGACGCTTTCAACCGGTTCAAAGAAGACAGGTTTGAACTTGCTGCCCAGGCATCTGCCGTAGCAGTTACCGCGGGTGCTTCTGCTAATGCCAAGTATAAGAATGGAGTAATGATCTTTACACAGGCAAAAGGCGGACTGATGTATGAAGCTTCGATCGGGGGTCAGAAATTCAAGTTCAGGTCCCTCTGATCATTTGCCCAAAGGTTTAAATACAGGTTCGACCTGTTTTTTGGAAGGCAGGAAGAATTCTCTTGGATGCTTTAAAAAATATTTTCCCAGGATCCGGAGCAATCGTGGATATTGAGAAAGGTGGATGCCTCTTGATTTTACAGCCATGATAAAGGCAAAAGAGAAGCTAAAAAGGAAATTCAGAAAACCGATCGCCAGCACTCCAAAGAAAACAGCCAGCATAAAATAGGGCGGGATATTATCAAAGCCAAGCCCGTACGTTCCTATCGCTGTGTTACCTGCTGATATGGTGATGTGACGGATATCAAAGGGTATCCCGAATATTTTTCCGATTACACCCGCAAAGCCAAGAAAAAATCCCAGCGCAATATTTCCCATCAGTGTACCAAAATGTCTTTCTACCACACCAGATAATCTATCCAGTCGTTTGGCGGATAAAGAACGCATCAATGCCGGATGTCTCTTCATCCTTTCCCTGATCTGTCCATATTGAATTTTGTTTTGCCAGTAACCAGCGATTATGCCACTCAGGAATAAAAAGAAACCCGTTATGCATGCATAAAGCAAGGCCCCGCTTCGCCATGGATGCTGATCCTTCAGCAACTTCAAAGCCGCTTCCCCATCAGCTATCTTATCACCAAATAATTCCTGGTAACCCCAGGCAAGAAAAAATGTGAGTGGGAAAACGATGATGAGATTTCCAAAGAAGGAAGCGATTTGGCTGCGTGATACTTTGGCTACTGTCGCCGCAAGACCTTCCAGGTCGGGTTCACCCGCAATTTTCTTTGTATCAAGCGAACCCGCAACTGCGCTGGCAGTGAATGCAGGCTGCTTTGTAGCCAGTGTCGACCTCGTTCCATCGATCAGGATAAAACCGGCGCTGTAGTTCAAACTGTATAAAAATCCCATGGGAAATGGCGCCCATTTTAATTTTCCGATCAGGTTCTTAACGATCGCTATAAAAGAAATGATAAAACCTCCCTGCATCGCACTAAAGATCATCCGGTAAAATTCTCTCCTGGTCTCGGTGATATATTTATTGC
>DATLCB010000160.1:0-6602 GCA_035526625.1 Chitinophagaceae bacterium
CTAAAAAAATGGGCGATAAATTCCTGAGGGCGAAGAGCGGTTTATTGTTGGCCGTTCCAAGTGTATTGGTACCGGAGGAAAAGAATTTTGTACTTAATCCGCTTCACGCAGATATGAAGAGGGTAAAGGTCATTCAGCAGCGAAGGATATATTTTGATAAAAGAGTACAACCGAACTTATAGTTTTACTCAGTTCATTCTGAGCAGGGGAGACCCCATCTTTCCTTTCAGTACATTGATCAGTTTATCGATATTCCTGTTGAGGGCTTCTTCTGTTTTAAGATTACCCAGGTAACGATTGACCTCTTTTTGTCTTGACGGCGTCAATGCTTGAAATGCAGTCAATAATTTGTTTTCTGCCAGCTTTTTTCTGAAGATGGGTGGCATCGGTACATTCTTGTTCCTTTCCAGTGTATCCTGTTCTATCATGAAATGTGCAACATCGCCCAGTTTTAAATTTCCTCCTTTAAGCATAGGGCCGTTTACATGCAAACGATATTTTTCTCCTTTTACGGGGCAGAGAGTATGCTGGAAGAAATAATGTTGGATAGTTCCTTTTATTGGAATGTAACCTTTGTCGGCTTTAAGCTTTGCTGTTATTGATAACGGCACTTTTACGCATGGGTTGATGCCGACCTTGTAGATCCTGGCTTTAAAAGCAAATCTCATGCTTTCGCAGTTAACTCATCATACGCCGCACCCAAAGGCCTTTGTATGCCATCTGTTTTCCATTCTTCACCGCCAGGGATGAGTGTTGCTTTTAGTATCTCGTCCTTTGTCTTACCCGCTTTTATTTCTCCTTCTACAAACCTGAGCACATTACCAAGGTAATCACGGAACTTATTCAGCTCATTGGCGGTGCCTGTAACTTTATAGCCCGGGCCGGCATGGCCAAATACATACATAGTATCCTTGTCGAATTTGCTTATCCCTTTATTTAAAACTTCTATCCAGTTTTTGATACTGGCGCCAGCGCTACGATCCACATAAGGGTGACGGCGGTTGAAAACCAGGTCACCACAATGAACAATGTTGGCGTTTTCAAAATGTACAAAGCTATCGCCATCTGTATGAGCAGGCCCATGATAACTCAGGCAGATCCTTTCATTCTTGAACTTCTCGCACCAGGTATTTGTATACGTTTGATCAGGGTAGAGTTGTTTGTCCTCTGATTTGTTTTGTTTGGCCGTTTTTTCCTGGTTCTTTTTAGAATTTTGATGGGCCAGCACATGCTTTACTATACCCTTAAAAGAAATATTTCCTGCACTATGGTCACCATGATGATGGGTGTTGATCAAAAGTTCAAAAGGCTTCTCACTTCTTTTCTTCAATTCGTCGATCAAATGCTTGCTCTGATCTGGGAATTGGGAATCTACTACAACGATCCCTTTCTTAGCAAGTAAGAAACCGATCGTGCCCCCTTTCTCTTCAAAGATGCCGATGTTATTTCTTAACATCGTGATCTTCCAGGGCTCCTGGAAAAACACGGAAAATATGTTTTGCTGACTTAGGCTCAGTGCTCCGATAGTAAGAGCGGAATTTTGAATGAAATGGCGGCGAAGCATAAATAGTTTATAGTTTGTAGTGTACAGTTTATAGTTGAAGGGTATACTTATAAACTGAAGTTACAAAATTGGTGCCTCATCGATTTTAGTACTCAAATTTTCGCAATCCTGGCGCTTTGAACCAGGTAATGATGACAACGACGATGGTCATACAGCCTCCAAAAATGACAGACGGAACTGTACCAAGCGCCCTTGCCATAAAACCACTTTCAAACTGGCCGAGTTCGTTACTGCTATTGATGAACATGGAATTTACGCTCGATACTCTTCCCCGTTTATCATCGGGTGTTGTAAGCTGAAGGATCGTTCCTCTTATGATCACACTGATGCCATCGAGCATACCCGCCAGCAGCAAAGCGATAAAGGAAACAAAATACCATTGGGAAAAACCAAAGATGATGATGCAAAGACCAAAACCAGCTACGGCATACATTACTTTATATCCCTGTTTCCTCTTCATAGGTTTTATGGTCAGGATCGTTATCATGATAACCGATCCAATATCCATAGCGGCATTCAGCCAGCCAAACCCGATAGGCCCGACCTTTAGTATATGATCTGCAAACTCCGGGATCAGGGCTACTGCGCCACCAAAGAGAACGGCAAAGAGATCTAATGAAATGGCGCCGAGCATGATCTTATTATTATACACGAATTTCAATCCTTCTTTTACACTTTCCCAGGCACGCATGTCCTTCTTTTGATTGACAATCGGTTTCTTTTTGATAAAAAAAGTAAGGCTGGCTGCTATGAACACATAACCGAGAATGATATAAAAAGTAGCATGCACACCAAACCATGCAATAAAGAATCCAGCGGAAGCATGGCCGGTAATAGAAGCTACCAGCCAGGTCGAAGAACTTATATTAGCAGCATATTGCAAAATATTGCGGGGAACCAGCTGTGAAATGATCGCATTCGTGGTAGGACCGGTAAATGCACGAATGATACCTGTGCAAAATATCACTCCGTAAAAAAATAACTGGGGTGTACTCGTTTTTACATGGGTCTCAAACCAGGGAGAAGTGATGACGATGAGTGCAATGACGCAAAGCGAATAGGTCAGTATACCTTTCAGTAGCAAACTGCGCTTGTCAGACTTATCGATCACATGCCCCGCATATAGTGCAAGCAGGAACACCGGCACAAATTCTGATAAACCGGCCAGTCCAATTGAAAAGGAACTTTGGGTAAGCTTGAATAATTTATAAGCTGCTACCGTTCCCAGCATGCGAAGGGCCATGATGAGAAAAAAACGGGCAATAATAAAGAGGCGAAATTCTTTGTGTTGGAGTGGCGTCAGGCTTTGTGAGGGGAAAATAGAAGACATCTGCTCAAAGATAATCAGGAATCAGGAATCCTTCGACAAGCTCAGGAGGAATTAGGAATTAAGAATTTGGAATTAGGAATCAGGCATAAGAAATGAAAAAGTGATAGATCAAGGTAAGGTTAGGTAGTGTTGGCCATTTTCGTAGTCCTTATCCAGTGCGTCGTAGATGACCTGGAGATGATTTTCATTGTGCAGGAAATCAGCATTGGTGGTATCGACAAACAAGGTCTTTATATTATGCTGCTTAATATAATGGGTATAGGTTTCCTGGATATTGAAAAGATAATCGTCTGGTATGTTTTGCTCGTAAGAGCGGTTACGTTTTTTAATATTATCCTGCAATTTGGTAACAGGCGCATGGAGATAGATAAGAATATCCGGCTGCACTAATTGCTGGTTGATGATCTCAAACAGCCGCTGGTACAGCCTGAACTCATCATCTGGCAAAGTTACTTTGGCGAACAAAAGACATTTGGTGAACAGGTAATCGGAAATCGTCAGGCTCTGGAACATATCTTTTTGCTGTAACAATTCTTTTTGCTGTTTGAAACGTTCAGCCATAAAGAACAGCTCAAGCGGAAAAGCATACTGCCCTGGGTTCTCATAAAATTTGGGAAGGAAAGGGTTGTCAGCGAATTCTTCCAGTATCAATCTCGCATTATAATGTTTGGACAGAAGATGGGCCAGTGTGGTCTTGCCCGCCCCGATATTACCTTCTATAGTGATGAAATTATAATTCATTAAGGTGAATGGTCAATGGTGAATGGTCAATAGTGAATATGGAATAGTGAATGAGGCTGTCTCAGGCTTGCAAAATAATCCAAATGCAATGGCTATTAATTACCTGTTCAGGATTGTGGAAAAAATCAGGAATACTTTTTTACTTCGAGGAGGTCGGGACATTCATACAGCAGTTCACTGACCGATCTTTTAAGCACGGGGTGAATGATATCGGGCGCTATCTCTGCCAGCGGCAATAATGCAAAACGCCGGTTCTGCATTTCAGGATGCGGAAGTTTCAGCAATGAATAGTTATGCACTTCCTCATTGAAAAAAAGGATATCGATATCAATGATCCTTGGCCCATATTTTTCTTTTCGTTCACGTCCCATTTGTTTTTCTATTTTCAACAGCCGACGGAGAAGTTGACGGGCATGCAAGTTCGTTTCGAGTTGCAACGCCTGGTTCAGGAAGGCAGGCTGATCGGTATTGCCCCAGGCTGCTGTTTCATATAGCGACGAAACTTTGACCAGTGTTCCGCATTGCTGGCTGATATGTTCTTTTGCCAATGCAAGGTTTGCTTGCCTGTTGCCGAGATTGCCCCCTGTAAGCAAGTATGCGGTATTCATGAGGGCCAAATATCTTTATTTTCAGCTTTGCTAGCGTAGATTAAATACATTTGTCCACCAACTATCGATCATGTCATCTACTTATAGCCAGTCAAGAGCTTTATGGGCCATAACCAAAGCCAGCTTCAAAGCTATTTTTACCAATCCGGCTGCGATCTTTTTCAGCCTCATGTTCCCGATCATATTTGTACTGATCTTCGGTGCATTCGGAAATGGGGGAGGTGTGAGTTATCGTATTGCCATAGGTGCGGGCTCCGATACCAATAATGTATTTTATGAAAGGTTAAGAGATAATCCTTCCATCCGCATCGTCTCCTTTCCCGACTCTGCCAGTTTGAAAAAAGAATTGCAGAAAGGCAGGTTAACTGCGATCGTTACCATCAAAGAGCAAAAAGATTCTGCCGGGAGATCCTCTTACAGTCTGCATACGAATACCACTACCGCAAGTGGCGCCACGATAGGGGGCTTTATGGAAAAACTGGAATACCTGAAGCTCAAGTATGAAATGCTGATAGGACATACTGGTCAATTAGTCAATATAGAAAGACCCGAGATCGCTTCCGTAAGAAGATACAGGCAGATCGATTTTGTACTGCCAGGGCAGCTGGGATTCTCGATACTTTTTTCCACGCTGTTCGGGGTAGCATTCACTTTCTTTGGTCTCCGCGAAACATTAGTACTGAAAAGATTTTATGCATCGCCGGTGAGCCGGCTCAATATTCTACTGGGTATCGGTATCAGCCGTATCTTCTTCCAGTTATTGAGTGTGATCGTGCTGTTATTATTCGGGCATTTTGTGCTCAACTTTACGCTGCAGCACGGGATCCTTACTTTTTTTGAGATCGTTTTTATGACGATCGTTATGCTGTTCCTCCTCCTGGGAGTGGGACTTATCTTCAGTAGCATCGTGAAAACAGATACAGCCATTCCACTGATAATAAACTTATTTGGCTTCCCACAGATGATGCTCTCCGGTACTTTTTTCCCCATTGAGGTATTTCCCGGGTGGTTGCAGGAGATCTGCAGGGTATTGCCTCTTACCCAATATAACGACGCGGTCCGAAAGATCTCCTTCGAAGGCTTGCATTTGTCAGACTGTTTGAGACAATTGGGAATTTTGGGTATCTGGATCGCCATCATTTATATTATTCTGATGAGAGTATTGAAATGGGAGTAGGGGCGTGAATAGTGAAAGCGAGTTATTATCTATCAGTTATCATCTGTCAGTTATCATGAGGGTAATTAAATTGGGTATTATCAGTGTCATTTTCTTCTCGTTATTAATAACGATCTTTTCTTTTTTCTTTCCGTCGAATGTCAGGATATCCAAAGCAACGGATATACGTGTGTCAAAAGATAAAGTGATGGAACAGATCAGGGATACAAACAACTGGATCAACTGGTATCCCGGCGCAGATTCTAATGTTCTGCCGGCGATCAACGATGTAAGGGATTCATCTATCCACGCTGATGGATCTATACAAGGAAATAAAAGAGCAGCAATGGGGTGGAACATATATCCATCCTCTCTTCCGAATACAGTTACCCTGCAATGGTATATGGATTTTCACCTGAAATGGTATCCCTGGGAAAAATTTTCCAGCCTTCTTTTGGAAAAAAGATATGGCCCGCTAATGGAAAGAGGCCTGGAAAAGTTGAAGGCCCTGCTCGAACAATGATCTATTCTTCTGCTATGAATTTCAGATTTCGCTGAATGCCTTTGAATTTACTTCTCCGGAGAGGAGAGTCTTTAAATATCCGGCGAAAGGATTCCTCTGTCATCATCTCCCACTCACGGCTCGAAAGGTTAAGTACTTCGGGAACAGGTTGAAAATTTATTTCATTATGGGATTTGCTGAACCTATTCCAGGGGCATACATCCTGACAGGTATCGCAACCAAACATCCAGTTATCAAATTTCCCTTTCATTTCACCTGGTATTAGCAGTTCTTTTAGTTCGATGGTGAAATAGGAGATACACTTGCTGCCGTCGACAACCTTTCCGGGCAAGATGGCATTCGTGGGACAAGCATCGATGCAGCGAGTGCAGGTGCCACAAAGATCTTTTACAAAAGGGTCATCATATTCCAATTCAAGATCGGTGACCAATGTGGCGATAAAATAGAAGGAGCCGCTTTGCTTGTTGATCAAATTCCCATTTTCACCTACCCAGCCCAACCCGCTGCGTTGTGCCCACGTACGTTCCAGTACCGGCGCCGAATCAACAAAACCTCTTCCGTTGATCTCGCCAATACTTTCTTTCATCATCGTAACCAGGGTCGTTAGTTTATCCCGGATGACCTCATGATAATCTTTTCCGAATGCATATTTGGAGATCTTTGGTGTTCCGGGATCTTGT
>DATLCB010000161.1:0-8075 GCA_035526625.1 Chitinophagaceae bacterium
TTAATCGCGAAGTTTGGCCGACAATAAGTTAATACTAAACCGGATTACATGATAAGTTCAACACTAAGTATCTACCGAAAGGGCTGGAGCCCCTTTTTATAAGCACTAACGGATCTTTAATGCAACTTTTTTTCATATCCAGCTGGCTATCGCAATTGTATCTGGCCCAGGCAATTTCCTCTAAAAGCCGGTCCGAAAAACCATGGTTTCGTATTGATACCTGTTGCGTCCGCCTTAGTACACAACTTTCTGCCGATCGGTAATAAGGGCACCATATAATAATTAAGCGATCCGTCTGGGCCGGTTACAAACGACCAGTTATACATAGAAGTATAGCACATAAAACAACTCATGTCACCACTCTCTTCATTGCCTGGCGTTCGTTCACCTGTGTTACCGAAAATTTTAAAATGATGTTTTTGCAAAACGGGGTCAAGATCCCATTGCGAAACAGGGATCTCCTGCGGCACTGCTTTGCTATTGAAAACATGAAAATTACCCTGGCCATCCCATATTTCCCTTTCCTGCATCACATTCTTTGAATGATCGCCATGATGGTTGACATTTACACCATGTGCTATCTCATGTGCGACTGTTGAAGCGATCAGTTCATTTAATGTATAGGGCATTGGCACATTCATATTGCGGGCTTCCGCTGCTTGCAGAGGGTGGAATGCATTCATGTATGTAGTATTTATAACTACTTCGTCGGATTGATAAGGAAGCATATAATCCAGGTTAGTGGGACGGTTTTCCCCCGCTGCTCCTTTAGTAGTTACGCCCGTTCTCAATTTCAACACATACTGCTTATAAACATTCGAGGTCCTGTTATTTTTGTTCAACATCCTGTCCGTACCGATCTCATCTTCAGTGAACCTGATCACTTCGAGACCTGAAGCAGTTTTGAACCATCCAATTCCTTCATCGAAAACCGTTCCATCCGATCTATTGCTTTGAACACCTAATTCTTTTTTATTGGGGTTTAATCGTTCATGCTGGTTGTTTCTCCATACTCCGCGATATTCCTCATACGCACTTAGCCCGTCGCCATTGTTTGTGTTTCCCGGTGAAACTTCCTTATCGTTCATTTCCGCCGGATTGCCATTTGTCTGCAGCCAGGCGTCCGCAATATGAGAACCGGGCTTTCGTTTGGGTATCGGGATCGTTGAAACTCCCGCGGGATTCATTAAGTGGCCTTCGATCTGGATACCCCCTTTCAGGATAGCCAGCACTTTGAGGTCGGACCAGCCACCTCCATCATATGATCCAATAAAAAAAGTACCCGTTGAACCATTTGTGCATTCAATTTCGATCGACTGTCCCTCTCCGGGATTCTCTGCGTCAATGATCGGTAACAAGCGGAGGTCAGGGAGATCGTATAAAGGATTTACAGGATAATTTATTGTAGTACCAGGCTCGGAAGATGTCCCGGTAAGACGGATCTCAAATCTTTCTGCTTCCAGCGATGATGCTCCTCCGTTCAAACCCTGTACCTTCAGTTCTACTGCCATTGCATCGCCTTTCAGGAGCTCGTCACGGCCCGGTTTGGGCGTCCATGTAGTATAATTGACCGGCTTAACGATAAGGACTGCATCCAGGGGTCCATCAATAAGAGTCCATGAAAAATACTTTCGCATTGTCCCGATACCTTGCGATTCAGCAGTGGTATCTATGGTACCGGATAACACTTTACGATTGCGGGGTATCGGTTGGCTATGAGCGCCGATGTCCTCATGATTGTCATTAGTAATAGTAACACTTCCATCGAGTGTACTTTCGGATCTGCAGGTAAAGGTATGAGATATGGCTTCGAGGTCATAAGTGCCGTCGGGGTTGAATGCCACTCTCCACAACTCACCCGTACCGCTTCCGAAACAGTTGCCAATGGCAAGAGTCTTACCATCCATGATCACTTTCCCATCACCAGTCATGGTGCCGGTAACCACATTATTCTGGACTGTCATATCGAATTTTCTGTGCCAGGGTCCTGTTATACCATCCCACCACAATTCCAGGGTCATGATCCCATTCCATTTACCCGTAATATCCTGCGCCTGGGAAAAGCATGGCAGGAGCGGGATCGCTAATAGCAGAAGTAATGATTTGCGCATGACTGAATATTATTAGTATAGGTAAATATTCATCCATGGGGTGGAATTGTTAGCCGTAACCAGCTATTACTGAAGATAGATAATTTTAAGAAAAAAAATGTCACAGGGTATTTGCGGAAGAAGTTTAAACCGTGGTGTTAATACTGCTTACTGTATCCCTCATCATTTCCAGAACGGTCTCTTTTATAGCTTCCGCATCATAACCGCATTCGCGGTGAAGTTCTTTTGGAGTACCATGTTCTACCAACCTGTCAGGTATACCGAGGATCCTCACTTCATTCTTATAGCCATGCTCCGCCATGAATTCAAGGATGGCGGAACCGATGCCGCCTTTTACCGTACCGTCCTCTACAGTAAGCAATTTTTCATAGCGCTGGCAGGCTTCATGTAGTAATGACTCATCAAGAGGTTTGGCAAAACGCATATCATAATGACCGGGATTGATACCCTCGTTCTTCAGATCACGGATAGCAGCAGCAGCAAAATTGCCGGGGTGACCAAAGGAAAGGATCGCAATGTCTTTTCCTTCTTTGAGTTTTCTTCCTTTACCGATCTCGATCTCTTTCATCTCTGTTTTCCATTCGGGCATTACCCCTTCACCTCTTGGATAGCGAATGACAAAAGGTAGTTTGGTAGAGTCCAGTTGTGCCGTATACATAAGGTTACGCAGTTCGGCTTCATTCATCGGGGCACTTACAATTATATTGGGGATGCAGCGCATATAAGGTATATCATAACAACCGTGATGCGTTGGGCCATCATCGCCGACCAAACCTGCACGGTCGAGACAGAATATCACCGGCAACTTTTGTATCGCCACATCATGTACGACCTGGTCATATGCTCTCTGCATGAAAGAAGAATAAATATTGCAAAACACTTTCATTCCCTGTGTAGCCATTCCGGCGCTTACGGTTACGGCATGTTGCTCTGCAATGCCCACATCAAAAGCACGATGCGGCATTTTTTCCATCATGTATTTCAAAGAAGAACCGGAAGGCATCGCGGGAGTGATGCCGAATATCTTCTCATTCTTTTCTGCCAGCTCGATAATAGTATGACCAAATACATCCTGGTACTTGGGTGGCTGTGGCAGATCATATTTTTTCTTTTGTATCTCACCGGTTATTTTATCGAACAACCCCGGCGCGTGCCATTTGGTTTGATCTTTTTCCGCCAGTGCATATCCTTTTCCTTTGGTAGTGATGATGTGAAGGATCTTTGGACCGGGTATATTGCGCAGGTCCTTTAGTGTATCAACCAGCTTGGCTACATTATGTCCATCAATAGGACCAAAGTACCGGAGTTTTAAGGCTTCGAATAAATTGGAACTGCTGCTCACCATTCCTTTTAATCCATCCGCCAGTTTATGACCCATCGCACGGGTAAATTTTTTCCCGACAGGTAATTTGCCGAGCAGTTTCCATACATCATCCTTTACTTTATTATAAGTAGGTGAAGTGGTGATATCTGTCAGGTATTCTTTTAAGGCGCCCACATTCGGATCAATGCCCATGCAATTATCATTTAAGATGATAAGCATATCTGCGTCGGCAACACCTGCATGGTTCATTCCTTCAAACGCCAGACCGGCGGTCATAGCGCCATCGCCGATCACGGCTACCACTTTCCTGTCCTTTTCTCCTTTATACTTTGCTGCCATCGCCATTCCCAATGCGGCTGAGATAGAAGTGGAAGAATGACCTACTCCAAAAGTATCGTACTCGCTTTCGCTTCTTTTAGGGAAACCACTCAGGCCTTTGTATTTACGGTTGCTGGGGAATATATCGCGGCGGCCTGTCAGTATTTTATGACCATAAGCCTGGTGACCCACATCCCATACCAGTTGATCGTAAGGGGTATCATATATATAATGTAGCGCAGTGGTCAATTCTACTACTCCAAGGCTGGCACCGAAATGTCCTCCATGCACGCTTACGACATCAATGATATACTGGCGCAGCTCATCGCAGACCTGGTGAAGTTTTTCGCGGGGTAGTTTTTTAAGGTCGGCGGGTGAATCGATCGTTTGTAAAAGCGGCCCGGGTAATATTTCCATGCTGCGTTTTTAGACAATGTAAAATTAATGCTTATTGCTCATGCCGTTCAGCCTTTTTTGCTAAAGATTATGCAAAGGTGAATGATGGTAAAGGTTCTGTAATACAGTGGTTATAGCTTCTCATTCGTTCATTTCTTACTCATTTGTAAAACCCGTCTGCCACTGGTATATTTACAGTCCCTGCAAGGCAGGGTTTTGGTTAGATTTGGCTTTGTCTATGAGTAAAAAATGGCGCACATACTGGACCTTCCAGGTGATAGGTTGGGGTAGTTTCTGCCTTATCAATACTTTTTTCGCCTTCTCTTTCGATAAACTTGACGATAAATTCTTTTACCGACTATTGATCTTTCTTTTCCTCGGTATCCTTATCTCTCATATCATGCGGGAGGTCATTACCCGGGTCGGCATTTTGCAGAAGAACCTCAAACGTCAGGTAGTACTTTTTGTGACCCTTACCTTTTTCATGGCTCTCGTTGCTTCTTATTTACGGTTAGAAGGAGTAGAACGATTGAACCTGTTAAGCGGCGATGAGGTACTCTTGTTGTCGAGACCTGATGTAAAATACTGGGTAAGCAAACTGGTCCTTGTATTAAGCAGTGGCTTCTCCTTTTTTATCCTGTTCTTTATCTGGAACCTGATCTATTTCATGTATCATTATGTTACGAAGAGCAGGAAGCAACAACTGGACACTTTACGATTGGAATCCCTGGTAAAGGAACTGGAACTGCAGACCATTAAAGCTCATATCAATCCTCATTTCATATTTAATTCACTCAATAGTATCCGGGCATTGGTGGATGAAAATCCGCAAAGGGCCCGCCGTGCCGTTACCGAACTCAGTAATATACTTCGCAGCAGTATGCAGTCGGAGAAAATGGAAACCGTTAGCCTGGAAAAAGAACTGAATATCGTAAAAGACTACCTGGCCCTGGAAAATATGCGTTTTGAGGATCGGTTGAAGATAGAGTACCAGATCGATGAAGATACGCTGGACCAACCCGTGCCTCCCATGATGCTGCAGACGCTGGTAGAGAATGCGATCAAACACGGTATCAGCAAACAGATCAATGGAGGTGTGGTAAAGGTGATATCTGATTTCAAAGAGAATTATCACGAACTCGTGGTGCAGAATACAGGGCAATTGAATGGAAAAGTGAATACCGAGGGATTTGGTCTTTCGAGCACGACGAACCGCCTTAGTCTTTTATACGGCGATAAAGCAAAATTTGATATAAAACAGATCAACGGTTCTTTGGTGGAAGCAAAAGTGCTGATACCACTGACCAATGTTTGACACCCTTCAGGGGTATCGGGCACTTAACAGGTATAGGACGCTCTTTAGACGTCAGACACCATAAAAAGCAAACCACATGAAAGCAATTATCATTGACGATGAGAGACTGGCAAGAACTGAATTGAAAAAACTATTGCAGGATTACCCGGAAGTCGAAGTAGTGGATGAAGCTGCCAATGCCGAAGAAGGTATCGCCAAAATAGAAAATCAACACCCGGACCTGATATTCCTGGATATACAAATGCCCGGCAAGAGCGGGTTTGATATGCTGTCACAACTTGAAAAAATACCACAGGTAATTTTTACGACAGCCTATGATGAATTTGCTTTAAAGGCTTTTGAGGTAAATGCGCTCGATTATTTGTTAAAACCCATCGAACCAAAAAGACTGGCAGATGCCGTTCAAAAGCTTAACCTCTCTGATATCAAAGAACACAGAACGGAAGAGACCGGTAATAATAACAGCCTGCTGACGGAAGTCGACCAGGTATTTGTAAAAGATGGTGAGCGTTGCTGGTTCGTTAAACTCAGCGAGATCCGTCTTTTTGAAAGCGTAGGCAACTATGCCAAGGTTTTCTTTGGCGCCAATAAACCGCTGATCTTAAAATCTCTCAATGCACTGGAAGAAAGACTGGATGAAAAGACATTCTTCCGGGCCAATCGCAAACACATTGTTAATCTCCGCATGATCGATAAGATAGAGCCCTATTTTAATGGAGGATTATTGCTGGAGCTAAAAGGTGGCGAGAAAATTGAAGTAAGCCGGAGGCAAACGGTGAAGTTCAAGGAGATGATGTCTTTGTAGTGAAAAGGGAATAGGTAGTAGGGGAAGGATTATTAAATTATAGAATTGATCGTATGATAAAAATTTTCTTGACGGGGTTGTTGATAACAACAACCTTTTTTTTATGGGCGCAGAAAGCAGACGATGTCTTTAAAGTAAAAGAAGCTGAAAGGATCATCAACTTTCTCTCATCGGATGAGATGCGCGGGCGAAGAGTATTTTCACCCGAGATCGATAAGGCTGCTGATTTTATTGCGGCTGAATTTAAAGCTGCAGGTTTGCAAACATGGAACAACAGTAACAGCTTTCGCCAGGAATTCGTGATCGTACGGCCAAAATTCATCAGTGCAACGGCAACATTGGATGGAGCTGTGGTCGAGCAAAAGAATATCATCGCGGCTACCTGTCAGCCCCAACTCAAGATCGACCAGAATTCCGGTTATGAAAAAGCAATGATCAAGGCCGGCGCCAACCTGCAAACGGAAGCAAGAAAATATGCAAGGGGTAACAAGAACATGCTCGTGCTCGTAGATAAAAGTTTTGCAAACAATTTTGGTAACCTGGCAAGATTGAAATCGTCTATGTTCAAGACAGCTAGCAATGTTGTATTCATACTGGCGGACACAGAGCCGGCTGCCTGGTCAGTAGAAGTTATGCACGAGATCAATGAACAAAAGATGACGAACGTAGTGGGTGTGATACCCGGGAAGGGTAAGAAAGATGAGTATGTTATTTTCTCGGGTCATTATGATCATATCGGTGTAGGCAAACCTGTAGAAGGCGATTCTATTTATAACGGCGCCAATGACGATGCCGCCGGAACTACGGGTGTGATCATGCTCGCCAGGTATTTCAAGCAACTTAACAACAACGAAAGAACCATTGTCTTTGCCGCCTTCACCGCAGAGGAAAGCGGTGGTTTTGGCTCGCAATATTTTTCCCGCCAGTTCAATCCCGATAAAGTGATGGCGATGTTCAATATCGAGATGATAGGCACCGAAAGTAAATGGGGAAAGAACTCGGCTTATATCACAGGTTACGACAAAACGAATATGGGAGAGATACTTTCAAAGGATCTCGAAGGCACAGGATTTACCTTCCAGCCAGATCCTTACCCAACTCAGCAATTATTCTACCGCTCCGATAATGCCACACTGGCAAGGCTGGGTGTGCCCGCGCATACGATCTCTACTTCAAAGATGGATGTGGAACCTCACTATCACAAACCCAGTGATGAAGTAAAGACACTGGATCTTGAGAATATGACGATGGTGATCAAAGCGATCGCATTGAGTTCAAAAAGTATTGTTTCAGGAAAAGAAACACCCAGCAGAGTGAAGACAGAAGAGTTGCGTTAGATCTTTACAGGGATAGAATGAATGGCATCACTCATCTCTTTGATCAGTGACGCATCTTTTTCAATTGCATTGCCAACCACGATCACGTCGGCGCCTGCTTTGCAATTCAGGTACGCTTTTTCAGGTTGCAGTATACCACCACCTATGATCAATGGGGCTTCGATATTATCAGCTACTGATTTTATCATGCTCTCGGTGATCGGTCTTTTAGCGCCGCTGCCCGCATCCATATAGATCAGCTTCATGCCCAGCATCTCACCTGCCATAGCAGTACACATGGCGATCTCATTTTTATCTGCAGGTACCGGCGCAGCGTTGCTGATATACGATACAGTTGTCGGAGCCCCTCCATCTATTACTATATAACCAGTAGGCATTATTTCCAACCCGCTTTGTTTTACAAAAGGGGCCGATACTACATGTTGTCCGATCAGTAACTCAGGGTTGCGTCCGGATATTAGGGAGAGAT
>DATLCB010000162.1:0-9435 GCA_035526625.1 Chitinophagaceae bacterium
AGTTTTCTATACCGTTTACACATAAGTTCCCGGGGGGTCTAAAAAAGTAAATGGTTTTTACAGGATTTGTTTACACTTGAGCTACCTTCACACAATAAATCTACGAAAATAGCGATTTTGAACTAAAGTGACTGTTATTGAGCAGTTTATACAGAATATTATTAGTATCCATTATCTGCCTGCATGTCTTCCCTCTTGCTGCACAAATCCCATCTAATGATCAACCTCTTTCTAATATCCGCCAGAAAAAATTAAAAGTAGGTGCTGATACTGTGCAGATCGATACGCTGAGTATAATACCTAATTCTTTTTCCATACCTCATGTACCCGCAACGGATTACCAGCTTGATCTTGTAAAAGCTGTTCTCTTCTGGAAAAAAAAACCAGGGACTGACAGTATCACCCTTACATACCGTGTATTTCCTTTTCAACTGAACTCGATAACACAGAGGATGCAATATGACAGCATCAAAAATAATTTTTATGTAACGCCTTTTGAATTTGACAGCGGTTTGACGAATGCTCAACGAAGTATTTTTGACTTTGGTACGTTAAAAGCTGAAGGAAGTTTTGGCCGGCAGGTAGGTTTTGGCAACAGTCAGGATGCTGTTCTCAACTCGACCTTTAATCTCCAGCTCAGTGGGATGCTTGGTGACAGTATTGAGATACAGGCTGCTATTACTGATAATAATATTCCTATTCAACCCGATGGTAACACGCAGCAGTTAAATGAATTTGACCAGGTATACCTGCAATTCAAAAAAAGAGGCTGGCAACTAAACCTGGGAGATATCGACCTGCGACAGGACCAGAGTTATTTTCTAAATTTTTACAAGCGATTGCAGGGGATCGCCTTTCAAACCAGTAACCGTATATCAAGAACCATTAACTCAAAGACCTTACTGAGTGGTTCGGTAGCAAAAGGAAAGTTCACCCGCAATGTACTTCTTCCCCTGGAAGGGAATCAGGGACCTTACCGGCTGCGTGGCGCCAACAATGAATTCTTTTTTATCGTCCTGGCCAACACCGAAAGAGTCTTTTATGATGGACAACTGTTGCAGCGGGGAGAGGATCAGGACTATGTGATCAATTATAATACCGCCGAGATCACGTTTACTCCAAAACGAATGATCACGAAAGACAGCCGGATACAAGTGGAGTTTGAATATGCTGACCGCAATTACCTGAATGCAAACCTTTATGTTTCGCAGGAACTCGAATTCAACCAGCGGCTGAAACTTCGTCTGAGCGCTTTTCAAAACAGTGATGCCAAAAACTCGCAGATAAACCAGGTGCTGGATGATAAGCAGAAACAGTTCCTTTCCGCGCTTGGTGATAGCATTCAACGTGCTTTTTATCCTTCAGCGGTCATTGATAGTTTTGCCGCAGGAAAGATCCTGTATGAAAAACAATATGCGGGCCTTGATTCATTTTATGTTTATTCGACCAACCCTTTGTTAGCCAGGTATAATTTATCTTTTTCAGATCTTGGAGCAGGGAACGGCGATTATGTCCTGGATTTTAATGGCGCCAATGGAAAAGTGTATCGGTATATAGCTCCGGTTGGTGCAGCCAGGCAAGGGCAGTATGAGCCGGTTCAAATTTTGGTGGCGCCGAAGAAGCAACAGGTTGTTGATGTCGGGCTTGATTATAAGATCGGGTCTTCCACACTCGTAAAAACCGAAATAGCTACAAGCAGCAATGATGTCAATACTTTCTCATCGAAAGAAGATGGCGACGACAGGGGATGGGCAGGTAAAGTACAATTGAGCAATGACCATCTATTTTCTTCTGCAAGAAAATTACAATTGATCACTTCGCTTGATTATGAATATGTGCAGCGGAAATTCAGACCACTGGAAAGATTGAGGAACGTGGAGTTTTCCAGGGATTGGGGATTGTTGCTACAACCGGTCCCTGTTCCTGTGGATGAGAATATTGTAAAAGCTACAGCACAGTTGAGAGATAACAAAGATCACCAGTTCTATTACCAGTTCACGCATTACCAGCGCAGCGATGATTACAGGGGATTTCAAAATGCGATACGGCATTTTGCGAGGTGGAAAGGATGGCAACTGAATAACCAGTTTATCATAACCCAATTTGATGCTGCAAGTAATAAAGGAACTTTTGTAAGACCTGTTATCGATATAAGCAAGGAACTGAGCCGGCTGAAGAAATGGAGACTGGGCTTGAATTATGCGCTGGAAAAAAATAATAACCGGTATAAGATCAACGATTCACTCCTGGCCACGGCTTTCTGGTTCGATGTGTACTCCGCCTATCTTCAATCGGATGAAACAAAAAGGAACCGGTATAAGATCACTTTTTTCACCCGCTCGGACAAGTATCCTCTTAATAAGAATTTTATCCGTGGTGACCGGAGTCTCAACCTTAATTTCCAAACAGAATTATTGTCCAACCCAAACCGGCAATTTTACCTCAACACCACCTTCCGGAAATTGAAAGTATATGATACGACCGTTTCCAAACAAAAAGCAGAGGAGACCGTATTGGGCCGTGCAGAATATGTGATGAATGAATGGAAAGGTTTAGTGACGGGTAATATTCTGTATGAAGTGGGAGCGGGGCAGGAGCAGCGCCGGGATTTCGCCTATTTGGAAGTACCTGCAGGAACAGGACAATATGCCTGGATAGATTATAACAGTGATGGGGTTCAGCAATTGAATGAGTTTGAGATAGCTGCTTTCCCTGACCAGGCAAAATTCCTCCGCATCTTTACACCGACAAATGATTTCATTAAAGCAAATTATACAACTTTCAATTATAGTTTTACGATCAGCCCGCGGTCTTTACTTAACAACCCCGATAGTAAGGGATTCAAAAAGATCCTATCACGGTTGATGTTGCTTAGCTCCCTACAAACAAGTAAAAAATCTTTGGCACAGGGTCATTTCGAGTTCAATCCTTTCAAATATGATGTGAATGACGCCGCACTTATTACGCTCAATACGACAGTACTCAATACGATCGCTTTTAACCGCTTCAGTAGTAAATGGGGCATTGACCTGAGCAACCTTCGCAACAATGGCAAATCCCTGCTTACCTATGGTTATGAAAGCCGCAAGCTGAATGAGTGGACGATGAAGTTCCGCTGGAATATAAACAACCATTTTGCCCTAACGCTTAATGGTAAGAAAGGGCTGAATGCCTTGTACACCCCGCAATTCGCTAATCGTAACTATGAGTTATCTGTCTATAGTGTTGAACCCTTCCTGGTATATATACGGGGGACCAGGTTCCGTTTAGTGACCAGTTATAAATTAGATCAAAAGAAAAACCTGCCTTTGTATGGCGGAGAAAAGTCTGTTTCAAATTCCATCAATATAGAATCGAAGTATAATATTTTACAGAGCGGTTCTATTACCGCTAAATTCACGGTGAGCAATATTTCATACGGGTTCCCTGCCAATACTACAGTAAGCTATATTATGCTAGACGGTCTTCTCCCCGGCAAGAATTTTTTATGGATGCTGGGTTTCTCCAAACGCTTACTTAATAACCTTGAATTGAATTTCCAGTATGATGGCAGGAAATCGGGTCAGTCGCGGACCGTGCATTTGGGACGAGCGGGAATAACCGCCCTCTTTTAAATAAGAAATCAGGAATAAGGAATAAGGAAGAGAAATAAAGAAGTATTTTATACGTTGAACCGGAAATGCATCACGTCGCCATCCTTCACCACGTATTCCTTTCCTTCAATCCTTAGTTTACCGGCATCGCGACAAGCAGCTTCGGAACCGTACTGGATATAGTCATCATAACCGATCACTTCTGCCTTGATAAAACCTTTTTCAAAATCAGTATGGATAACACCGGCAGCTTGCGGCGCTTTCCAGCCCTGCTGTATGGTCCAGGCTCTTACTTCCTGGACACCGGCAGTAAAATAAGTGAATAAGTTGAGCAACTTATAAGCAGAATGTATCAGCCGGTCAAGCGCAGGTTCTTTCATTTTATATTCTTCCATGAAAAGCTGTTTGTCATCGGGGCTTTCCATTTCTGCTATCTGGGCCTCGATATTATTATTCATGATGATGACCTCGGCCTTCTCATTCTTTACGGCTTCCTTCAGCGCATCCGAAAATTTATTGCCTGTGTGCATCGAAGCTTCATCTACGTTGGCAACATAAAGCACAGGTTTGTCTGTTAAAAGGAACAGGTCAGCCACCGCAACCTTTTCTTCTTTCGATAAAGCTAATTCCCGGATACTTTTTCCTTTTTCCAACTGTTCTTTGCAACGGATGAGCACATCGAGTTCGGTTTTTAGTTTGGGATCGATCCGGGCCTGCTTTTCCGTTTTCTGAATTTTTTTCTCCACGCTATCAAGATCTTTCAATTGAAGTTCGGTCTCGATGATCTCTTTATCACTTACGGGGTTGATAGCGCCTTCGTCGCGGAGGATATTCTCATCTTCAAAACAGCGTATCACATGAATGACCGCATCCACTTCGCGGATATTTCCCAGGAATTTGTTGCCAAGTCCTTCGCCTTTGCTCGCACCACGAACCAGCCCGGCGATGTCGACGATCTCTATCTGTGTCGGCACGATACGGTCGGGTATCACCAACTCTGCCAGTTTGTTCAGGCGGGGATCGGGAACATCCACCAGTCCGACATTGGGATCAATGGTACAGAAGCGATAATTACTTGCCTGCGCTTTTGCACTATTACTGACTGCGTTGAATAAGGTGGATTTGCCAACATTCGGAAGTCCAACGATGCCTGCCTGTAAAGCCATACTCTAGTTTATAGTTTGTGGTTTATAGTTTGTAGTTGCCTGCACTCTTTAAACCAGTAATTTTTTAAGGCGGCGAAGATACGCAAATCATTTGTGGGAGAATGGAGTTGCTATAATGAATCTGCTTAACTTCAAACCACAAACTATAAACTACAGACTCATATGGCCCTGAGTAGAATATGGACCGCATTTATGCTTGTAGCCTTGCTGGTCGCCGCGGCCAGGTTTGCTTTTGTTCCCGGACAGCAACAGGTATTCAGCCAGCTTGTGACGGGAAAGAACACCGATACAACGTCTGTAAGAAGTTTTGATTCCACCGCGGTACCTGCGGCAGTACATGCACAATTGGTCACTCAGAAAACAGCTGTATGGAACAAAGAAAAGGTATACCGAGCCGGGGCTTCTTACAGGGCCTATAGATTGTTGCCCGCTAATGGTATTTTCGAGACCTGTAAAGATGCGGTCAATCTTTGTATTGGTTTGATCGGTATCATGGCATTATTCATGGGTTTTATGAATATTGCCGAAAGAGCTGGCGGTATCCGTTTTTTATCAAGGATAATCGGCCCTTTCTTTTCAAAGATATTTCCCGAGGTTCCGAAAGATCATCCTTCGATGGGGCATATGGTCATGAATTTTTCCGCTAACCTGATGGGGCTTGATAATGCAGCAACTCCTTTTGGTATCAAAGCCATGGAAAGTCTCCAGGAGATCAATCCTGATAAAACAAGAGCGTCCAATGCGCAACTGATGTTCCTTTGTCTTCATGCATCGGGACTTACGCTTATTCCGACGGTGATCATTGCCGACAGGGTTGCGATGAAGGCCGCGCAGCCCACCAGTATTTTCATTCCCTGCATGATCGCCACCTTTGTGGCAACGATAGCGGCGATGACGATGGTGGCTGTACGGCAGGGTATCCGTTTATTTCAACCCGTAATTATGATGTGGGTGCTGGGTATCACTGCTGTGATCTCCGCACTGATCTTTTATATCAAATCCCTTGATGCAGAAGGGGTGCAGTTATTCTCCACGAGCCTGAGCAATGGGATCATCCTTCTTATCTTTTTACTTATTATCCTGGGAGGGATGTATAAACGGATCAACATCTTCGATGCGTTCATAGAAGGAGCAAAGGGAGGTTTCGAGACCGCGGTACGTATCATTCCATACCTGGTCGGCTTATTGGTGGCCATCAGTTTGCTTCGTAACAGCGGCGCTTTTGAATTTATCCTCGATGGAATCAAGAATCTTTTTGTTATGCTCAATGGAGATGCGAGGATCGTGGATAGTCTTCCCACCGCCCTGATAAAACCTTTGAGCGGCAGTGGGGCAAGGGCTGTTATGATCGATACACTGAATGCACAGGGACCCGATTCTTTTGCGGGGAATCTTGCTTCTGTTTTCCGGGGTTCATCTGACACTACATTTTATATCATCGCCGTTTATTTTGGCGCTGTAGGTATCAAGAACAGCAGGTATGCAGTGACCACCATGTTACTCGCCGATCTTGCCGGTATTATTACCGCCATTGCGATCGCTTATATATTCTTTGCATAAAAAAAGGGTTGTATTTAGTACAACCCTTTTCGCAAAAGCATCCTATTTTAATAATTCGTAAATATAGATAGTGTTCTGACAGTGCTGTTGGTCGAAACCGAAGCTCTCCAACCACCCCTGAATACAACTGTGTAACTTCTTTTTGCAACCGGTGTGGTGATCAGCCGGATGTCCGCAAAAGCACCTACTGTTGCCGGAGCCACTGGTGGTACCCAATTCTGAAGATTAGTAGTAGTGCCAGTTGGTCTGATATATAAAGTGTCAGTAAGACCTGATGCATAGGGGATAAAACCAGTTACATCGGTGATCTGCACATTTGAAAAGATTACAGCGTTCCTTCTCTTTGAGAAAACATCCACTGCAGGAATGGCAAAAGGTGAATAAACAAAATTGGCAAACCGCAGGCGTGCTGTAGTGTCTGCCGGTACCTCGAGGAGCGTAGGCACCGTTTTTTGTTTGGGTGCGTTGCTGGTGTCATAGATAAAAATGGTGTGAGCCCCGGAAGGCTGCATGTTCTCAGCAAAAGACAAAGGCGTAGGTGTTGTAACTAAAAAGGCCCGTACACCTGATTGAATATTTGCGCCGACGGCTCCGGCACCAGGAGGAAATACGCCACCTGATGCGATCGTCGCACCGGTGAGCTGGGCCGCATCGACGAATACGTTGGCACTGATCGTACCAACCGCAGCCATATACACCTGTACAATAGAGGAATTACTGAAGTCCGTTTGTTGCGACGCCACCAATTTCGGGTTTTGTTTCGTGCAGGACTGCATGATAAGCAAGGTGGATACAATGCTTATACCCGCCGATATTTTATGTAGTAGTTTCATTCTTGGCTGTGTTTAAGATTATTATTCGACAATCCATGTTCTTTTCGTGTGATAATTAAGATTCAAAGCGCCGATCCTTGCCAGCTCATTAATATTCCAGATATATTCTGAATTGAATCTTGGCCGGATCCTGTACACCAGTTGGCCCCCGTTATCGGGTGAAAATATATCTGCGGTAGAACTTCCCAGGATGGGTATAGTTGGAGGGGTCCAGTTCGTATAAACCTGTGCTGTGGGATTAGGATTACCAGGTACAGGATCAGGGTCGGTATAATGAAAACGACGCATATCCACCCATGTTTCGAGTATACCATATCCCCACAAGGCAATATACTTCTGCAACATTATATGCTGCATGGTCAGGTTGGCAGCAGATGCTGGTACGATAGCTGGATTGGCAAGATAAGCATCCCGTATGGCTGGAGTGAGCAAGGTCGGTACATTGGTATTATAATCTGCCATCAACAGATCAAAATGAAGCTTGATACCTTCCCTGTAGGCGGTCAGCGCAGTTGCTTTATCTCCTTTCCTGTAAGCAGCTTCAGCTTTCATGAATTGTATTTCGCTCGCTGTCATCACAGGAGTAGGGGAGGCATTGCGGAAAATAAACCTGGCTTTTGTGTCGTCACCCGTATAATTCGCACCGGCGAACTGGCTGATACCATGAAAACTTTCGGGCCTTAATGAATCCTGTAGATTACTTATTCCCCTGTTGAGTTCCACACCTGCGAAAGTACCTTTTGTATTTAACCGGATCATATAGATAGCCCGGGGATCACTCACCGAATTGAATGTCGTATTCTGACCTGTCAGTAATTTGGCGATAAAAGCAGATTGACGCGGAGCGGTAGGAGACAGGGTGCTTCCTACTCCAAAGTTGTTCCGTGTAGAGCCGTAATAATTCATCGTATTCGTGAGACTCGTGGCCGCATATTTTACTGTGGCATTATCAGCATTGGTTGCCATTGACAGGTTACAATAATAGATCACCGAGTCGGGCATATAGTTTGCCTTATTACTTTGGTGGTTGTAATAGCGGGCCAATACACCATAAGTGAACTTCTTCCATTTGTTCACATCTCCACCATAGAAGTAGGCATCACCTTGTGCGAGGTTCCCTGTTTTTCCGCCCGTGCGATTAAGATAATCGAGAGCTTCAAAACAAAGTTGGCGGACATAATTGTAAACTTCCGGTTGTGTGTTGTACCTGAAAGTGTAAAGCGTCGTATTAAAAGCATCATCGAGGATCACATCCCCGTAGATATCTGTTAAGGTCAGCCAGCTCCATGCGAATATAGCTTTACCGGCTCCCGCATAATCCCATTTTTCTTCCTGTATGGCCCATTCGATCATTTTCTTATTGTTCTCCCCGATATCATAATAATGCGAGCGCCACATAGATTGTCCTACGTCGGCAGTACTGCTGGTATAACCCATCCGGTCATAATTGCTGCCGGCAACGGCATAAAACCAATTCTGAACATAAGCGCCGATATAGCGGGCATCATGTGCCGCGCCATGACCGTTACCATTGGCAAACATGGAATTGGTTATATAGGGCAATAATTGCTCGGGAGATAATTTGAGGTCCGTATTGGGATTGGCATAGGCCTCATCGATCTTTTTCGAACAGGAGAACAGTGCCGAAGCAAGCACCCCTGTTAAGGCCAGTCTTATAATTAATTTTTTCATGATTTGATTCTTTTAAAATTAGAAGGATGCTTTAATACCAAAATTCAAACTAACAGGCGCTCCTGTATTACCATAATCAAAACCGAACCCTCCTACACCTCTTGTAGCGGTAGTATTACCGTTGACAGCAGGATCACCTCCTGAATAATTGGTCATAAGGATCAGGTCATTACCCGTAAAGAATACACTCAGGTTTTTGATCCACTTGGCATTATTTAATATCCTTTCAGGGAAAGTATAAGATAATGTCAGGTCTCTTAAGCGGAACCAGTTCACATCTTTCTCGATAAACTCAGATTCAGGCATCGTCGTGTAATAGGTTTGCGCATAATAAGGAGTAAGGACGATAGTATTCTGCGTAGGGGTTGCAGAGTTTTCCAGTCCATCTCTTAATACACCCTTTACTACTCTTGGAGTCAGCCTGTCGGATGAACGTATGCTTTTTCCCTGTAAAGTGAGATACATATCAGTGGCGTTGAAAATATCACCACCTACTTTAAGATCCCACAGGAAACTTAGTTTCCAGTTCTTATAACTGAACGAATTCAGAAAACCAGCAGTGAAGTTGGGATTCCTGTCGCCCAATATATT